>NZ_JBEOVA010000042.1:0-57468 GCF_040295225.1 Streptomyces sp. NPDC002896 | reverse complement strand
ATGCCCGAACTGGCCGCGCTCGTCACACAGTCAGCCGCCGCCCTCACCGAACGCATCGGCGGCACCCAGCCCACACACTGAATGGATCGCCCCGCCGCCAGCCCCACCGAACTCCTTGACCCCGGTAGTCGAGGAGGTCACCGGGGCGGCGTGGGGACCGGTTTCGTCAGCGCAGCTCAATGAGGAGGTCGCCGCCTTCGACCTGCTGGATCGCGTTGATGGCGAGTCGGGTGACGGTCCCGTCCTTGGGTGCGGTGATGGCGGCTTCCATCTTCATGGCTTCGATGGTGGCCACGGTGGAGCCGGCCTCGACCTTGTCCCCCTCGGCGACCGCCAGCGTCACCACCCCGGCGAAGGGAGCGCCGATGTGTCCGGGGTTGGTCCTGTCGGCCTTCTCCGCCGCCCGCACCTCGGAAGCCACCGAGGTGTCCCGCACCTGGATCGGCCGCAACTGGCCGTTCAGGGTGGCCATGACGGTGCGCATGCCCCGTCCGTCGGGCTCGCCGATGGCTTGCAGTTCGATGAGCAGCCGGACACCGGGCTCGAGGTCGACCGTGTACTCCTTGCCGGGGCGCAGCCCGTAGAAGAAGTCCTTGCTCTCCAGGACGCCGGTGTCGCCGTAGACCTGGCGGTGCTCCTGGAAGTCCTTGGTGGGGCCGGGGAACAGCAGTCGGTTCAGTGTCGCTTGCGGTTCCTTCTCCAGCAGCTCGCGGTCTTCCGGGCTCAGTTCCTTCACCGGCTTGGGAGCGGCGCGGCCCTTAAGAGCCTTGGTGCGGAACGGCTCCGGCCATCCGCCCGGAGGGTTGCCCAGCTCGCCGTGGAGGAATCCGATGACCGAGTCGGGGATGTCGAACGTGTCGGGAGCGGACTGGAAGTCCTCCGGCGAGACTCCCGCTCCGACCAGGTGGAGGGCGAGGTCGCCGACCACCTTCGAGGACGGGGTGACCTTGACCAGGTGGCCGAGGATGCTGTCGGCGGCGGCGTACATCGCCTCGATCTCCTCGAACCGGTCGCCCAGGCCGAGGGCGATGGCCTGGGTACGCAGGTTGGAGAGCTGCCCGCCGGGGATCTCATGGTGGTACACGCGCCCGGTCGGTGAGGCCAGACCCGCTTCGAAGGGGGCGTAGATCCTGCGCACACTCTCCCAGTACGGCTCCAGGTCCCCAATGGCCTGCAGGTCCAGGCCGGTTGGGCGGTCGGTGTGGTCGGTGGCGGCCACGATCGCCGACAGTGACGGCTGGCTGGTGGTGCCGGCCATGGACGCCACCGCGCCGTCCACCGCGTCGGCGCCGGCCTGGATTGCGGCGAGGTAGGTGGCGAGCTGGCCGCCCGCGGTGTCGTGAGTGTGGACGTGTACGGGCAGGTCGAACTCACGGCGCAGGGCGGAGACGAGCGTGGCTGCGGCCGGGGCGCGCAGCAGCCCTGCCATGTCCTTGATCGCCAGCATGTGCGCGCCCGCGGCCACGATCTGTTCGGCCAGGCGCAGGTAGTAGTCCAGGGTGTACAGCTTCTCCGAGGGGTTGGACAGGTCGGAGGTGTAGCACAGGGCGACTTCGGCGACGGCGGTTCCGGTCTCGCGTACGGCGTCGATGGCCGGTCGCATCTGGGTGACGTCGTTGAGGGCGTCGAAGATGCGGAAGATGTCGATGCCACTCGCCGTCGCCTCCCGCACGAAGGCGTCGGTGACCTCGGTGGGGTAGGGGGTGTAGCCGACGGTGTTGCGGCCGCGCAGCAGCATCTGCAGGCAGATGTTGGGCACTGCTTCGCGCAGCTGGGCCAGACGCTCCCAGGGATCCTCCGCCAGGAAGCGTAGCGCGACGTCATAGGTGGCACCGCCCCAGCACTCCAGGGACAGCAGCTGCGGGGTGGTCCGTGCCACCACGGGGGCGACGGCGAGCAGGTCCTTGGTGCGCACCCGAGTGGCGAGCAGCGACTGGTGTGCGTCGCGGAAGGTGGTGTCGGTCACGCCGATCGTCGGCGAGGTACGCAGCCAGCGCGCGAATCCCTCAGGTCCGAGCTCGACGAGCCCCTGGCGGGAGCCGGCAGGCGGGGCGGTATCGGCAACCCGGGGCAACTTGGTGGCCGGATCGACCAGATGGGGGCGCTCACCGTGGGGCGTGTTCACCGTGACGTCCGCGAGGTAGGTCAGCAGCTTGGTGCCGCGGTCGGCGGAGTGCCGTGCGGTCAGCAGATGCGGCCGCTGCTCGATGAAGGAGGTGGTGACCGTCCCGGCCTGGAAGTCCGGATCGTCCAGCACCGCCTGCAGGAACGGGATGTTCGTGGCCACCCCGCGGATGCGGAACTCAGCCAGAGCGCGCCGGGCACGGCCGACGGCGGTGGCGAAGTCCCGGCCCCGGCAGGTCAGCTTCACCAGCATGGAGTCGAAGTGGGCGCTGATCTCGGTGCCGGCGTGTGCGGTACCGCCGTCCAGGCGGATGCCCGAGCCGCCCGGCGAGCGGTAGGCGCTGATCATGCCGGTGTCCGGGCGGAAGCCGTTGGCCGGGTCCTCGGTGGTGATGCGGCACTGCAGCGCAGCGCCCCGCAGGTGCACCGTCTTCTGCGACAGTCCCAGGTCGGCCAACGTCTCACCGGCGGCGATGCGCAGCTGCGCCTGGACGAGATCGACGTCGGTGACCTCCTCGGTCACCGTGTGCTCGACCTGGATGCGCGGGTTCATCTCGATGAACACGTGCCGGCCCTGGCGATCGAGGAGGAACTCCACGGTGCCCGCGTTGCGGTAGCCGATCTGCCGGGCGAACCTCACCGCGTCGGCGCAGATCCGCTCGCGCAGCGCCGGGTCCAGGTCGGGCGCGGGCGCCAGCTCGATCACCTTCTGATGGCGGCGCTGCACCGAGCAGTCACGCTCGAACAGGTGGATGACGTTGCCCTCGGCATCGGCGAGGATCTGCACCTCGATGTGCCGGGGCTCGACAACGGCCTGCTCCAGGAAGACGGTCGGATCGCCGAAAGCGGATTGGGCCTCGCGGGATGCCGCCTCGATGGACTCGCGCAGCGTCCCCGAGTTCTCCACCCGCCGCATGCCGCGCCCACCGCCACCGGCCACGGCCTTGACGAATACCGGGAAGCCGAGCTCCTCCGCGGCGCGTACCAGCTCGTCCACGTCGGTGGACGGTTTCGAGGAACCCAGCACCGGGACTCCGGCCGCCCTGGCCGCGGCCACCGCACGCGCCTTGTTCCCCGTCAGCTCAAGGATCTCCGCGGTCGGCCCGACAAACGCAATGCCCGCCTCCTCGCACGCCCGCGCAAGGTCCGGGTTCTCCGACAGGAACCCGTACCCGGGATACACCGCATCCGCACCCGCCGTGCGCGCCGCACGGACGATCTCATCGACCGAGAGATAAGCCCGCACCGGATGCCCCGGCTCGCCGATCTCATAGGCCTCATCAGCCTTCAACCGGTGCAACGAGTTGCGGTCCTCATGCGGGAACACCGCGACCGTCCGCGCGCCCAGCTCGTAGCCGGCACGGAACGCCCGAATGGCGATCTCCCCACGGTTGGCAACGAGGATCTTCCGGAACATCGCTGTCCGATCCCTTCTTCGGTCGGGCTGTCGATCGGCTCTCAGCGCCCCTGGGAGCCACGAGAACCGTAGTGGCACTGCGTGCCAATGAAAAGGGCATCGCGCACCTGATTACGCGGCGACTACCACCCTGAAGAGGAGAAAATGACAGAAAAGGGTACTTGCCGACAGATCAATGCCGACTGACATTCGCTCACATACGACACCCAGTGCCACCCTGGCTCGATCAGGGCCCTGCTCCAGCCGAGCCGGCCGGCGCCGCCCGGGCGGCCCTGAGGCGCGGTCCAACGGTTGGCGCCTGGGCCTGATCGGTGGTGGCGATCAGGATGCGGACGATGCGCCAGGCCATTCGGTGTAGTCCGGCAGGCCAGCGATCATGTCCTCCGCCCGAGCAAAGAACGCCTCGTTCGGGCAGGGGTGGGTGAGAATGTGCGGAAGATCGAGCTCGATTCCGCGAAGCACCAGCCACCCCGTGGCCGCCGGCGTGATGTAATCCGACCAGGTCGTCGGGACATCGGGGTCCTCGCCGCTCGGCTGCAGGTCTTCCGGCTTGGCGTCAGTAATCGGATTTGTCACCTGCTCGACATAGGTCGACCACGGGGTCACGCCGCGCTCATCCGATCGGTTCTGAGAACTCCGCAGCCTCTCACTGGTCGTGATCCGTGTACGAACTGCGCCGGGATGCAGGAGCGACACACCGATGCCCTGCCCGCGCAGCTCCTGACGTGCGGTCAGAGACAATGCCTCCACGGCGGCCTTGGAGACGTTGTACGCGGAATGGCCGGCGCTCATGGCCGTGGTGCCCATCGTCGCGGTGTTCACGATGTGCTTGGGCCCCGGGGTCGTTCGCATCCGTGGCACGAAGGCGGCGTGGCCGTGCAGCACTCCCCAGAAGTTGATGCCCATGACCCAGCGATAGTCCTCGTAGCTGGTGTCCCAGGACGCCCGAAACGGGCGCAAGGTGACCCCAGCGTTGTTGACGAGGATCTCGACCGACCCGTGCCAGTCGTACGCCAGGTCAGCGAGCTTCTCCACAGCGTCTCGCTGCGACACGTCAACCTGCACACCGATCGATCGCCGCCCGAGCGCCTCGATCTCCTTCGCGACCGACTCGGCGGCGGCGCCTTCGATGTCGGCGACGACGACGTCGACCCCTCGTCCGGCAAGAGCCAGGGCGATCGAACGCCCCATGCCACCGCCCGCACCAGTGACGACCGCAGCTGTTCCCTCGACTATTTCCACCGAACGCTCCTTCTTCCTTTGGTACAGCCGCGACCCTCGCCGATGGCTGCGCGACGTGCCCGGGTGATCGCGGCGTCCCTGGCGGTAGCCGCCAGCCTCCGGAAGCCGTCGTCCTGCCGCTTTGATGTATTCTCTAGAGCGGAACGATCGTATCGTTGTACGCAGAGAGCCAGGATGGCTAGGGCTTCCAAGCGATGTCAAGAGCACGGGCCGGACAGAGCTTCCCGGTAGCCGTCGCGCCATGCCCGGCCTCGATCGTGACTGCACGCAAGAACCGAACACGACCCCGGCGCCCGTGATGTCCCTGCAGTACAGTGCGCCTACTTGATCGTGCCGCAGCGATACCGAGAACCGCGATCGCCGCGTCCCTCGGAGTCGAACCCGCCTTATCGCGCAGCTCGGCTCCGCCACTTGACTACTGGGACGAAGGCTCCTCACACTCGGTGCGCTGACGATGCACTGAAGATAATGACCGTTTCATTGAAGGCCGCGAGGCAGATTTGCCCGGCCAGGATGAAGAAGGAGTGATGTCCGGTGACCAGACTGGTTCCCGGCCAGGTGGCAGTCGTCACTGGCGCAGCAAGCGGCATTGGGAAGGCGCTCGCAGAGGCGTTCGCACACCGCGGGCTCAATCTCGTGATCGCCGACGTCGACGCGAACGGGCTCTGCGACACCCGCGATGAGCTGACAGCGCTGGGCGTCGAGGTAGTCGCCGTACCGACCGATGTCACAAGCGCCGAATCGGTCGCGCGGCTCGGCCAGACAGCTCTCGAACGGTTCGGAACCTTCGACATCGTCTGCAACAACGTCGGAGCGGCCAATAGGCAGCGTCCGTCATGGGAGATCACGTCGGCGGAATGGGAGCGACTGCTCTCCCTGAATCTCCGCAGTGTCATCAACGGTATCCGAGAGTTCGTTCCGCATCTCGTTCACAAGAACTCGGGCCACGTACTCAACACCGCCTCGATGTCCGGTCTCTCCATCGTCCCCGGCATCGCCGACTACATCGTCACCAAACACGCGGTTGTAGCACTCACCGAAACGTTGCGCGCCGAGTTGGCTGGTTCAGCGCCAGGTGTAGGCGCTACCGTCCTCTGCCCGGGCATTGTGCGCACTCCCATGAGCGCGCAGCGCGAAGAGGGTCCTGCCGGCGGCGCCAATGCGCCAACAGCGTCTATTCCGACGGTTCCTGCCATTGAACCCAGGGACGCGGCAGAGATCACACTCGCAGCGATCGAGGCCGACTACCTATACGCGGTACCGGCTGTCAATCCTCTCGTGCGAATTCGGGGTAAAGTCGACCGCCTGCTCCACGAGGTGGCGAATCAGCCTGTGCCACCCGTCGCCGCACGCTGACTGCGTACAGCGGTGCCCTGCTGCGCGCGATCCGGGACGGTCTCGACTTGACGGTGCTGTCACAGGTCGCCGCGCGGGAACAACGAGTTCATGTACCACGTGTCCCGGCCGGACGTCGAGAATCCGACGCGCGAGGACATGATCCCCGCACTCGTGGCGAAGACCCCAATGGGCACCCCGCGGCTGTCGCCGCGTGACGCGTCGGAGGCCGTTCTCTCCTTCGCTCCGGGCGAGTCCAGGTGGGTCACCGGACAGCAGCTCAAGATCGACGGGACCGGCTGCACCCCATCTCGCAGCCGCGGGGGTGCCCCCGTTGCCGCGGCAGCAGGCGCTACCACCCGTCCCTCGTCCGGCGACGGTCGAGCACACCAACCGAAACGGCCCCGCCAGCGATGCTGACGGGACGTCACCCCCCCCAAACCGGCGGTTGAGTTCTCTACGCGAAGACGGGGGTGACAGGTGCCGCGGCCAGCGCACTGACGATCTCGTCGACCTTGGTCTTGGCGTCGCCGAAGAGCATCGCGGCGTTGTCCCGGAAGAAGAGCGGGTTCTGCACCCCGGCGTACGGAAGAAGCGGCCGAACTCGTGGGCGGCCTCGACCACCGCGCGGTAGCCCGCGATGTTGGCCATGCTCGACAGGACGTCGAGGGACTGGGCAC
Organism: Streptomyces sp. NPDC002896; assembly: GCF_040295225.1. Lineage (NCBI taxonomy): Bacteria > Bacillati > Actinomycetota > Actinomycetes > Kitasatosporales > Streptomycetaceae > Streptomyces > Streptomyces sp. NPDC002896. The sequence continues at coordinate 50,670 of NZ_JBEOVA010000042.1, read as the reverse complement.
GGCTGATACGCGGCACCGCGTCCATCGCCAGAACGGTGATGTCCCGTGCCGCGAGCGCATCCACGAGCTCGGGGTTGAGCGCGGGGGCCAGCGTCGAGACCAGGTACGCGCCGTCCCTCGGCCTGCTGACGTCACCGAGGGCCGGGCTGTTGACCCTGAGGACGACGTCGGCGCCCCACGCGTCCGCGGCGGATCCGATGGCGGCCCCGGCCTCGGCGTACGCGGCGTCGGTGAAGGCCGAGAGCTCACCGGCCCCGGCTTCGATCACCACGTCGTACCCGAGGCCGATGAGCTGTCTGACAGTCGTTGGCGTCGCGGCCACGCGGGTCTCCCCGGTCGGCTCGCGGGTGACTCCGATGAGCATGAATGGTCCCTTCAGAACATGGGCGTTGCCGCGCCTGTGCGCGCAAGGGACACGGCAAAGGTCCGGTGCCCGCCCGGGACTGCCGGGCGGGGACCGGACCGATTCGCTCGCGGATCAGTACAGGAGGAGCGGGTTGATGATCACGCCCGTCGACCGGTGGATCGCCGTCGGTGCGGCGACAAGCAGGCCCGTCGACGTGCCCGCCGCCTTCAGTGCGGCGGCGGCAGGGCCCAGCAGGCAGTTGTCGATCAGGCATAGCCCGATCGCGAAGATGAGGTTGTGCACTTCGAGTGAGCCGGTCGGGTTGTCGCGCGCGTCGTGGAAGTCCCAGAGCACCAGGCCGGGATCCTTCGAGGCGATCCACTTCGAGCCGTCCTCGCCGATTCCGGGTCGGCGAACAGCCGCCGCGCCACTCGGGTACACGTTGCCGGCGGCCTCGTACCGGTCACGGCCCTGGTAGATGATCAGCGCGTCGCCGGGTTCGAGCGCGACACCGGTCGCCGCGAGCGCGGCGTCGAGATCCGCGGCCGTGACCGGCTCCTCTGCGGGGATCCAGTCGACGCCACGCGCTGCCGCGACATCGAGCAGGACACCGCGGGTGGCGATGCCGTGCTGCGCCCAGTTCACCATGGTGTCCTCGTCGGTCTTCGAGGCCATGGCGGGGATCGGGCCGTGCCATGTGGCATCGGCTCCGATGTGGGCAAGCCCGTCGAGGTGGGTGTTGTGGACACCGTGGGCGTCGTACTTGATGACATCGCCTCCGTGGGCGTAGCGGCCGTGAATGCCGACCTGCACCTCAAGCTCGACGCCGCCGTGACCGTCCCGGAGCTCATCCACCCCCAGTCGCTGCCAGTCGCGCTTCTCGGCCTCGGCCTTCTCGCTGCGCTCGGCGAGGCGGGCAGGGCGCGTCTCGACTTCGCGCTCGAGGGAAATGGCCTTGCCGAGCCTCACCTGGGCGACACCGCGAAGACGGGCGGCTTCATCGATGAGGGCCACCGACCCGCGGCACTGCACGCCGTCGACGTGCCGGGCGGCATCGTGCGCTTTCGCGATATCGCGCACCCACGGGGCGAGCGGATCCGGACCGAGGTCCTCAGCCATCTTTTCTCCTCCATGTCTCCCAGGACTCGTGTCTGGGGCGAGTGACGTGTGTCTTGCTTGGGTCCTCGGGAACGACGCGGCCGATCGGGCAGGCGCCCCCCGTCAGCGCCCGGCGCATTGAGCGCGCTTGCTCCTCGACAGTTGTTCTGCTGTGCGGATCAGCGAATGCGGCGGGAACCGAATTACACCCCGCCGTCTGCTGGACACGAGGGGATCCTCAGCGAGGATGTAATCCATCGGCCGACATCCCGCACATCCAACAGAACACTAATGCGCTACAACGCAACAGTGCTGGGATTTTGCCCCTTCCGGGAGTCGCTGTCAACGGCCACCAACGGCCCCTTCGGCACGCGAAGGCGTCGGAATCCAGGCCTCACTTCTTGACACCCAGCACACGCAGGATCATGCTGTGGCCATCGTCCAAGCGTACGTGCGTTTCCTACAACAGAACAGAGCGAAGATGGCTCGGACCTGTGTAGCCGAAGGCACGCCGCAAGAAAAGGGGTACGGATGAGCACCGTGAAGATCGATCCGACGGAGATCGACTACTTCACCGACGCCGCGGTGGCGGCGGACTCCGTGCCGTATTTCGACCACATGCTCGCCAACCACCCTGTTTGGCGTGAGTCGAAGTACGGAGTCGTCATCGTCACCGGTTACGAAGAGGCACTGCAGGTCTACCACCAGCCCGAGGTGTACTCCTCGATCAACCGGACCGGTGGACCCGTCCTGGATCTTCCGGTCGAGTTGGTCGGAGACGACCTGACGGACATCCTGGAGCAGTACCGCGAGCACTTCCCGTCGAACGACCAGATCGTGACGTTCGACCCGCCGATGCACACCGATCACCGGGCCCTGCTGATGGGCCTCATCACGCCCAAGCGCCTCAAGGAGAACGAGGAGTTCCTCAAGCGCACGGCCGACCGGTTCCTCGATGAACTGCTGCCGAAGGGGCAGTGCGAGTTCATCTGGGAGTACGGCAAGCGCTACGCGATCCTCGCCGTCGCCGACCTGCTCGGGGTCCCCGAGGCGGACCATCCGATGCTCCTCGAACTCCTCGCGACCAAGCAGGGGCCGATGCTCGGCAACCTGAACCTCCAGGTCGCGCACCACAACAGCCTTGAGCGGCTCTACGACTACTTCATCGAGAAGATCCAGGAGCGGCGGGAGAGCCCGACGGACGACATCCTCACCGGGATGTCACTGGCGACCTTCCCCGACGGCACGCTCCCCGAGCCGATCGAGGTGGCCCGGATCGCCTCGAACCTCTTCGCCGCCGGCAACGAGACCACCGTGCAGCTCCTGGGGATCTCGCTCGCCCGGATCGCCGGCGACCAGGCGCTCCAGGACCTGCTGCGCCAGGAGCCGTCGCTGATCCCGAAGTTCATCGAGGAGGCCCTGCGGGTCGAGGCGCCGATCAAGGGGTCCTTCCGGCTCACGAAGGTGGCGACCAGCATCGGCGGTCTCGACCTTGCGCCCGGCACCGTCGTCCTACTGCTGCACGGGGCGGCCGGTCGCGACGCGCGCGTCTTCGACAACCCGGCCGAGTTCGACGTCAAGCGGTCGAACGCGCGCCAGCACCTGGCGTTCGGCCGGGGGATCCACACCTGCCCCGGGGCCCCCCTCGCACGTGCCGAGGCGGTGTTCTCGATCCAGCGGCTCCTCGAACGCACGGAGCGCATCGAGATCTCGGAGGAGCGGCACGGCCCCGCCGACGACCGCCGTTGGGACCTCATGCCGAGCTACAAGTTCCGCGGGCACAACCACCTCTACCTCCAGTACACCGAACGGAAGGGCAACTGATGGCGGGCGAGCTCACGGTCGACCGCGACCGATGCATGGGGTCCGGGCAGTGCACCTTCTACGCCCCCAACACCTTCGACCTCGACGACCTGAGCATCGCGGTCGTCATCGACCAGCAAGGCGACAGCGACGACAAGGTCCAGATGGCGATGAGCGTGTGCCCGACACGGTCCATCGCCCGGGTGGCCGCCGGCGCGAGCACGGGAGGGACGGCATGACGGTCCGCACCGAGGCGCCGGTGTCGGCGCCGATCGCAGACCTGGAGAGCGACAGCCTTCTCGGCTCCTTCCCCGAAGGCCGGCGCCTCGTCGGCACGGCCTGCGACCGGTGCGGCCGGACGATGATCGGCGCGCGGGTCGTGTGCAGCTCGTGCGTCAGCCGCGAGATCTCCCGCGTCGCGCTCCCCACCAGCGGAGTCCTGTATTCCTTCACTCGGCTTCACGTCGGGAGCGACGGCGTTCGCGCCATCGGCTACGTCGATCTCGACGGCGGTGTCCGTGTCCGGACGCTCGCGGACATCCGCGAGGGCTCCACGGCGCTGCAGCCGAACATCCGTGTCGAGCTGGGTGTCGACGGCGACGACTGGTTCTTCGCTCCGGTCGTCGGCGAAGGACGAGAGGAAAACCCCCATGAGTGAGAACGCGTACGTCATCTCCGCGGCGATGATCCCGTTCGGCAAGCACAGGACCTCGTCGTACGTCGGCCTCGCGGTGTCACCGCTCATCGACGCGCTCCAGAGCGCCGGCATCCAGAAGTCCGATGTCGACGCCGTCTATGTCGGCCATTCCTACGGCGGCATGATGACCGGTCAGCGGATCACCAAGGAGATCGGCCTCGGCACCATCCCGACGGTCAACGTCGACAACGCCTGCTCCAGCGGAGCCACCGCGGTGCACGAGGCCTGGACGGCGATCACGCAGGGCCTCATCGACGTCGCCGTCGTCATCGGCGTCGAGAAGCTGACCCAGTTCGGCGGTGGCACGCTGCCCCTCTCCCCCGAGGACCGCGAGGTCAAGCAGGGCATCGTGATGCCGGCCGTCTACGCGATGCGCGCGACGCGCTACCTGTACGAGACCGAGGCCACCGTCGAGGACCTGGCGCGCGTCAGCGTCAAGGCCCGCAAGCACGGCGCCCTGAACCCGTTCGCGCAGTTCCGCCAGGAGGTCACGGTCGAGCAGGTCCTCACCGCGCGGCCGGTCGCCGACCCGCTCACCCTGCTCATGTGCTGCCCGACGGGCGACGGAGCGGCGGTGGTCGTGCTCGCCTCCGAGCGCGCCCGCAACCGCATCGGCGCCTCGCGCGGCATGCGCGTCGCCGCGTCGGTCCTTCACTCGGGCCAGGTCGAGGAGGGCTTCCGCGACATGACGAAGCCGGAGATCACCTACGAGTCCGCCCACGACGCCTACGCCCAGGCCGGCATCGGCCCCGAGGACCTCGACATGATCGAGCTCCACGACGCGTTCTCGATCGCCGAGCTCGTCTACTACGAGGCGTTCGGCCTCACCGAGAAGCAGAGCGCGGTGGCGCTCCTGCGGGACGGCAGGACGACGTTCGGAGGGGATGTCGTGGTGAACCCCAGCGGCGGTCTCCTCGCCAAGGGGCACCCGGTCGGCGCCAGCGGCGTCGCCCAGATCGCCGAAGCGTTCTGGCAGCTCAGCGGGCAGGCCGGAGCACGGCAGATCGAGGACGCCCGCTGGGCGCTGACCCACGTCACCGGCGGCGGCACCGCGGGGCTGGACCACGGCGCCTGCACGATCCACATCTTCGAGGCAGCATGACCACCCAGCAGCGTCCGCCCCTGGAAGGCCTGCGGATCATCGACCTGACCACGTTCCTCTCCGGCCCCTCCGCGACGCAGCTCCTCGGGGACCTCGGCGCGGACATCATCAAGGTCGAGTCACTCGACGGGGATTCGAGCCGGGCGATCGTCGGGCCGACGGTCCGGGGCGACAGCGCCTACTTCCTGGCCAACAACCGGAACAAGCGGAGCATCGCGATCGACCTCAAGGCGCCACGGGGGCTCGCGGTGCTGAAGCGTCTGATCGCCGGCGCCGACGTGGTCGTCGAGAACTTCCGGCCGGGTGTCACGACGCGGCTGGGCATCGAACCGGAGGCGGTCGTGTCCTGCCAGCCCACGCTCGTGTGGGCGTCGATCAGCGGGTTCGGACAGAACGGTCCTCTGCGCGACCGACCGGCCTACGACATGGTCGTCCAAGCCCTCGGCGGCGTCATGAGCCTCAACGGCCACCCGGGCGCCCCCGCCGCGCGGCTGGGCATCCCGGCCGGCGACGTCGTGGCGGGCCTGTACGCCGCGATCGGCATCCTCGCCGCTGTGCAGGCACGACACGAGACGGGCCAGGGCCGCGTCATCGACGTGTCCATGCTGCGCGGCCAGCTGGCCATGCTCTCCTACCAGGCCCTGTACACCTACCTCAAGGGTGTCGCCCCGGGTCCGCAGGGAGCCGCCCACGACTCCATCGCCACCTACCGCTCGTTCAAGGGCGGAGATGGCCGCGAGCTCGTCGTCACGGCCAACACCCCGCGCATGTGGGAGGGTCTCTGCCGCACCCTCGGCGTCGAGGAACTGGTCCGCGACGAGCGCTTCGTCGACGCCGCCAGCCGGCTACGCAACAAGGAGGAGCTGTGGGCGATCCTGGAGGCGCGGTTCGCCGAACGACCGGCCTCCGAGTGGGTCGACCTCCTCTCCGAGGCGTCCGTTCCTGTCGCCCCCGTGAAGAACGTGCTGGAGGCGCTTGCCGACGCGCGGACCGCCGATGACGGGAGCCTTGTCGTCGTCAGCGATGGCGAGGTCTCCTTCGAGAACGTGGCGACCCCGATCCGCTTCGTCGACACCGCGGACGTGGAACCCGCCTACCCGCCCGCGCTGGGTGGCGACACGGTCGACATCCTGCTCGGCGAAGCCGGGCTCTCGCAGTCGGAGGTCGAGGAGCTGATCGCCGACCATGTCGTCGCGGCAGCCCCGCTCGGGGAGCCCGTGGCGTAGGCGCAATGCTCTGGCGCACGTCACCCGCGTCGGTGACGGTGTGCGACGCGAGGGGCCGGTCCTACCAAGTCGGACCGGCCCCTCGCGTCGTCCAGGGCAGACTCGTGCACCGCGTCGAAGTGGCGCCGGTTGCGGTTCGCGGCAGGCGGGGCCTGACCGGATGCCACTGACGGACCGTTGGACGACAGCCGGCCGCAGCCCGTGCCCGGAACAGGGAGCCGTGGGTGCCGGTGTCCTTCATGAAAACGGCGAGGCGCCGGACCGAGGAGATCCTCAGCCGGGCGCCTTTCCTGTGCCGACGGACGGGGAGGCGGTCAGGGCAACTGCCCAATCGCGTCGACGACCGCCTCGGCCGACGCACCGGCTGCGAGGAGCCGACGCGCCTGGTTCAGGGCCCGTACCCAGTTCACCGTGACCGCTCCCGACAGGGCACCGTCCGCGTCGGTGTGGACGACGGCCGCCCTGCCGTCCACGTCCAGGTCGCCGATGACCACCGAACTGCCCGCAGCATCGCGCCAGCCGAAGGCGTTCACCTTCCAATCGTACTGGTCTGACCACACGTAGTCGGTCGGCTCATACCCCGCCTCGACGCCCTGCGTGACAGCAGCGGCGACGTACCGCGCCTGGTCGCCGGCGTTGGTCCAGTGCTCGGCACGGACGCCGACGCCCCGTCCCGGATGCGGCCAGCGGGCGACGTCGCCGATCGCATACACGTCCTCGGCACCGATCGCGCGGAGGAAATGATCGGTCACCACGCCGTTGTCGAGCGTGAGACCTGAGGCGGTGAGCCAGTCGGTCGACGGTACGGAGCCGATGCCCACCACCGCGGTCGATGCGAAGATGCGCTCCCCGTTGTCCAGTTCGACGGTGAGGTCGCCCGCCTTGCCCTCGATGCCGACGACGCCGACCCCGAATCGGGTCCGGGCGCCGTTGCGCTGGTGAAGAGCGACGAGGCTACCGGCGATCTCGGGACCGACGAGCCTGGCCATGGGCTCGGGGACGGGATCGACGACCGTGACCTCGCAGCCGTGCGCCCGCGCCGCGGCCGCGATCTCGGTCCCGATGAAACCGCCTCCGACAACGACGACGGGCTCGCCGAGCGCGAGCCGCGCGGCGATCGCACGCGCGTCCTCCAGCGTCCTGAGCTGGTGGACGCCCGACGGGGGGAGCCAGGGGGACGGCCGAGCCGCGGCCCCGGTGGCGATGACGAGTACGTCGTAGGGGACGGTCGTGTCGTCGGCGAGGCGGACGAGCCGTGCGCCCGCGTCAAGGCCGACCGCAGCCGACCCGAGCCGGAGCTCGACGCCCAGTTCTTCAAGCTCGGCCCGGGTGGCCAATCGGATCCCGTCCACGGAGGACTCCGACCACTCCCCCTTCAGTAGATGCTTCGACAGCGGCGGACGGTCGTAGGGGAGCTCGGCCTCGGCGCCGATGAGGGTGACGGGGCCGGTGTGGCCGAGTGCGCGGAGGCCTTGTGCGGTCCGTGTCCCGGCGAGCGAGGCCCCGACGATGACGACATGTCGGTCAACGGTTGCTTGGGTCATCGTCCGAGTCCTTCTGTGCCGGCGGCGGTTGGGCGGGAGTCGGGGCTCCTTGTGTGTTCGTCATGGGACATTCCGTCCCACTCAAAGGAACATGAAGCCCCTATAAGAAAACGGACCTATACTGATCACGGACCGTCGCAGGTGTCAACAGGAGCGCACACCGGAAGCTGCCACGACTGCGGCAGGCCCAGGTCGACGGCCTTACCAGGGGTTGACACGCCATTCTGCGGCATGCAATCGTGAGGCGCCCTAACAACAGAACATTCGTTTCGTTAATCGGAACGCCATGATGAAGAGGATGGGGGACGCATCCTGATGACCAGTGCGCACATCTCTCGACCCTGCCGGCGAGGCACCCGATGACGGCCGCGGGCCAGGTCGCCGTGGTCACCGGAGGCGCCGCCGGTATCGGTGTGGCGATAGCCGAGCGCCTCGCGAAGGACGGGTTCAAGGTCGCGATCCTCGACGTCGTCGAGGGCGCCGCGGAACAGGCCGCGAAGTCGATCGAGAACGCCGGCGGAGTCGCCCGCGGGTACCGCGCCGACGTGAGCGATCGGGAACAGGTCAACGCGGCGCTCGAGGCGGCCCGCTCGGACCTGGGACCGTTGGCGGCCGTGGTCGCGAACGCCGCGATCGCGCCGCAGCAGCCGTTCCTCGACATGACGCTCGACCAGTGGAATCGCACGCTGGCGATCAACCTGACCGGGACGTTCAACGTCGTCCAGTCCGCCCTCCCCGACCTCGTGGACGCGGGGTGGGGGCGGATCGTGCTGATCTCTTCGTCGAGCGCCCAGCGAGGGGCTCCGAAGATGGCCCACTACGCGGCGTCCAAGGGCGGCCAGATGGCGCTCACCAAGGCTCTTGCCGTCGAGTTCGCGAAGACGGGCGTCACCGTCAACACGGTGGCACCGTCCTCGATCGACACCCCGAGCGTGCAGAAGAAGCGCGCAACAGGCGCCATGCCGTCGGCGGAGGACATGGCAAAGTTCATTCCTGTAGGACGGATGGGGACCGGTGAGGACATCGCCGCCGCGGTCGCCTATCTCGTCTCCGACCAGGCGTCGTACGTGACGGGTCAGACCGTCAGCGTCAACGGCGGCTCCTTCATCGGGTGATCTCATGAGTCTTCCACGCATCCCTCCCCGCCCCGTCGACGACTGGACCGACGAAATCGACGAGGCATTCGCCGCCCTCCGGGCCCACGTACCAGGCAGCCAGGCAGCCGCGTCCGGCGGGCCCGCCGCCCGTCCCCGGTCCAACATCCTCGGCATCTACGCGTGGCATCCGGCACTGATCCGCGGTTGGATGCCCTTCTCGAACCACCTGCGCCACTCGACCCTCTCCGACCGTGTGCGCGAGATGGCGATCATCCGGACGACCTGGCTCGGCTTCGGCGAGTACGAGTGGGCGCAGCACGTGCGGATGAGCCGGGCGGCTGGTTGGCTGACCGACGCCGAGATCGACGCACTGTCCGAGGGCCCCGAGGCTGCCGAGTGGTCGACCGGCGACGCCGCGGTCGTCAGGTCCATCGACGAGCTGTGCACCACGAAGGACGTCTCGGACGCGACCTGGCGCGAGCTTGAGACGCAGTTCTCGCGCGAGCAGCTGATCGACTTCGTCTTCACGGTGGGCACCTACGACATGCACTGCACGGTGTTCAACGCCCTCGGCCTCGAGCTGGAAGCCGGTATGACCGGATTCCCTGACGACCACCAGCGCAGCCGTTGAGCGCCCCGACGCGACGAGGGTCGCTGCGCTGGGCGGTGAAGTCGTCCTTCGTCCACTACGTCCGGACGATCGCGGCGGGTACCTGTGAGGCCGTAGGCGGCGCCGAGGTGGACGCCGACGGGACGTTCACATTCCCCCTGATGGGGGTGGCGGAGGACAACGGCTGCCAGGTTCTCTCCTTCGGCGGGGGTGCGCGCTTCTTCGCACACCGCGGGTTCCTCGACGTCGACCTGCGCGGCCTGGAGCTGCGGTTCACGCAAGCCGGAGTCGACCTCACCGTCGAGGCCGCGCCGGGCGCCCGCGTCACCATCGCCACCGCGGAGCCCGCCGTCCCTGTGAAGGACGGCGGGCTCCGCTGGCCGGGGCTCGTCCCCTGCCTGACCGAGGCCGGGGCGGAGATCTTCGGGAACGTCTATCCGGTCGGCTCCGAGCTCGCCCCGCTCGATGCCGTCGTACTGCTAGATTAAGAAATCATGTCTCAAACCTCGCCCGAGCGCTCTGTGCGGCGCAGCAGCTCGCGGACTGGCGGACAGCGCAAGAACGTCCGAGGCGAGGTGACTCGGCAGCTCATCCTGACAGCTGCCGAGCGCCTGTTCGCCGAGCACGGGATCTCGGCAGTGCCGCTGCGGGACATCGGCATCGCCGCGGGCCAGCGCAATCACGCCGCCGTGCAGTACCACTTCGGGGACCGCGACGAAGTGGTGCGGGCCATCATGGAGTTCCGGGGGGCCGAGAGCGAGGCCAGCCGCACGGACATGGTCGCCGACATCATGCTCGGTGGGAAGAAGCCCACTGTTCCCGATGTCGTCAACGCGTTCGTGCGGCCACTGGCGATTCACCTCCAGCCGGACAACCACTACCTCGCCTTCCTCTCGCTGTACATCACCGAAGAGGGCGGGTACGAGGGTCTCGGCGAGGTCCGCACCGGCGCGTCGGTGATCACGCTGCGCACCCTTCTCAGCCGGCTCGTGCCGCAGATCCCGGAAGCAGTACTCGAGGAGAGATGGTGGGTGGCACTCACGAGTGCCGTGCACGCGCTCGCCCGGTACCACTCGGCTCAGCGCAAGCGCGCGCATCTCCCCGCCAAGATCGACGTCCTCGTCGACGACCTGGTCGCCTTTCTCAGCGCCGGGCTCACAGCGCCTCCCGTCCAGGGCGATCCCAGGACCGGCTCGGCGGACTGACAGCCGAGCCGTTCGTCATCTGCGCATCAGCGCACCGAAGCTCCTGGCGGATCGGGGTCCCGTCCGCCAGGAGCTTCGGCGTTGTGCGCAGCCCGAGGAGGTCAGCGCCCCTCCCGGCCTGGGCGGGCCGGGGGGCAGCTGCCGATCAGGCGCCGAGGTGGGCCATGAACTGCGATGCCCAGTGGTGCAGGGTCTCGGGCACGTAGTAGCCGGTCTGGTCGTTGACCTCGTCCCAGTGCTCCGCGATCTCCTCGACCGTCGGCACAGCGGGGTTGTCGGAGCGGTAGCCGGGTGTGACCGCGAGGAACCATCGTGCGAACCTGCGGGCGCCGGCCACGAGGATCTCCCCATTGACCTTGCAGTCCTCGTGCGCCAGGTAGGCCACCATCGGTGAGACCAGATCGGTCTGCATCGCCTGCATGCGGGCGTCGTCCAGCGGCGTAGTCGTGATGTTCGGCTTCGCCGCTGAGGTGCTGGGGCGCGTGATCGCGTTCGGCGCGATGCAGTTGACGAGGATGCCGTGCGACGCGGCCTCCACGGACAGGCTCCGGGTGAACCCGATGAGCGCTCCCTTCGCGGTGGCGTAGGCGAGGTTGTCCGGCAGGCCGAACATGCCGGTCGACGTCGTGGTGACGACCCGGCCGTACCCCTGCTTCACCATGTGCGGCCACGCGGCACGGGTCGTGTGCCACGTACCGCGCACGTGCACGTCGAGCGTCCGCTCCAGGTTCTCCGCGTCGGCCTGCGGGAACGTGGCGAAGCGGGAGATGCCGGCATTGTTCACGACGATGTCGACGCGCCCGAACTCGCGTATGGCGGTGTCGACGAGGGCATGGCATCCCTCCTCCGTGCCCACGTTGTTGGAGTCGGCGACGGCGATGCCGCCCGCAGCCGTTATCTCCTGAACGACGTCGTTCGCCGGACCGGCGTCGCTGCCTTCTCCCTCCTTGGTACCACCGAGGTCGTTGACGACGACCTTCGCGCCGCGCTCCGCGAGCAGGAGCGCATGCGCCCGGCCGAGGCCGCGACCGGCGCCGGTCACGACGGCGACTCGTCCATCGAATCGGAAGTCAGGGGTGGCGTTCATCGTTCTCCTTGCGGGTAGCTGATCGCTGGATCTAAGCACGCACGCTCAGATAGAGCAATACCAATGCTTCCGGCTGGTGACTTATGTATCCGCAGGCTGTTGTCACTTTGCAGCACTCATGCTTACATAACGCTGGCTGCCGTCAGGGCGGCCGTGACTGAGTGGGAGTGAGCCAAGATGGCAGGACAGTTCGACGACGACGTTGATGTCGATGTGCTGGTGATCGGCGCCGGAGTGGTGGGCATCTACGCGCTCTACCGGGCGCTCGACGCCGGGTTCTCGGCGCAGACGCTGGAGGCCGGCGACGGCGTCGGCGGCGTCTGGTACTGGAACCGCTACCCGTCCGCGCGCTTCGACTCCGAGAGCTACACGTACGCCTACATCTTCTCCAAGAAGCTCTTCGACGAGTGGCGTTGGAAGGAGGAGTTCGCGACGCAGCCGGAGATCGAGAGCTACCTCAACTTCGTCGTCGACCGCTTTGACCTCCGTCGACACATCCGCACGGGCGAGAAGGTCGTCTCGGCGGTGTTCGACGAGACGCGACGCGCGTGGGTGGTGACGACCGCCAAGGGCAGTGTGGTCCGGGCCCGTTGGGTCATCTCGGCGACCGGTGGACTGTCGGTCCCGCACTACCCGGAGATCGACGGCCGCGACGACTTCCGCGGGCAGGCGTACCACACCGGCGCCTGGCCGCACACACCCGTCGACTTCGCCGGCAAGCGCGTCGCCATCATCGGCAACGGCCCGAGCGGCGCCCAGCTCCTCCCGGCGATCGTGGACACCGTCGAGGCGGTGGACCTCTACCAGCGCACGCCGACCTGGACCACCCCGCTCAACAACGCCCCGATCTCCGACGAGCGCCATGCGTGGCTCAGCGACAACTTCGACGAGATCGTGCGGACCCTGACCGCGTCGCCGACGGGCTTCATGCACGAACCGGCCGGCAAGTTCTCCACCGCCGACTCGCCCGAGGAGCGGCAGGCCTTCTACGAGAAGATCTGGCGGAGCCCCGGCTTCGCCAAGCTCACCTCGAACTACTACGACATGACGACGAACCGCGAAGTCAACCTGGAGTTCTGCGAGTTCCTCGCCAACAAGATCCGCTCGATCGTCAAGGACCCGGTGACCGCGGAGCGGCTGATCCCCGAGGACCACCTCTTCGGCGCCAAGCGCCCGCCGTTCGTCACCGACTACTACGAGTCCTTCAACAAGCCGAGCGCCTCCCTCATCGCGCTGCGGGAGACCCCGATCGTGCGGGTCGACGCCACCGGGATCGAGACCACGGAGCGGCACCGGGAGTACGACATCATCGTGTACGCGACCGGCTTCGACTTCGGCACGGGCGCGCTCACGCGGATGGGCGTCAAGGGCCGCGAGGGCCTCGACCTCAGCGTCGACTGGGAGGACGGGCCGTCCGACTTCGGCGGCTTCAGCGCGCATCTGCTGCCGAACTTCTTCTTCCCCGGCGGCCCGCACGGCGCCGGAGGAGGCAACTACCCCCGGTACTCGCAGGACCAGGTCGACTGGATCACCGACACGCTCGTCCACGCGCGCGAGCACGGGTTCGACGTCTTCGAGCCGACCGCGGCGCACCAGGAGAAGTGGATGACGATGGTGGAGACCCTGGCCCCGCAGTCGATCTTCTCCGCGGAGCACAGCCACTACTACGGGGCCAACGTCCAGGGGAAGGTGCGCAAGTTCCTGCTCAACCCCGGCGGCCGAGGCAAGCTCCACGAGTTCCTCAACGAGATGTCCTCGACCGAGGACTACGGCGGCGCGTTCTCCTCCGCGACCGCGGCCGTCAGCGCCGGATGACGGCGAGCGGCCCGGACCAGCACCCCTTCAAGGAGAACTCATGACCAGCACCGACCGCCCCTTCCGCGTAAGGATGCTCTACCACCCCAGGATCCACGTCCCGAGCCTCGACAAGGCGGAGGACTTCTTCACCCGGGTCTTCGGCCGCCGGAGCACCAACTTCTCCGTCGTCATGCCGAACCCGCCGGCGCCAGGGCACTCCGTCGGCTACTCGACGTTCACCGCGATCAGCGATGTGCTCATCGACAGCCTGGCGCCGAAGCTGTACCTCACGGGTGGGGTCCAGCGGTACCCCGACGTCGAATCGCCGCACCTGGAAACGACCGGCTGGTACGTCGAGGGGGTCAGGGAGCTGTACAAGGAGCTCCGTTCCCAGGGCTTCCGGCTCGTCGACGCGCGCGACGAGATCCTCGACGCCGACGAGTGGGCCGGAGGCCCGTCGCCCTTCTACAGCCTCAAGGGCGACGCGGGTCTGCCGTACTCCTTCTTCGAGGTGTTCCCGTTCCCCCTCGACCCGCGGGTCCAGGAGGGGTGGACGATCCCGGATATCTCCGACGACGACCCGCTCGGCATCGAACGCGCTTCACACCACACCATTCTGACGTCCCGTCCGGAACGTGCGCTCAAGCTCACTGTCGACGTCCTGGGTGGCGAAGTCGTGCACACAGGAGACGACGACCTGCGGGGTGTCACCGGCCCGTACGTCCGGCTCGCCGACGCGGTGTTCCACTTCGCCACGCCGCGGCCCGGCAGCAAGGCCGCTGCGGATGCCTCGGGCAGCGGGCCTCTGGACGTCTACCACGCGATCACCTGGAAGGTGGTCGATCTGGAGCGGGCAGCGAAACACCTGGAATCCACGGGCGTGCGCATCGCGCACCGCTCGGACACCGCCCTCGTGACCGACCCGGCGACCAGCCTCGGCGTCCCGTGGGGCTTCACGACGGATCCCGCATCCGGCGGCATCCGATGACGAAAGGTTCTCAGACGATGCGCGAGGTCCTGCTGGCGCTCACCAATCCGGTCGAGGGAAAGGAGGAGGAATTCCGGGAGTGGTACTGGGGGAAGCACATCCCGGAGATACTCGACCTCCCTGGCTTCGTCTCGGCACGACGCTGCCGGGCCGCTGACGGCGCTGTCGGCGTCCCCTACCGCTACGCGACGGTCTACGAGGTCGAGGGCTCTGCGAAAGCAGCGCTCGAAACGCTGTTCACCGCGGGGCTGAGTTCCAGCGACGCCCTCGACACCACGAGCGTCGTCATGGTGCCGCTCCTCGTGGAGGACGAGCAGCCACCCGCCCTGTGACCGCGGGCACTTCTGCCACGCACGAGAGGCGTCCTCTGAGGGAAGGGGTCGGGACCGCGACCCGATCCCGAGCCCACCGAGGACGCCCCCGTCCGGCGGTGCTTCACTCACGGCCTCCGCGCGACGAGAGAGGCCTCGGTTCCGGTGAAGCGCCGCGTCAGCGCGTCCGCCGACTGCCTCACCAGCACCGTGAGGTCCGAGGTGGTGGCGGCGTTGAACCGGCTCTCCGGGATGGTGATGCCGACGTCGCCGATGACGACCTCGGCCGGCCCCATCACCGGAGCGGCGACGGCGATCGCCCCGTCGATCCGCTCCCCGTGGGAGATGGCATAACCGTCCCGCCGGATGTGGGCGAGCCGCTCGTCGAGCTGGTCCGCGTCGACCACCGTCCGCTCGGTGAGCGCGTCGAGGCTGCCGCGGGTGATCTCGTTCCGCACCTCCTGCGGCAGGAAGGCGAGGATCGCCAGACCGCTCGCCCCCGCGTGCAGCGGAAGCCAGACCCCCTGAGGGACCATGTACCGAAGCGGGTGGGAGGACTCCACGGACACCGCGAACATCATCTGGCGACGCTGCTCGTTGTACACGGCGAAGAAGGAGGACTCGCCGCTGCGCTCGGCCAGTTCGGCCAGGATGTCGTCGGCGGCCTCCCGGAGCGGGAAGCGCGTGTTGGCGGTCCAGGCCAGCCTGAGGAACTCCATCCCCAGCCGGTAGCTGCCCGTCGGAGTGCGGGCCACCATGCCCAGCTCTTCGAGATCGCTGAGGAGGCGGTGGGCGGTGCTGGCGCTGACCCCGAGGCAGTTGCCGAGCTCGCGCACGCCGTAGGTCTGCTTGCCGCTGTCGACCATGAGCGTGAGGATCTCGATCCCTCGGGCGAGTGGATGCCGTTGCCGGTCGGCAGCGCCCGCGACCACTTCGTTCTCCTGCGTCTCCACGCTCCTGCTCCTCCTGCGCGCCGACCGACATAGACCCGTGGACGTGTCCGGCCAGCGGCGAGGTAAGAGCAATCCCGCACAGCCGAATTACGGTTCCCTTAAACAAAACACTAGCAGGAATCACTGCTCGTGCCCCGGACTCCCTGAAGCCTAGGCGTCGGAGCGCTTCCGTGTCCTGTCAGCTCCAATGGCGGGCGGCCCCCCATCCGCGGGCGCCGTACGCCCGAAAGCCAAAGCTAGCGGGGCACACAGGGCCGTCACGCGCGGCGCCGGCTGTGATCCCGCGAGCCCCGCCGCGCGGGGCACGGATGCACCTGGTGCTTGACACCTCTTGGCAATGCGCACAACACTTTCGTTTAAAAGATCGCCCGTTCTGTTAGACGACACACCTGGTGTCGCGCTCCACCTCGCTGTCGATGGCGCCCATCCTGCCTCGGCTCGCTTCCATCGTGAACAGAAACTCAGGGAGAAGCAGTGACCTTCGTGGTGACGCAGGCATGCGTCGATATTCAGGACAAGAGTTGTATCCAGGTCTGCCCGGCCGACTGCATCTACGAGGGTGGCCGCATGGTCTACATCAACCCGGACCAGTGCATCGACTGCGGCGCCTGCCAGGAGGTCTGCCCGACCGCGGCCATCGCCTTTGACATGGAGCTGACGCCGGAGAACGAGAAGTTCCTCGAAATCAACGAGCGGTTCTTCGACGCCGTCGAGTCCGCGCGCGGCGGTCGCCGGCTCGGGAAGATCGACCACGATGTCGACGTCATAGCCGCCCTTCCCCGGAAGGCGGGCTGACGGTGCGCACGCTACGAGTTGCAGTCGTCGGCTCCGGCCCCGCCGGAGCGTTCTGCGCCCAGATCCTGGCCGAGGAGACCGCCCACAAGGTCTCCGTCGACGTGTTCGAACGCCTCCCCACACCATTCGGCCTGGTGCGCTACGGCGTCGCCCCCGACCACCAGAAGATCAAGTCGATCTCCGCTTCGCTGGGAGAGATCTTCGAGACGCCGGGTGTGCGCTTCCTCGGCAACGTTACGGTCGGTTCGGACGTCACCGTAGACGAACTGCGTGAGCACTACGACGCCGTCGTGCTGGCGCCCGGCGCGCCGCTCGACCGACGCCTGGGGATCGCAGGCGAGGACCTCAAGGGCGTCGTCGCGGCCCGCAATTTCGTGTCGTGGTACAGCGGGCACCCCGACGCGGACTTCGACACCTCCCTTCTCGCCGCGGAGCGCGCGGTCATCGTCGGTGTGGGGAACGTCGCGCTCGACGTGGCACGCATGCTGGTCCGCACACCGGACGAGCTGCGTCGCACCGACGTCCCCGCGCACGTCGTCGAGACCCTGGCCGACCACGCGGTTCGCGAGGTCTGCGTCGTGGGGCGCCGAGGCCCCGAGTCCGCCAAGTTCACGAACAAGGAGTTCCTGGAACTGGCAGGCGTCGAGGGTGCGGACGTCCTCGTCTCGCCGGAGGAGTTGGCGCTCGCGGAGGAACATCAGGCCCGCGTGGCCGGCCAACCCGCCGTCGCGCGACTGCTTGCCTCGCTGCGGAAGGTGGCCGACCGGGAGCCGCAGGGGCAGCCGCGCTCCATCCGGTTCCTCTTCAACCGCACACCGGTCGATTTCGTCGGCGACGCGTCCGTCGCCGACGTTCGCCTGGCCTGCACGACGGATCCCTCGGTCGTGGAAGAGCTCGCAACCGGGCTGGTCCTGCCCGCGGTCGGCTACCGCAGCGTGCCCCTGACCGGGGTGCCGTTCAGCGAAGCGACCGGAACGATCCCCCAGCGCGACTCCCGGGTGATCGACGGCGACGACATCGTTCCCGGCCTCTACGTGGTCGGATGGGCGAAGCGCGGTCCGAGTGGCGTGATCGGGACGAATCGGCTGTGCGCGGCCGACACCGCAGCGGCCGTCCTGGCGGACGCCGCGGCAGTCCCGGAGCGCGGCACCGGCTCCGCAGCGATCGACGACCTGCTGCGCTCGCGCGGGGTGGCAGTGGTGGACTGGAGCCGGTGGCTGGCGATCGAGGCCGCGGAAATGGAGCTCGGCCGGGCGTCCGGCCGGGACCGAATCAAACTCCACGACCGAGCGGACATGCTCGTGGCCGCAGGGGTAGTCCCGGCGCAGGCGGCCTCCTCGCCTACCCGGACCGAACTGCCGTTGGGGGCCTCGGCAGCTCGGTGACCGGGTCGACGCGGCCCGGGGGCGAGCTTCAGTGGAAGCAGAAACCCGCGCGCACCGGGCTGGCTGCCGATCTCCGAGGAGCTCACCGCCCTCATCGTGCGCCTAGCCCGCGACAACTTCACGTGGGGCTATACCAAGATCCAGGGCGAACTGCGGTGCCTCGGCCACCGGGTCGGGGCCTCGACCATCCGCCGCATCCTGCGCAGCGGCGACCTCGGCCCCGCACCCCGCCGCGCCGCGCCGGCACGGGACCGTGCCCTTGCCGGAAACCTCGTCCGCCCAGGTCACGCGGCATGTTCGCATCCGTGGAGGATGCCGCCCAGGCGTTCACGCCTCCGTATGTCGAGGCGGGCGATCTGCCCTGGGGCGTTGATCGCCAGGGGCAAGGGGTGCAGCGGTCGGGCGTTCGCGATGCCCTGATGGGGCCGATGGGAGTTGTAGAACCGCTCGAACTCCCGCAGAGCGTGGCAGAGGTGCCGCTGGTTCCAGATCAACGTGCGGTCCAGCAGCTCACGCCGACACGTTCATTCGCGGCATCCGAACGCCGCTCAGCACAACCTCGATGCCCACATCCTCCAAGATGGCGTCGAACAGCTCAGGGAACTTCCCGTCCCTGTCCCGGATCATGAACCGCGCTCGGCAACCCGCGTCCTCCACGTCCATGACGAGAGCGCCGCCTGGACCACCCAGGCCGCGGACGGGTGAGCGGTCGCGCCCAGGACCCGAGCCCGGCGGCTGGCGTGCTCGGTCACCGCAAACACGTACAGCCGAGCTCCGGTCAGCGTGACCGTTTCGAAGAAGTCGCACGCCAGCAGGGCATCGGCCTGGGAGCGCAGGAAGTCAGCCCAGGTACTGGAGCTCCGTTCGGGCGCCGGGTCGATCCCGGCCTCCTTCAAGATCTCCCATACCGTAGAGGCGGCCACCTTGATCCCCAGCACGAGCAGCTCGCCGTGCACTCTCCGGTAGCCCCACGTGGGATTTTCGCGTGCCAGGCGCAGCACCAGGGCGCGGATCGAGTGGACGGTCCGTGGCCGGCCCGAGTGCTTCGGCCGAGACGTGCCTGCGTGGCGACGTGCGACCATGTCGCGGTGCCATCGCAGAACAGTGTCAAGGCGCACCAACAGCCGCACCTTGCGCAGCACGTTCCGAGGAAGCTGGTGCAGCAACGCCGCCAGGAACGCCCGATCACTCGGGCCGAACCGCGGCCTACCCCCACCCAGTTGCCGCTCCGGCACCGTGATCTGATGGCGCAGCGCCAGGATTTCCACGTCCTTGTCCCGGTCGCTCATCGGTAGCAGACGCAGCATGGCAAACGCGTTCGTCACACCCAGATAGGCCAAGCGCAGCAGCACGATCGATCATGTTGCCGCAGCCATCGGCAAACGCGCCAGAGCCCGCTTCGAGCGACCACCACCAAGATCCCGCGCACCGCGAACACCGGCTTCCACCAGGGAGGATGAGGTTTTCGGCAAGGGCACCACTCCGCAGCAAGCACGAGGTACAAGCCCACACGAGGGCCTCGCCGGTAACCGTGCCGTACGGCCCGCTATCGCCGCGTACCGCCACTCCCCGCCGACAAGGGGACACACAGCACCGCCAGCACCCCCTACTACATCCCCCTCTGGCGCAGAGCGGCCGACAACTGCGAACAACTGCGTTCAACGTCTTGGTGCACGCACCACCCAGACATGGAGCGCTCGCTGTCAAGGGGACACAGGAATCGGACAAGGAGTCGAGCGTTCCCACGACCCCTTTGAAAGTCTGGGAGCAGACCGACCCCTTGCCCAGCAAAGGCTGGGAGCACCAGGCCCGCCGGTTTGGGAGCACAGTCACCTCGACCGGATTGGGCGATCACCAGGCAACGTGAATTGACGCCGCCGACGGCGACTGGGAGCGATGGGGGCACAGGGAGCAGAAGAGGGCTCCCAATCCGCTCCCAAACATGCGTTAGGGACCCTCCGAAGAGTACCCCTAACCTGCGAAAACTTCCGACATCTCTGTCGGGACGACAGGATTTGAACCTGCGACCCCTTGACCCCCAGCAATGCGGCCGATCACGTGGTGAATACCTGAACGTCTGCCGGCAGCCGTACGGCACAGTCAAAGTACGTATGGCATCGTTCGGGCAATCCTTCGCGGAGGCGCCGCCGTCGCCGTCAGCCGAGGCGTCCGAAGATCGCAGCCAGGAGCACGCCGGACGCGAGGAAGACGACGGTCAGCGTCGCCATGGCGGCCTTGTGTTCCCCGGTCACCTCGGTCTGCGGCATGGTCATTCCGGCCCCGGCCGGGGCGGCTCCGGCCGGCGGCTCGTGGACCGGTTCGCCGCCCTCGCCCAGTACACGCACCATTCCCATCCCGTGCTTCAAGTGGTTGGCCACCAGCCAGACGTTGACGGGATAAGCGAACGCCAGACCGGCCAGGACGGCCAGTGAGAACGTCGTCCAGAAGCGCACACCCGCGGCATCCTGAGCTCCCGGCACGTGGCTGTGGATGATCACGATCACGGCCACCATGGCGCCCATCACGCAGTTCATCGACAGCCACTCCGCGAACACCGTCGAACGGACGGCTCGGAGGTAGCTGCCACCGAGCATGTCGCGCATGAAGAGGGCCTGGAACACGAGCAGTCCGAAGCCGAAGCCCACGACGTACTCGAGCAGACTGGTCGGCCCAAGCGGGAAGACCGATCACCGAGGCGATGACGGCCGCCACCATGATGCCGGTGGCGTCCCCGGCCACACAGTGGATGGTCGACCCGAGGGCCTGCTTCCACATGGGTGCCACAAACCGTTCGTGGGTTCCCGGCCGGGGTTCCTTGCAGGAGAGCACATAGAGCGCGGCACCGATGGGGCCGATGTAGAGGGTCACCAGGACCCAACCCCACTTCATCACCGTCAGTTCGGGGTTCTTGGTGAACGCGTCGAATGCGACGTAGACGGTGGACAGGGTGACCAGGAAGAACCAGACGTACATGAGTGCGTCAGCCGGGGTCCCGATGACGCCGCCACTGGTCGCCATCATGTCCACCGTGCCCCTTGCTCCGCCCACTCGCCCACCGAGGTGTCGCGTGTTTGCAACAGGCGACAGTGCAGCAGGGGGGCTTCTGCCGGGCGGGCCGACACACCTCGCCGCGCCCTACGGGGTGGCCGCCCTCACCCCAGTGGCCGTGCCGACCGAGTATGCGTCAGTCGATTGCGCCGGGCGCATCGCCGAGCTGACGATCCGCCGGAGCACCAGCCGCCCCCAGCCGGGACGTGGTGGACGACCCCCTGCAGCAGAGCCGACACCACGCCCGGCACGGCGGCCAGGCGGCCCTGCTTTGTTGAGCGACACGGAGCTGAGCGAAGCCCAAGTCGGCCGACTACCTCGGCCCCCGGCCCGGCCCAGGCGCCACACAGTCGAAGGTCGACGCTCCACCCAAGCCTGCCCGGGCAGCGGGGTCGACCGCTACCTTGCCTGACCGCCAGCGACGGCGGCCCTTCCGTACAACATCGTCTCTTCGGGCCGTGCACGGGAAGGGGCCACCCGAGCGCGCACCACACCCTCTCCGGCACACTCTGGACCGGAGCGCCGTTCAGCAAGACCACGCACAGGGCAGAGACCTCTCGGACTGGGAGCACCACGTGAGCGAAGCCAAGAACCAGGCATCCTCTGAGCTCGCCGACAGCGGCCGGACTGATCCTCTCGTCCAGCTGTCCCTGCAACAACTGCGACAGCGCACCAGCATGAAGTGGCGCGCACACCCCGCAGACGTCCTCCCGCTCTGGGTGGCGGAGATGGACGTCCCCCTCGCACTCGCCATCGCCGACACCCTGCACCGGGCCGTCAACCTCGGAGACACCGGATACCCCTTCGGCACCGCCTACGCCGAATCCCTTGCCGCATTCGCCGCCAAGCGATGGCAGTGGGACGGCCTGCGGGTCGAGAACACCGCGATCGTCCCCGACGTCATGATGGGCATCGTCGAAATCATCCGCCTCATCACCAACCCCGGCGACGCGGTCGTCGTCTGCTCACCCGTCTACCCCCCGTTCTACGCGTTCGTCTCCCACGACGGCCGGGACGTCATCGAGGCCGGCCTCGGCCCCGACCTGCGGGTCGACCTCGGCGCACTCGAAGACGCCTTCGTACGCGCCCGGCGCCACGGCCGCCGCGCTGCATTCCTGATGAGCAACCCTCACAATCCGACCGGCGTCGTCCACACCCGCGCCGAACTCGAAGCGATCGCCGCCCTCGCCCGCAGCCACGGCGTCCGGGTGGTCTCCGACGAAATCCACGCCCCGCTGGTACTACCCGGAGCCCACTTCACCCCCTTCCTCAGCGTTCCCGGCTCCGAGAACGGCTTCGCCCTCACCTCCGCGTCCAAGGCATGGAACCTGGCCGGCCTCAAGGCCGCCATGGCCATCGCCGGCACCGACGCCGCGAACGACCTTCGACGGATGCCCGAAGAGGTCAGCCACGGCCCCAGCCACCTGGGCATCCTCGCCCACACAGCGGCGTTCCGTGACGCCATCGACTGGCTCGACGAACTCCTCCTCGGACTCCACGCCAACCGCAGCCTGCTGGGCCAACTGATCGAGGAACACCTCCCGGGCGTGGGGTACATCCCGCCCCAGGGCACCTACCTCGCCTGGCTGGACTGCACCCGGCTGAGGCTGCACGACGGCAGCCCGTCCGACAGCCCCGGCATCGTCAGCGACCTCGCAGGACCGGCACAGATGTTCCTCGACCAAGCCCGCGTCGCCCTCAGCTCTGGACACGTCTTCGGTACCGGCGGCGCCGGATGCGTACGCCTCAACTTCGCCACCTCACCAGCCATCCTGCGTCAGGCAGTAGCAAGAATGGGACGCGCGCTCGCCGAATTCAGGCAAGTCCCCCGCCCCTGACATATCCCCGGCCGGCGGCAGGCATACCGGCCTCATCGAACGCTTCCTGGCAGTACTCATGCGTGACTTCGCCACCCGCGGCCGTGTCTATCCCCGCTGCGGCTGCCGCGATGCCAAATCAGTTTGCTGTTGTTGTGGCGGGTATTTCGGGCTCGCAGGATGGTCGGCAGCATCGGACGATCCCGAGAGGGGCCAGATGAACACCGACCGGTCCGGGACGGCACTCCCACGGCGGCCTCGCTCCCCGGCGCGGGGACGGCCGTCCCTACCGGCGGAGCTGCGCGACCTGGTCACCAGCGGCCATCGGCCCCACCAGGGCCGAGGTCAGCTCGCCCCGAACGGCGAATCTGCCACCGTCATCCCACTGCATGCAGCCCGGATTGAACGCCGCCAAGCCGTCGTCGGCCTCATCAACGAGTATCACAGAGCCGGTTGACTCCCCCCGCCAAAACGCCAGGTCGGGCCTGGTGAAGCCATTCTGGAGCGCTAAAGGCTCCGTCCTCAGAAATCGAGGACGTGCGGCAGGCCCAGCCGGTAGCGGATTCGGTCGGCGGCCTTGAGCTCGGCGAATCCGGGTGGTTCGACACCGCCGAAGAGGCGGACCTCGTCGGCGCCGTCGGCTCCGGCGGCCTCCAGCACGCCGTTGGCAGCGCGGCGGCCGGTCTCGTTGGCGGTCTCCATGGTCGTGAAGTCGAGGTTGCTGTGGGCGCGCACGTGGTCGCCGGCGAGGAAGAGGTTGGGGAGGGCGGTGACGGACTCGGAACGCAGTTCCCAGGAGGAGACGTCGTTGAGGAAGTAGGTGTCGTCGTTCTCGAGCCTGCCGCCGGCGATCTGGGCGACGGCCGGGTCGAGGAACCAGGAGTGGACGATGCCGTCGGGGAGGACGACGTCGCCGTTGTCCTCGAGGCCTGCCTTCATCTGCGCCCAGACTTCCTCGGAGATCTCCTTCGGGGTGCATTCCTTGGCAGGTCTGCCGTAGAGGGGGCCGGGCGTGTCCCAGTCGGAGATGACGACAGAGAGGGATTCGGCGGCCGTGCCATCGCCCCAGGTCTCGGTGAAGGGCTCGGACCAGAAGCGGGACTGCCCGACCGGGCACAGTGCCCAAGGGGAGTCCATGAGGCTGAGGTGGGCGATGGGGCCGCGGAAGGTCTCCTTGAGGTAGTACATGATGCCCTGGCACCACGCGGTGCGCAGTCTGTCCATCTTGGCGAGTTGAGGATCGGCCGCCCGAATCTCGGGAGACCACAACTGCCGTACGCGGTCCACGGGGAGAGCGGCTACGTACCAGTCGGCGTCGATCCGGGCGGGACCGGCCGCGGTGCGGGCGTGAGCGGCCGCGATACGGCCGTCGGAGCCGAGTTCGAGGGACTCGACGAGATGCCCGGTGACGAAGCGGACGCCCAGGGAGGTGAGGTGCCGCACCCACGGGTCGATGAAGCGTTCGCTGGTGGGGCCGTCGAGGATCCGGTCGAAGGGGCCGTCGGGCCCCATCCCGAGCATCGAGTAGAGGATCTTCGAGATGCCCTGCCCGCAGGTCCGGGTGCTGGCGGTCTCGGGGCGCAGAGCCTGGATGACCTTCGCCGAGCCGCCCCACATCACCTGGTAGAAGTCCGACTTGCCCTCGTACTCGATGAAGTCGAGCCAGCCGGTGTGCTCCCACTGCCCGAACTGGCGCTCGTCGCAGCTCGTCATGAGGACGGCGAGTTTCCGGCCGAGCAACACGCATTCGTGCGGCAGGAGCTGGGGGATGGTGCGCAACAGGCCCGCTATGACGGCGGGGAGGGTGGCGGGGTCGAGGGTGCGTGTGCCGGGCGGGATGGTGGGGAGGTAGAGGTCGCCCTTGCCGTTGTCTCTGTTGAACGCGAAGTAGGGGACGGTGACGAGGTTGTCCCAGACGCCGTGTGTGCGGTCGCCGAAGGGGATCCGGCGCATGGTGTCCGGAAGGTTGCTGTAGAAGCCGAAGAAGCCTCGGTGGCCGTGTTCACCGGGCAGGTCGCGGCGGCCACCGGTGGCCGTCCCGGTCACCGGGAGACTGCGCGCCTTACCGCCCCATTCCGCGCGCCGGTCGTACACGGTGACGTCGAAGCCGCGCTCGGCGAGCTCGTGTGCGGCGGTCAGGCCGCCGATACCGCCGCCGAGTACAGCCACTCTCGTGCGGGCCCGTTGCGCCGCGGTCGCCTCCACGGGCCGAAGTCCGAGCGCCCCGGCTGCCGCCAGTGATCCGCCCCAGCCCAGCATCTGCCTGCGTCCCGGCATCGCGTTCCCCCCGCTCGACGGCGTCATCGCCGGGACGCTAGGGGGCCACTCGCAAGATCGGAACGCTTGGCTCGCCTTGTTCGCATCTTCCGCACGTCGGTGAACCGATGGTCCCGGTGCAGCACTTGATCTGCACAACCTCGCTCGCACGGATCCGTGCAGCCGCATCCGCGGCGGGACGGCCGGCGCCCCGTATCATGGCCGGACTCCCGGTCGCCGTCCACGACGACCTGGCCGGCGCACGGGGGTCGGCGTCATCAGCGTGACCGGCTCTGTTGGACGCTTCCGTCCCGAATCCCGTGAAACCGCCGTGCGTGCCGCGGCAGCAGCGCTGGGCTCCACGCTTGCGCGCCGACGTCGCTGACACCGTCGCCGCTCACGCGGAACGAAGAGGGCCCCGGATCGTTCCGGGGCCCTCGAATCGCCGGGTGCTACCCGGCAACGAAGAGCTTGGCCTGTGCGGTGAAGCGGGCTGCCTGCTCGATCTGGATCCAGTGACCGGCGTGCGGCAGCACGTGGAGCTGGGCGTTGGGAAGGTTCTCGGCCAGGTAATAGCCGGCCGCCACCGGCAGCATCCGGTCTTCACGACCGTGTAGCACGAGCGTCTGGTGCTGGATGGCTGCCAACTCGTCCTCGGTGTACTTGACCGGCCCGTGCTCAGGGTTGAAGGTCGCCAGGTGTGAGCGGCGCACGTCGTCGCGGGTGGCCAGCGCGAGCCGCGTCTGCGCGATCTCCTCCAACTTGCCGGCGAAGAGATCGGTGTCGTCGACGAATCGCACGAGGAGGTCGGCCATCGCCTCGGGCGACGGGTCCTGGTAGAAGGTGATCAGCTTCATCAGGTCCTCGCTCGGCGGGATCGGTGCCCCACCGCTGCCCATGAGGATCATCTTGTCTATCCGGGCAGGCTCGATCTGGGCGACGCGAAGCGTGATCATGCCGCCCATCGAATTGCCGACGAAGTGCGCCTTGGCGACGCCCAGGGCGTCGAGCAGCGCGATGAGCGACCGGGCACGCAGGGTGGTGTACTCCGGCATGCCGCCGGTCGGGGCGGGTTCCGGGTGCTCGGAGTCGCCGAAACCCAACACGTCGGGTGCGATGCAGTAGTAGTCCTCGGCGAAGGACGGCATCAGATGCGCCCAGTTGGAAGGCGCGCTGACACCGGGTCCCGAGCCGTGGATGAAGAGGATCGCGAGCTTGGACGGGTCACCGCAGGTGTAGACCCGCAGTCGGTGTTCGCCTGTCTGGATGTCCTGGCTGCGGACCTCGCGGTCGCTGGCAGCGGTCGCTGTCACTTGGTGCCCTCCTCGGCCGCCGCCTTCATTGCCGCTTCCTGCAGTTCCTGGCCGCGCTTGGCCAGCTCGACGAGGGCCGTGCCGAGCTCCATCGGGTTCTTGTGGCCCCACGCGCTGATGGAGTCGTACGCGGCGACCTCCCAGGTGGCGTCGTCCTCGATGATCAGGCCACCCCAGCCGTACTCGACCGCGATGCCCGATGGGGAGTGGGCGTAGAAGGAGAACATCTTGTCGTTGGGGTGCATGCCGATGGTGTGAAGCAGCGGAACCCGTGCCTCGACGATGCGGTCGTAGGCCCAGCCCACGTCCGACATGTTGTTGTTCTCGATCAGGAAGTGGTGGAGCTTGAACGGCGCCGGCATCTCCGCGAAGGCCAGCGTGTGGTGACGGCCGTTGCAGTGGGTGAAGGCGGCATCGACGAAGACGCCGGGCGCGACCTCATCCTTGATGTAGTCCGACAGCTTGAAGCCGAGGTGGCTGTAGAACTCGAGCATCCGCTCGCGGCCGCCGCCAGGCGTGCAGAGCAGGAACATGTGGCCGGCGCCGCCCTGGCGGGTCTGGAAGCCGTACTTGTTGACCTGGTTGGCGTAGGGCGTGTCGGCCTTCTTCAGACCGTTGATCAGCTCGACGCAGTTGCCCTCAGGGTCGGCGGTGACGTAGATGCGGGCCACTCCACGCTCGGCCGCGAGCTCAGGGTCGCCCTCGGTGACGTCGTGTCCCTCACTGCGCAGCAGAGTGACGACTTCGTCGAGATCGGCATCTGAGCCGCAGTCGAAGCCGGCGAAGGCCAGGTCGTTGCGCGGGCCCCGCACGATGATCGTGCGGTGGATGTAGTCATCGAGTCGGAAGGTGCGGATGTCGTCCTCGTGACTGGCCGGCATCAGGCCGAGAAGCTGGCCGGCGAAGCTACTCCAGGCGTCGAGGTCGTCGGCCTCGATGCCGACGTAAGAGAGTTCTTTGATCGTTGCGGCCATGTCGATTCCTTCAGTCGGAGGGTGGCGGTCAGGCGGGAACGGAGAGGCCGGTGGGGTCGGCTGCGGCCACGAAGCGGTCGGGGCGTACGACGACCACGCGGGCGGCGCGCTCGCGCAGCCAGCCGATGAGGGTGCCGTCGATGTCGACGATCTCGTCGGGACGCTCGGTGCCCTGGTCGGCGGCGCGAACGGTGAGGTAGCGCGCGCCGATGGCGTCCCAGCCGGCCTTTTCCTCGGCTGACAACACGGTCGCCGGGTCGATGTTGTCGCCGAGTACGACGAAGTCGTTGCCGAGCAGATCGTCGAGCCGGCCGATGAGGCCGTTGACGGTGGCGGCTCGCGGCTGCGGGATCATCTTCCCGACCGCGCTGTCGGGGGTCGCGCCACCCGTGAACCAGCCGGCGACGTAGAACGGCGGCCAGAGCAGCGGCGGCAGTTCCTCTGACTGCGCGGCCAGAGCGGCCTGCTCCTCCTCGGTGAGCTCCTGCTTGATGATGCGGCCCAGCTGTACCGAGACCTCGGTGTAGAAGTCGACGTTGGGGCGGCGCTCCGCCTCGTAGGAGTCGAGGATCGAGGCCGGGAGCGAGCCGCCGAGCACGCCGGCGAGCTTCCACGCGATGTTGAACGCGTCGCGGATGCCTGACTGCATGCCCGACCCGGCCCACGGCGGCATCAGGTGAGCGGCGTCGCCGAGCAGGAAGACGCGCTCGCCGATGCGCCACGACTCCGCGGAGCGGATGTGGTGGCTGTAGAAGGCATGGCCGTGGATGTCGATGTCGTCGCGCGAGACCCCGAGCGACTCCAGCAGCGGCCAGAGATCCTCGTGGGTGGCGAAGTCCGCGTCGGTCTCCCCGGGCCTGAGCGGGATCTCCCAGCGATGGTTGTCGCGACCGAGCGCGATGTCCACGACGGGGCGCTCCTTGTCGGACCAGAAGGTGAGGATGTGGCGGTTGGGCCACCAGCGCTTCACCTTGCCGTCGATGACGACCCAGCGGACATCCAGGGTGTCGCCGACAAGGTTGACGCCCAGGCGCTCGCGGGTCGCGGTTTCGCCGCCATGGCAGGCGAGGGCGTACCGGGCTCGCATCGTGGAGGACTCACCGGTGGTGAGGTTACGGACGGTGACCGCGACGCCGTCGGTGTCCTGAGCCACGTCGGTCACCTCGACGCCGTACTCGACCCGGATCTTGTCGCCGAACCGCGCGGCCCCGTCGCGAAGGGCCTGCTCCATGGTGGGCTGGTAGATCGCGTACGCCGTCGCGTGGCCGAGCTGCCCCGGCGGGAACGGCAGGTGCAGCAGCTCGGTGCCGTCGTAGGTGACCCAGCGCAGGGCGAGAGTGGGATCCATGTCGGCCTTGACGCGCTCGTCGAGGCCGATCTGCTGGAAGAGACGCATCGTCCAGTCGTTGACTGTCACGGCGCGGGCACGGCTGTAGATGTCGCGTTCGCGCTCGAACGCGATCGCGTTGATGCCGAGCGTGCCGAGCGCGTTGGCCGCGGCGACGCCCGAAGGGCCGTAACCGATGATCGCGACGTCGGTGTCGTAATCATGAGGACGCATGGATGCCTCGGTTCTGTAATGAAGGTTCCAGACAGAAGTACGTGGGCCATTAGAAGTGGCCCAAAAGAGGCTGTCAAGGGTCTGGAGTGAACGATCCAGATAGGATGTGGGTATGCCGACCACAACCGCCGGACGCCGCAACAAGCGCCTGCTCCAGGGCGAGCGCTCGCGTGATGAGATCCTCGATGCCGCCTCGCGGATGATGTCGATCCGCGGATTCGACGGCACGAGCATCGCCGACATCGCCCGAGAGTCAGGGCTGCCCAACAGCTCGATCTACTGGCACTTCAAATCCAAGCTGGGCATCCTCGCCGCCGTCATGGAGCGCGGGGCCGACCGCTTCTTCGCAAGTGTCACCACACCTGAACCAGACCCGGGCGACACACCCGAGGTGTACATGCGCCGCGCCCTCGGCGCCGCCAGTGCCGCGTTCGTCGACCACCCGGAGTTCCTGCGGTTGTTCGTGCTGCTACTCCTGAGCAGCGACACCCCGGAGACGACCGAGATCATCGAACGAGTACGAGCACACGGGCGCTCCAACCTCCACGCTCTGATCACCCACGCCTTCACCACCATCGCCCCCGAGCAGGCCGAGCAGGTGGCCGACGGCACCGTCGACTTCGCACTCGCAGGCTTCGACGGCGCCTTCCTCGCACTCCAGGCGAACCCCGCCGCAGCGCACGAGCACTTGATGGAGCAACTCGCCAGCGCACTGTCGAGTCTTGGCAGAGAGGCGCTCCGCGTATGACCAGGATCAGCCGGCACAACCATCAGTCCTAGGCTTCGACGCATGGCGGAGTCCCGTCGCGCCGCTGAAACCCAGACGCTCGCCCGCAGTCTGCGCACCCTGCAGTTTGCCGGCACGGCGATCGACGGCCTGAGCATCCAGGAGATCGCCGGGGAGCTGGACGTACACCGGTCGATCGCCTCACGGCTGCTCTCGCCGGCCAGGAAAAGGACCTGATCAGCGACCTCAACCGAGGTTTTCACGCGGCACACCCGCCTCGAGCTCACCGTGGACACCACCCGCGCGGCCGAACCGGCGCGGTCCTGGCTGGAGACCAGCCGCTTCTCGGAGGACGAGCGCCGGCCGAAGTGAGCCTACGTCCACGAGCGGTCCGTTCGGCCTCTTTGGGGAGTAGCGTGACGTCATCGGGAGCACTTCGCACACCGGCCCCGATGCCGGTGTCGTTCCTGGTGAGCGACGACACCGGACCACTGCCCACGCGCAGGGGCCGGAGACAGGTTCGCGCGATGTCCGCGACCACCGACCATCCCCCGCTACAGGCCGTGCCCTTCAGGGCCCCGACCGCGCGCCTCGCGCTGAAATCCGTGAGCCCTTCCGGAGGGCCTGTCGAACTGGACGGCGCCTGGTGGCCTCATTCACGTGACCTGACGAGCGAGCTCTCCACTCTGGCCGACGTGCTGGATCCGCTGTGGGGGCGGATCACCCGTATCGCCGTCAACCCTCGCTACTGGCCGATCATCCCGCCCAGGATCTTCGTCAACGGCCATGTGGTGAAGGTCGGTTGGTTCACCTCGGAGCTGGATCCGCACAAGATCCTGCTGCTGTCCTACACCGCAGGCCGCTGGGACCTCCTGGTGATCCCCCCGGAGGCCAGCGCCCCCTCGGCCGCCCGGCTGATGGCCGCCGCGAGCGCGAGCGCCGGCCCGCCGATGACGGCGACCGCCCTCATGACGGCGGAACAGGCCGACGACACTTCCTCGTCGTACGAGGCCGCCGCCGGCCGGCCCGACCGACTGGTGGTGGGGATATGACGGTCGTCGTCGCCGCCCTGGTCGTCGCCGCCCTGGTCGTCAGCGCCCTGATGATTCGCCGGGCAGGAGTCCGTGGTGGGCCGGATCAGACGTGACCACTTGCCGCGGCCGCCATGAGCGGTTCCGCGGCCTCCTCGGTCGTATCCGGCGGCACGACCAGCAGGTCCCGGCGGCCCCGGCCGGGGGCGAGCAGGACGACCGTGTGCGGGGCGGATGCCGCCAGGGTCCTGCGTAGTCGTACGACCTGGTTGAAGACGAGCATCCGGCCGGGCGTCGCGGACCACTTCGCCCCGTTGACGGTAACGCTACTGATGTGGCCCCACGCACGCGGCAAACCGGCGAGCAGTCGCGGGAGTTCCGCGAGCAGGTCGTACGAACGAGGCCACCACGCGCCGTCGATGGGCCGGGGCAGACCGCCGTGGGGGGCCA
This sequence comes from Streptomyces sp. NPDC002896, assembly GCF_040295225.1. Lineage (NCBI taxonomy): Bacteria > Bacillati > Actinomycetota > Actinomycetes > Kitasatosporales > Streptomycetaceae > Streptomyces > Streptomyces sp. NPDC002896. Next base: position 19,449 of record NZ_JBEOVA010000042.1, on the reverse strand, counting down.
GGCGCAGGCGGAGGACGGGGTGGGAGGGAAGCGGGGGTTGCAGTGCGGTGGTCATGAAGGCTCCTGCCAATTGCCGTACACCTATGAGTGGTTGACGTCAGGCACGACGGTCTGCGACACGGGCCGGCGTCGGCCAGCGCACCTCGTACACCCAGCCGAGGCGTTCGAGGAGGCGGATGACCGCGGCCGACGGGTCGATCTGGCCGCGGTCGACGCCGTGCCGGGCACTGGTGGGGTCGGCGTGGTGGAGGTTGTGCCAGCTCTCCCCGAAAGAGAGCAGGGCCAGCGGCCACAGGTTGGTGGCCCGGTCGTGGCGCCTGGTACGGAACGGGCGTTCGCCGATCATGTGGCACAGCGAGTTCACACTCCACGTCACGTGGTGGAGCAACGCGATCCGTGCAAGTCCCGCCCACAGCAGGGCGGTCACGCCGGATATCCAGGTACCGCCGATCGCCCAACCCGCCGCGAACGGCAGCGCGAGGGTGAGGACGCACAGCATCGGGAAGGCACGGGCGACGGCACGGATGTCGCGGTCGGCCAGCAGATCGGGGGCGTAACGCTCCGCCGGCGTACGCTCGTTGCGGAACAGCCAGCCGACATGGGCGTGCAGCAGCCCGCGCAACTGGCCGCGCAGATGCGTGCCGTAGCGGTACGGGGAGTGCGGGTCGCCGGGCCGGTCCGTGAAGGCGTGGTGACGGCGGTGGGTGGCGACCCAGCCGATGACATCGCCCTGGAAACTCATCGAACCGGCCACCGCGAGTGCGATGCGCACGGGGCGGACGGCCCGGTAGCCGCCGTGGGTGAGACCGCGGTGGAAGCCGACCGTGACGCCGAGACCGGTGACCGTGTAGAGAACGACGGCCAGCAGGATGTCGGCGGGATGGATGAGGCGCCCCCACAGCAGCCAGCCGGCCAGGCCGAGCGCCACGAACGGCAGGACGACGATCACCGCCGTCACCGCGACGTACAGCCGCTCCCCGCCGTCGCGCGCGGGCACCGGGCCGTCCGGCGGGAAGGGGGACGTCCCGTCATAGCCCGGGGGCGGCGGGGCGGTGTCCGACGGAATCGCCGTCGTGGACGTGGTGGAACTGAACGACATACGGGGCTCCTCGGCCTCGGTGCGGGTGGCGCGGCCGGGGTCACGGGCTGCCCCTGTGATGGGAGTCGTGAGGACGGGGCCGGTTCGGACACCGGCATACGAAGAGTCCTCGTTTCCTCCACCGTACTCCCGCACGCTCCGAAACGAGGCGGGCCGGATCGCGCGGCCACCGCGTTGACACGGACCGTCGCCCGACGTTGACTGGCGGCACGCAGGGCCATGCCACTCCGGAACAGACAGCGAAGCATTCCGCCTTCCCGCCTCGCCCAGACCCCGCGGGAACCCACCTACCGGACACCAGCGAGGCCGGCCATGACCGTTGAACGGACGATCAGGAACAAGGCGCAGACGATGAAGGGCAGGATCACGGAAGAGTTCGGCCGGGTCACCCGCAACAGGCGACTGCAGCGCCGAGGCAGGATCGACCGGGTCTCCGGAAGCCTGAAACAGGCCGTCGAGAAGACCAAGGACGCCTTCAGGCGCAACGAAAGCGGCACTCGATGATGTACGACCAGACACGCGCCCAGCAGCCCGCGGGCCAAACCCGGGGCCCCGCCGAACGCCGCACCCCGGGCCCGGAGCCGCTGCTCCCGTCGGCCGAACGGGACAAGATCGTCCTACGCCTCCGGCACGCCCTCAACACCTTCGCCGACACCCCGCGCGAGGCACTGGAAGAAGCCGAGAGCGCCTACGACGAAGCCACCGCCCAGCTCGTGAACGCCCTCGCGGAACGGCGGCGTCTCCTCCGCGCCGGCTGGCAGGAGCAGGCCCCCGAGACACAGTCCGACGAACTCCGGCACGCGCTGAGGCAGTATCGGGAGATCACCCAGCGGCTGCTCCAGCTCTAGGCGGCCGCTGGTCCGCGCTGCGGCGGAGCACAGAGTAGTGTGGACAGCACCGAGAGCATTTCGCACACCGGCTTCCACGCCGGGTCGTTCTCGGCGAACGATGAAACCCGGGCCGCCGCAGAGACGGCCCGGAGACAGGTCCGCATCATGTCGGTGACCTTGCACCCAACCCTGCCGCACCACGAGCCCGTCGCACCCCCGGCCGCGCGTCTCGCATTGAAGACCGACGGCACGTCCCGCGGACTCCTGGACGGTGCCTGGTGGCCCCGCTCCCGGGATCTGTTGAGCGAACTGCCGGCACTGACCGACGTGTTGGACTCCTTGTGGGGCCGCATCACCCGCATCGCCGTCAACCCGAAGTACTGGCCGGTCATCCCCCGCAAAGTTCCCGTGGACGACCACATCGTCAAGGTCGGCTGGTTCACCCCGGAAATCGACCCGCACAAGCTGCTGTTGCTCTCCTACGGCACCGGCCGCTGGGATCTCCTGGTCATCCCGCCCGAGAGCGCGGCGGCGTCGGCGGCCCGGCTCATGGCCGCCGCGTCCGACTACGACGGCCCGCCGTTGACCGCGAGCGCGCTCATCGCCGCGGACGAGGCCCGGCACGGCGTCTCCGCGACCGACGAGCGACTGGACCCGGACGAGGCATGGGAGTACGAAGGCGGCTCCTCCTCGGTGTCCGCGGCCGTTCCGGAACAGACCCGCCGAACCAGTCAGACCAGTCGCCTGATCGTCGGCATGTGAGGTGGCTGCCATGAACGCCTTCCTGACATCCGCCGCCTTCGTGGTTCTCATCGCAGCGGCGGCATACGTGATCCACCGGCTCAACATCCAGCACGCCGACAGAATCGCCGTGCGCCGGTACAGCGTCGCCCTGCCCGGCCGCCGCGGCCGCGGCACGCCGCAGCCCCCGGTGGAACAGGACCGGTCCGAGTCGCCGACCGCCGGCGAACGACGGGACCACCGCGACGGGGGCCGTGGCCGCTTCCCGCCGCGCCGCCGCCGCAGCCGTACCACTCACCACAGGTGACCAGCCGGTTTCCGTCACCGGCCTCGCGCACGGATCGTCGACTCGGCTCGTACCGACGCGTGCGCCCGGGAACCTACACCCGGGCCATGGACCGCGCGAGGAGCGGCCGGGACCCATGAACCGAGGCGTCATGACTCTTCCGCAGCTGAACATCTACCGGCACGACCGGGGCAGGCGAGCACTGATCACCCTGGCCGGTGAGGTCGGCCCGGCCACCGCGCCCCAGGTGCGGACCGCTCTGGAGCGGTGCCTGGGTGACGACATCACCACCATCGACGTCGACCTGACCACGGTCGGCCTCTGCGACGGCAGCGGCCTGCGCGTCTTCCTCTACGCGTCGCGGCACGCCGCCGAGACCCATGCGTCCCTGCGGCTGCACCACCCGTCCCCGCAGACCGCACGGCTCCTCGCGGACACCGGCTCCGATCGCGTGCTCCTGTGCTGGACCGGGCCGGAACGGCGACGCCGAGGAAGGGAGTTGATGAGCCGGCCCTCCTGAACGCGATCCGCCTGCGCCGGTGAATCGCGGGCAGGCCGAGATGCTGAACAAAGATGGCTGCGGGGTGCGGACTCTTCGTCTGTCACCCGGCGCATCCCTGGAGGGAACTGGGTGGGTCCTCTGTCCTGCTGCGCAGGCTGTCGGACCGGCCGTTGCTCTGCCTCCGCCGAAAATACGCCCCTGCCGGGAGCGCGCCCAGAGGGCCGGGACTCCGGCACCACCGCGCCCGCTGCCGGATGGTCTTCCGAAACCGAGGCGTCATGCCCCTGCCACAGCTCACCGTCTACCGCCATGACCGAAGGAAACGGGCGCTGATCACCCTGGCCGGTGAGATCGACCTCGAATCCGCGCCGGTGGTGCGCGTGTCCCTGGAACGGTGCCTGCGGGACGGTATCCGCACCATCGACGTCGACCTCACCCCCGTCACCTTCTGCGACTGCAGCGGACTCAACGCATTCCTCCGCGCTGCGCAACAGACCACCGTGGTCGGAGGGACCCTGCGACTGCACCATCCGCCGACGACCCTGGCTCGGATTCTCGACCTCGCCGACTGCGGGTTCCTGCTCCTCGGGCTTCCGTTCGACCACCTGCCACCTCCTCTCGGGGACACCCCGGCCACGCCCGCTCCAGCCCCGCCGCACGGCTCTGTCCCGCTCGTGGCTGTTCTCTCGGGCGATGCGCGGTGAAGGCCGAATTCGGGCGCGGGCAGTCACGGAAGCCGGGAGGCGGCGAGCCGTCCGCTACGGCTCCGGTGCAAGTTGCGTCGGGTGAACCGCTGGCTGGTGGACAGCCTGCGTGAAGATCTGGCGGATCTGTATGTGGAGTCCCGCGCAACGGCGCCGGGTGATCCATACCGCCGTCCCAGCCGCCAGAACTTCTTGGACCGTCTCACCACGGACATGCGCCGACCGGGTTCGCCATGGTGATCGCCGGGACGGACAGCCTGTTGGGATGCGCCTTCGGATTCCCGGTACGCGGCGACGGCTCCTGGTGGCTCGGCTTCAAAGGACCATTGCCGCGCAGCATCGAGCAACTCACAGTGTCCGGCAGCGTCTTCGCGTTCGCCGACATCATGATCCGGCCGGGCCCGCAGGACCGGGGCTCGCCCGTCGTTTGCAGGAGCGGCTGCTGACCGACCACCAGGCATCGCTCGGCGCCACCTTGGTGGACCGGGCTGATCGCCCAACCCTCGCTGCGCTTCGCTCCTGGGGGTGGCTGCACATCGGAGAGCTTCGGAGGCCGGCCGGCTCCACCATGTTCCGCGCACTGGTATTTCCCCTCGGGGAACGGACCACGGCGAGGCTGGAGGGCCTCGTCGCGATGCCTGGAGGCGGTGGCTCGGGTGGGGCCTGACAGCCGGTCGGCCCGCATTCAGATGCTGGTGGTCGAACAGGCAGTCCGACGAGGTGCCCGGGTCGGTGTGGTGGACGTGTGCACCGCGGCGGTGGCCGCGCTGCCGGTCGGCGGGGCCGGGCTGTCGGCGATGTCCCGGACAGGGGCGAGCCATCCGCTGTGCAGCACCGACGACATCAGCGAGCAGCTGGAAGAGCTCCAGCTCATGCTGGTTGAGGGGCCTTGCGTGGATGCCTTTGCACGCGGCTCGGCCGTCCTGACACCCGATCTGCTCACCACTGAACTGCAGGATCACTGGGCCGTGTTCGCCGACGCGGCCCTGGAAGCCGGAGCCCGTGCGGTGTTCTCGCTCCCCCTGCAGATGGGGGCGATCAGCCCGGGAGTTCTGGACCTGTACGCCAATGTTCCGACCGTACTGGACACGGAGGAACTGGCCGACGCACTGGCGTTCGCCGATCTCGCGACACTGCTCCTGCTCGATGCAAGGATCGACGAGACGGGCGCGCCGACCGGCGGGCCGATGCCGGACCGCAGCTTCGAGGACCTGGGCGCGTACCGGGCGGAAATCGACCAGGCCAGCGGCATCCTGACCGTTCAACTCGGAGTCGGCATCGAAGAAGCCTTCGTCCGGCTTCGCGCCTACGCCTATGTGCAGGGACGCCGGCTCGCCGACGTGGCCGCGGACGTGGTGGCCCATCGGCTTCGTTTCTCCCCGGACGCGAAGCCGGATCAGGCCGAGGAGGAAACCTGACGTATCGGTGCCGGCCGAGGAACGTGCCATACTTCCCGCCCCTTCGGGCAGGGACTAGTCTCAATCGAGGGTGCCCACGATGGATCAACAGCTTCTGGCCAAGACCTTCGTCGAGCTGGCCGACAACCTCGTCGCCGACTTCGACCTCATCGATTTCCTGCGCCTGCTGACCGACCGCTGCGTCGGCATGCTCGATGCGAGCGCCGCCGGGGTGCTGCTCGCCGACCGGGACGGCAAACTTCGGGTCATGGCGGCCTCCGACGAACAGGTGCGCCTGCTGGAGCTCTTCCAGCTCCAAAACGACGAAGGCCCCTGCCTCGAGTGCTTCCGCACCGGCGTACCGGTGATCATCCACGACCTAACCCGGGAGGTCGATCGCTGGCCGCGCTTCGTCACGGTGGCCCACCGCAGCGGATTCCGGGCCGTCCAGGCCCTGCCCATGCGCCTGCGGGACGAGACCGTGGGCGCCCTGAACCTTTTCCGCGCCGCGCCCGGCCCCTTCGATCCGGCCGCCACACTCGTCGCCCAGGCGCTGGCCGACGTCGCCACCATCAGCCTGCTGCAACAACGCACCGCCCACCGCAGCACGGTGCTCAACGAGCAGCTGCAGACGGCGCTGAACAGCCGGGTGCTGATCGAACAGGCCAAGGGGAAGCTCGCCGAACGTCAGGGCATCGACATGGAGCAGGCGTTCACCGCGCTGCGTGGTTACGCCCGCGCTCACAATCGGCGCCTGGCCGACGTGGCCCGTGCCTTCATCAACGACTCGGAACCCCTCGCCGGTCTGGGGTCCTGACCCACGCCGTTGCTGGGGCCCGCTACTGCTCTGCACCGTCCTCGATCAGACGGCGGTGGAGTCTGCTGCAAGGCCGCCTGCCGGTTCTGGCCGATCATGACGAACGTTGAGAGGAAGATCGCTTCCATGACGAACGGCATCGAACCGGCGAACTTGGTGATGGCGTCGGCGATACGCAGTTGGACGTCTCCGGCACGGTTGTTCCGGTGCGTAACCACTGCTGGGTGGTGCATGGCCTGGTTGGCCTGCTTGCTCGTCGCAGCGTGCCTCTCCCGGAGAGGGGTTACGCAGGGCACTGCCGGCGACAGGGGATGGCCGGATACACCGCCCCCTCGCAGTCCGGCGCCGCCCGTGCACCCGGGACGTCGTCACACTGCCCTCCTCCGATCGTGGGCCTCGGCCATCACCTGGTCGCGCAGGCGCGCACAGGTGCGGATGATCAGCCGGGAGACGTGCATTTGCGAGAGACCGAGCTGCAGGGCGATGCGGTTCTGCGTCATCTCACAGAAGAACCGCATGTAGAGGATCTGCCGTTCGCGTTCGGGCAGTGCCCGCAGCAGCGGGCGGAGCGCCTCACAGTTGACGATCAGGTCGAAACGGGGCTCCGTGCCACCGAGAGTGTCGGTCAACGGGTGGCTGTGCTCGGAGCGGCCGGGTACGGCATCCAGGGACAGGGAGGTGAAGCTCTCCAGCGCCCCCTCGCCCAGCCGCACCTCCGCCTCGGTGAGGCCGGCGTGCGTGGCGATCTCGTGGACGGAGGGTTCGCGGCCGTAGAGCGAAGCGCACTCATTCCCGGCGGAGCGGACCTGGCTGCGCAACTCCTGTACGCGTCGCGGTACGTGCACACCCCAGAGGTGGTCACGGAAGTGCCGTTTCACTTCGCCCAGGATCGTCGGTATGGCAAAGCTCTGGAAGGCGTTGCCAAGGCTCGGGTCAAAGCGGGTTACCGCCTTGATCAGGCCGAGTTGGGCGACCTGCTTGAGATCTTCGAAGGACTCGCCGCGGTGACGGAAGCGCCGGGCGAGCCGTACGGCCATCGGCCCCCAGGCGCACACCACCTCCCGCCGCAGCGCGGTCCTCTCCGGGCCGTCCGGCAGGGTGGCGATACGGCGGAACGCAGCATCGGTGTCCGGGGCGTCGTCGTAGGGGTATGTGCTTCGTGGGCTCTGCGTGCGTGCGTACGGCATGGGCACGTGTCTCCCTGATCGGTGGCGTCGCTCACCGTGGGAGCCGTCGGACCGCAGCACGCTGGGGAGCAGCGACAGCTGCCCCCACGGGCGTGCCTCCGGTCTGACGGTCTGAAGCACATCGGACGAGTTCCCGGGCAGCCCGCTTTCAAACAGGGGCAACTGCGGCTGCCTACAGGGGATGTGAAGCGGAGAGCGTGGAGGGCCGGTGGGCCTGTCATGCCTTCCAGCGAAGTGTCGACAGCGAAGCAGTCATCAGGCGGAACGGACGAGGAACCGCACGACCGGTGTTTGAGGTCCACGAGGCGGGCTACACAACAGACGCGTCCGACGGCCGTCCTGGACGAAGGCACCGGAGAGTTGAGCTCACAGCTTCCGGTGCCGTCCGCTGGGCGCGTGCGCCGTCATCTCCGGTCCGCCGCATGGAGGCGCCGCAGCGCCCGGCGCAGCTCCCGCTGTATCGGTTCCGGGAGCGTCCGGTCCTTCGTCGTGGCGGCCAGAGCCGCAGCCACGTCACGGAGCTTGATGTTGCAGTGCTGCGACACGTCCACCAGGAGGTCCCAGGCCCGGTCGCTGGAACACGGCGCCAGGGCCATCACCATGCCGCACGCCTGGTCGATCACTGCACGGCTCGCCAGGGCGCGGCCCAACTGCTCGTTCCTGGCGCGTAGTTCCACGACCTCGGCCAGCAGAGCCGCATCCCCCGCTGAAGGCACAGTCCTCAACAGCCGCTGTTCTTCATGGGGCGGGGTCACCTGGTGCATGGTCCGTACCTCACAGGGCAGTCATCCTGTCCGTAGGTGGTCAGCGGCGCGCCAGTTGCCGTTCGCCGGCCGCACCGGGCTTGTAGGCCAGTCCGTGGTGCTTGAAGATCGCTTCCTCCTGCTCGGCGGGCAGCACCTCGTCGGCGCCGATCGAAGGGGCCTGCTTCACCAAGTCCCTGCCGCCCCGCGGCGGCAGGGGGTCAGGACCATCACCATGCCGCGGGCCTGGTCGATGACCGCACGGGCGGCCAGCGCCCGCCGCAGCTGATCGTTCTCGGAGCGCAGTGCGACGACGTCCTGTCCCGCCGGCGCCTTCCCCCACGTGGCCTCGGCCCGCAGATCGCTCCACTCCTCTTGGATCAGGCTTGTGCGTGGCATGGCATATACGTCTTAACGATCTCGACACGTCCGGGCTGGCTGAAGCCGTCCCGGAACCCGTGGCTACCGGGCCACGTCACGGGTCACCCGCGGTGTTCGTGGTCCCGACGGTCCTCGCGCCGCCAGCGCGCCCGGTTCTGACGGCTGTAGCGGCGGTCCCAGCGTTCCTGACGATTCCGGCGCTCCTGGTAGTCCCGGTAGTCCCCGAGATCGGAACTGCCGCTACGGCTCCGGCCTCCGCCACGATCGCGGCCGTAGCGGGTGGCGCCGTAGACCAACACCGCCGTGGCCACCCACCAGATGGGATTGAGAAAGCCGAAGCCGAACAGGACCACGATGAGGATGAGGAGCAGGACGAACACGGCGGACCTCCCCGGGAGCGGGACACAGCATCGAACCGGGGACTGGGGCTCACCCCACAGCGTAGTCCGGCCCAAGGGTTGCGGATACCGTGCGACGTCAGCGCGTCCTGCCCGGCATGGATGGCTACTTGACACCTGTCGGGGAACTGCGGCGAGGGCTAGCGTGCGACATGCCGCCCCTGCCCCCGGCAGCGTCGCACCGCCAACGCGCTCCCCAGAGGGCGCACCCTGTGCATCGGTGCCGGAACCCGCCGCGTCACGAGCGAGGCCGTTCCCGCACGCGCCCATCGTCACGCGATCCCGGCGCGCGCCGATGCGTCCCAAGCGGGCACCGATCTGCTGCCCGCCGCGTCGCACGCATCCCACAACAGGCGGTACACATGTACGCGCTGATCGTTCCCGCTTCGGCCCCCTTCGTCCTGCTCGCCACCGTGCTGGGGCTGTCCTGGTGGGAGGACCACATCCTGCCGTCGCCGCCGACCGAGCCGACCGAAGCCCCCGCCGAGACTCCGTTCGCCACGGCGGCTCCTGCCCAGCTCCCAGAACTCCTCAGTGTCGACACTGCGTTGACAAGGGGCGTTGCGGGCGTTGACTGGCAGCACGGCGTAGGGCTATGCCACTCCGGATCATTCGGCCGCAGCATTCCACCTTCCCGCTTCGCCCGGACCCCGCGGAATCAAGGAAATCCCCGCGATCCGGAGGCCCGGCGATGCTCTGGATTCTTCTCCTTCTGCTGATCCTGGTGGTCTACGGGTTCGGCTTCACCATGCAGATCCTGTGGTGGGTCGCGGCCGTCCTGCTGGTCCTCTGGATTGTCGGCTTCGCCGTGCTCGGGCCCAGCGGTGGCAGGCGCCGGTACAGCCGCGGCCGCAGGTAATCCACTCCACGCCCTGTGGGTGCCGACAACCCTGTCACCTATGCTGAGCTGCGGCATCAGGGTCACGAAGGGATCACATTGAGGGTGTTCGCGAGTCCGTCGACGCACGCTTGGTAGTCGTGACGTTCCGTCTGGTCTACCGATTCGGCTGCCTCCTACTCGGCTGACTGCGCCTCCTGTCACGGTCCTCCGCGTCCAAGGATCTCGAGATACTGGTGCTGCGCCATCAGCTGAGCGTCCTCGAACGCGGTAGGCCGAAGCCGGCGTTCGCCCCCGGCGACCGGGCGGTGATCGCCGCCCTCGTTCGCCTGCTGAGCAAGGGTCAGCGCCTCAGCTTGAAACTGTTGGTGACCCCGAGCACGGTCCTGCGCTGGCACGCCAGACTGGTGAAGCGGAAATGGACGTATCCGCATCGGGGGCCGGGGCGGCCACGCAAGTCCGCTGCCTTGCGGGCTCTGGTACTGCGCCTGGCGGGGGAGAACGACAGGTGGGGGTACCGGCGGATCCATGGCGAACTGCTCAACCTGGGATGGAAGGTCGCCGCCTCCACCGTTTGGGAGATCCTGAAGCAGGCTGGGATCGACGCGGCGCCCCAGCGCGCCGGCCGGCTCCTGGACCCGCTTCCTCAAGGCTCAGGCCACGGGCATCCTCGCCGTCGACGTCTTCCACGTAGACACGATTTTCCTGCGGCGCCTGTTCGTCCTGTTCTTCATCGACCACGGCACCCGTCGCGTCCACATCGCCGGCGTCACCCGACACGTCACCGCCGCGTCGGCCACCCAGTGCGCCAGAAACCTCCTCATGAGTCTGGACGACATGCGCACCGTCGGCATCCGGTACCTGATCCGAGACAACGCCGGCTACTTCACCGAGGGCTTCGATGCAGTCTTCACCACCATCGGCGCCCGGGTGGTGCCCATCCAGCCGGGCGTGCCCCGGATGAACGCAATCGCCGAGCGCTGGGTGGGATCATGCCGACGCGAGGCCACCGACCGCATCCTGATCACCGGAAAGCGGCACCTGCGCCTCGTCGTCGACGAGTACGCCGGCCACCACAACGAACATCGACCTCACCGATCACTCGGGCAGGGATGCCCCGACGGTGTCGGCGCGCCCGAACCGCCCGCCATCGACGACCCATCACGTGTCATCCGGCGCGACCGCATCGGCGGCCTCATCCACGAATACGCACAGGTCGCATAGGGTGACGGGGGTTGTCGGCACGCACAGCCCTGGGGATGCGCGTACAGCTGGGAGCAGTCACGCACGAGGACTTCAAGCGCCACGTCATCGCCGGTCGATCGGCGGCAGCTGGAGACGACCACACGACCTCGACCGAGAACTTGAGGCTGCGCTCGTATGCCCGGCGGCGCGGTGCACTAACGAGGGCGCCTGCGCGCACCAAGGCATGGTTGGCAACCGCTCCCTTCAACCCGTAATCGCCGCTTACCGCCGCTCCCCCTCTGACAAGGGGACGCAGTAGAGCACCAGCACCTCGTTGGCAACCCCTCCGACCTGCGCAGCGCCCCGGAACCGCGTTCAACTTCTTGATGAATTGCCCACCCAGACATGGAGCCCTCGCAGACAAGGGGACACCGAAATCGGACATGGGGTCGCCCCTTCACCCGACCCCATTTGAAGGGCTGGGAGCATCCCGACCCCTTGACCAGTAAAAGCTGGGAGCAGCAGGCCCGTCGCTCTGGGAGCACGGCCAACTCGACCGGATCGGGCGATAGGTGGTCAACATAAATTGACGCCGTCAACGGCGGCTGGGAGCGATGGGAGCACAGGGAGCGGAAGAGGGCTCCCACATTGCTCCCACTCACGCGTGAGGGGCGCTCCGAAGAGCGCCCCTCACCTGCGGAAACTTCCGACATCTCTGTCGGGACGACAGGATTTGAACCTGCGACCCCTTGACCCCCAGTCAAGTGCGCTACCAAGCTGCGCCACGTCCCGGTGCGCTTCCCGCGGGTGTTCCGCGTGATCGCGCAGAAAGAACATTACCTCACGTCAGAGGGTGCTCCGAAGCCGGTACGCGGTACTCGGCGATCTGCGGGCAGCGAGGGCATGTTTGCCGGGCGACCGGAGACCGCGAGGTGGGCCTCGGCCTGGCGGAGGTGGTGTGGCGTCGTCGGGGGCAGGCCGGGCCGGGGCGTGACTGCAGCTGTGGTGCGCGCGACAATCTCCGTATGAGCACAGCACCACGGGTCGGCGCGGGCGGCGGACGGGACCGTGACGCGGAGGGCCGCGCACGTAATGCGAGGCCGCGGGACGGTCTCGGACGGCCCTTGCCCTACGGGGCGGAGGGGGTCGCCCGGCAGCCTGAAGGGGTGCCGCGCGACCCCCGCGAGACGGTCGCCGAGGCACAGTCGCTGCTGGACGCGGGCAGGCCGTTCCACGCCCACGAGGTGTTCGAGGACGCCTGGAAGTCGGGCCCGGCGGAGGAACGCGCGCTGTGGCGAGGGCTGGCACAGCTCGCTGTGGGGCTCACGCATGCGGCACGCGGTAACGCGACGGGCGGGGCCCGGCTGCTGCGGCGCGGCGCGGCAGGCATCGAGGACTGGCGCTCGGCATCGCGACGGGACCGGCCGTACGGGATCGCTGTATCGGAACTTGTTCTGTGGGCAGGGAAGTTGGCGACTGTCGTGGAGCGCGAGGAGTCGGCCATCGACGCGGAGGCCTGGGCACCGCTGTTGCGTGGAGGTGAGCGGGAAGGCGGCGGGGCAGGGCGTGGGTGAGTGAGTAAACAAGCCCCGGTCGGGAGGCGGCGGCCGATGCGGGCCCGTCACCGATCGCCCCTGACGGGCCGGGCGGTGCGTCGGCTGTCAGTGGCGTGGGGCAGACTCGGGGCGTGCGAAAGATTCATGTCATCGGCATCGGGGCGGGCGATCCCGACCAATTGACCCTTCAGGCGGTCAAGACGCTGAAGAGCACCGACGTGTTCTTCATTCTGGACAAGGGCGAGGAGAAGTCGGACCTCGTCCAGCTTCGCCGTGACATTCTCGACGTACACATACCGGATGGGGCGTACCGCCTGGTCGAGGCGCGCGATCCAGACCGCGACCGGGCCGCCGGCGGTGCGGCCTACTCCCCCGCCGTCGGGGACTGGCGCAGCCGTCGTGCCGACATCTACGAGGATCTGATCACCCGCGAGCTGGGCGAGGACGAGAGCGGTGCCTTCCTCGTGTGGGGCGACCCGGCGCTCTACGACAGCACGCTGGGCATCCTGGAGGAGATCCTGGAGCGCGGCTCGGTGAGCTTCACGTACGACGTCGTGCCTGGCATCAGCAGTGTCTCGGCGCTGGCCGCCAGGCACCGGACCGGGCTCAACCGGGTCGCCGGGCCGGTACAGATCACGACGGGCCGGAGGCTGGCGCAGGGTCTCCCCGAGGGCGTCGACGACGTCGTCGTGATGCTGGATGCCCACCAGGCGTTCCAGAAGTACGCGGACGACGACATCGACATCTACTGGGGCGCCTACATCGGCACGCCCGACGAGATCCTCATATCCGGGCCGCTCGGCGAGGCGGCGCCGCGCATCACGAGGGTGCGCGCGGAGGCCCGGGAGCGCAAGGGCTGGATCATGGACACGTATCTGCTCCGCAGGCGGCCGCGGGATCAGCGGTGACAGGAGCCGTGGGGCACTAGGACGCCTGGCGCGTCAGGGCCCTGACACGCCAGGTTCCTGGAGCCCGGCCGACTGTGGAGCGGAGCGTCAGCCGGCCAGCCCGAGCCGGGAAAGCGCCGTCGCGACATCCGGGACCACGACCACCCCGTCCGGCGCGGGGGGCCGCCGGACGATGACGACGGGGACGGCGAGTGCGCGGGCGGCCGCAAGCTTGGGGGCCGTGGCTGCGCCACCGCTGTCCTTCGTGACCAGGACGTCGATGCGGTGATCGCGCATCAGCGCGGCCTCGCCGTCTGCCGTGAACGGGCCGCGGGCGAGCACGATCCGGGTCCGGCGCGGCAGGGGCGGCTCGGGCGCCTCCACCGACCGTACGAGGAAATCGAGGTCGTCCAGGTGCGCGAAGGCCGCGAGGCCCAGGCGGCCGGTGGTCAGGAAGACGCGCCGGCCGAGGCCCGGCAGCAGGGCCGCCGCTTCGGCGAGTGTCGCGGCCTCGTGCCAGCGGTCGCCTGGGCCTGCCTCCCAGCCCGGTCGGCGCAGGAGAACGGCCGGTACGCCGGTGGCGGTCGCGGCACGTGCGGCATGCGCGCTGATGGTGGCGGCGAACGGATGCGTGGCGTCGACGACGGCGTCCACGCCGTGCTCGCGCAGCCACGTCGCCAGGCCGTCGGGGCCGCCGAAGCCCCCGATGCGCACGTCGCCCGGGAGCGCGCCCGGCCGGGACACCCGCCCGGCCAGCGATGTGGTGACCCGTACCCCCGGGCGCGCCGCCAACTCGGCCGCGAGCTCGCGGGCCTCGGTCGTGCCGCCGAGGACCAGGACGTGCGCAGACATGCCGTCGAGCGTACGGGGACGGCGTGGCGGGGCGGCACGCGGGCCCAGTCGCGGGCTCAGCCCGCACGCACCTCCGACGCCCCCGCCACGCCCAGTACGCCCGACCCGACCGGCGCGCAGCACGCCCGAAGCGCGCAGCACGCGCGAAGCGCCCCGCGCCTCCTCACCGCAGCAGCAGCTGCACCCCGCCCACCACGGTCGCCGCGATCACGAGTTGCTCGAAGACGCGCTGGTTGATGCGGTGGACGGTGAGCCTGCCGAGGTATGCGCCGGGGAGGACGAACAGGGCCAGGGCGGCGTCCAGCAGCAGCGAGTGGCCGTCGATGAGGCCGAGACCGACGCTGAAGGGCACCTTCGAGGCGTTGACGATCAGGAAGAACCACGCAGACGTGCCCAGGAAACTGAGCTTCCGGAAGCCTGCGGAAAGGAGATACATCGACATGACCGGGCCGCCCGCGTTGGCGACCATCGTCGTGAATCCGCCGAGGACACCGTAGGAGCGGGCCTTGACGCGGCCCGCCCGCATCGTCACCTCCTCCGGCGCCGCCTCGGTGGCACTGCGTCGCCGCCATACGGTGACGGCCGCCATCAGCAGCAGAATCGCGCCGATCGACGTACGCACCGCTCCGTCGCCCGCCCACATCAGGAACAGCGTGCCGACCAGGACCCCTGCGATGACGGCCGGGAACAGCCGCCACAGGGTCGGCCAGTGGGCGTGCCGCCGGTAGGTGAGTACGGCGAGCACGTCGCCGACCATGAGGAGCGGCAGGAGCACACCGGTCGAACCGCGGGCGGGCAGTACGGCGGCGAAGATGGCGAGGCTGACGGTGTTGGCACCGCTCACCGCGGTCTTGGAGAAGCCGACGAGCGCGGCCGCCGCCGCGAGCGCGGCGAACTCCCACGGGGTGATGTGCCAGAGCGTGATCGTGTCCATGCGGACACCGATGCTATGCCCGGCTATTCCTGGCGCGTAAGGGGCACCCGACGTGATGCCCACTACGCCGTACCGCCCCGCCGGACCGCGGCTCAGCCCAACGAGAGGCTCAGCCGGATCAGCCCAGCGCCTTGAGCACCTCCGCCGCCAGCGGGGCGGACGACGCCGGGTTCTGGCCCGTGAACAGATTGCGGTCCACGACCACGAACGGGGCCCAGGGCTCGCCCTCCTGGAAGTCGGCGCCGATCTCGACGAGGCGGTCCTGCAGCAGCCACTTCGCCCTGTCCGCAAGCCCGCCCTGCGTCTCCTCCGCGTTGGTGAAGGCGGTCAGGCGGTAGCCCGCGAAGGGCGAGGTGCCGTCGGGGTTCCGGGCCGCCAGCAGCGCGGAGGGGCCGTGGCAGACGACGGCGAGGGGCTTGCCCGAGCCCAGTGCCCGGGTGAGCAGCGCGCCCGAGTCGGCGTCGACGGCCAGGTCCTCCATGGGGCCATGGCCTCCTGGGATGTAGACGGCGTCGTACTCGTCCAGGTCGACGTCCTCGATGCTCACCGGACCCTGGAGTTCGGTGAAGGACTCAAGGCCCTTTGCGATGCGGTCGGCTCCCTCCTGGCCTCCGTTGAACTCGGGGGCCAGGCTCGCCTGGTCGACGGTCGGCACGATGCCGCCGGGCGTGGCGACCGTGATCGCGTGTTCCGCGTTCTTGAAGGCCTCGTACGGGACGACGGCCTCCTCGGCCCAGAAGCCGGTCGGGTGCCGGGTGCCGTCGGCCAGCGTCCAGTGGTCCGAGCCGGTGACCACGAAAAGGATCTTCGCCATGAGTTCCGTTGCTCCCTGCGGTCTGCGGTGGGTTGCTGTCTGCCGTGCTACCCCTGCGTTCTACCGTGCCGCCTGCCCGATTTCACGTCACGCGGCCTCGCTCCCCGCGAGCGTCACGCTGCCCTGCCTCCCCGGGTGCGTCACGCTGTCCTGCTCCCCGCGAGCGGAGGCGTCGGCATACCGGCACCCCTGCGCATCCCGCGCAGCAGTTCCTCGAGAGCCTCGATCGCGGTGTGCTCGGGCCGCCAGCCCAGTTCGTCCCGCGCCCGTGAGCAGTCCATCAGCGGCAGCCTGATCACGGCGTCGAACAGCTGCGGTGACGCCGGCACCAGGTGCAGCCCCCAGGCGGCGGCCAGTGCGGACCGCGCCGCGCGGGTCGGCACCCGTACCACCCGGGCGTGGAACAGCTCGGCGAGCACCATGGCGTCGATCGGCGGTTCCGCGGCCAGGTTGAAGGCGCCCTGCACGGTGCGGCTCAGGGTCAGTCGGCAGGCACGTGCCGCGTCCTCGGTGTGCAGGGCCTGGAACCGCAGGCCCGCCACGTCCGGTACGACCGGCAGCAGCTCCGGCCGGGCCAGCTGCCCGGGCATGAACCGGCCCGCGAACAGGCGGCGCTGCTCGCTCGCCGACTCCTGCTTGAACATGAACGCGGGCCGCAGGCGGACCACGCGGATTGCGGGGTTCTCCGGCTCGAAGGCGTCGAGTGTCCGCTCGAGATAGGCCTTTTCACGGCAGTACGCCGCCTCGGGCCAGCCGTGCGTGGACCAGGACTCGTCCACGGCGCCGTCCTTCGGCTTGGGCGAGTAGGCACCGACCGACGAGGCGTGGACCAGCACCGGGACACCCGCGGCCGCGACGGCCTGGAACACGCGCACGCTGCCCAGGACGTTCGTACGCCATGTCGCCGCGGGGTCGCGCGCGGGCTGGAACTGCCAGGCCAGATGGACGACCGCATCCGCTCCGCGGAAGTGCTGGGCGAGGTCGGTCTCCTCCTTCGCCACGTCCGCCGACGCCCACTCGGTCTTGGGGGGCGTCCAGTCGGGCACCCGGCGCGCGAGCCCCAGCACGGAGTCGACCGTCTCGTCCTCGGCGAGGCTCTGCAGCAGGCTGGTGCCGAGGTTTCCGGTGGCTCCGGTGACCACGATCCTCTTTCCGGAAGTACTGCTCACGGTCCGCTCCTTTCGAGGGCGCCCTCAGGGGCTCGGAAGGTGCCGCGTGTCCTCGGCACCTGCCGCGCTCTCCCTGAAGGCAGCGGCTGTACCGTGCCTTTCCAGCGCCTGTCACGGTGCGTGTCCGAGTGGCTGCCGACAACGAGTCACCGTCCCGGCAGTCGCCGCCACCCTAGAAAAGTGCCCGATTCTGTCGGAAATGACCCTTTCGCTGAGTCGCGACCTCGCCGCAGCCTCACGTACGTACCGCCAGCGAGAACGAGTGCCAGGTGCGTTCGTCCCAGGGGCCGCCGTTGTCCCTGGTCTCGACGGGCCGGGCGCCGAGGCCGATCGCCTCGCGCTCGGCCGCGTCCATGTCGCCGTGCTCGACCAGAATGCGCAGATGCGCCTGCTGCGAGTCCTCGGGGCGCGGCCAGGTCGGTGGCGCGTACCCGTGGTCCCGGTGCACGGCGAGGAAGACGCCGTCCTGCCCGGCCACCTCCACGTAGTCGGGGTCCCGCCCCAGCCTCGCCGTACCGCCGAGGAGGCCGGCGTAGAAGTCCGCGAGCCGCTCCGGCTCAGCGCAGTCGAGAACGAGCACAGTCGTCTTGCGAACGGTCATGGGGTTCCTCCCTGCGACCCCGGGTGCCACCGGCCGACAGGCCCAAACGGCCCGCCGTCCAGCTTGCAAGATTTCCGGACAGGTGCCGCCACCGCTTTCCGGCCGGGTGCTGCTTCCTCAGACACGCTCCTGTTTTCTCCCGCATCCTCCGGGCACCCGAGCGTCTGAGTCGTACGCCCGAAGGAGATGGAGAGAATGGCCGTTGTGAAGAGCACGCTCCCCGACACGGCACTCAAGATCACCGGGGAGGCACTGCAGAGCACACTCGTGGATCTGCTCGGGCTGTCCCTCACAGCGAAGCAGGCCCACTGGAACATCGTCGGCCCGCGCTTCCGAAGCATCCACCTGCAGCTGGACGAGGTGGTCGACTCGGCCCGGTCGTACGCGGACGCCGTGGCGGAGCGCGCGGCCGCGCTGGGCGTCGCCCCCGACGGCCGTCCCGAGACCGTCGCAACGGCCAGTGCCCTGCCCGCTGCGAAGGACGGATGGATGAAGGACACGGAGGTCGTGGAGCTGCTCGTCGACGCGCTCGGCACGGCGATCGGACGGCTTCGCGAGCACATCGCGGCCACCGAGCAGGCGGACCTCGTCACGCAGGACCTCCTGATCGGCATCACGGCCACGCTCGAGAAGCAGCACTGGATGTTCCAGGCCGAGGACTCGCCGCTGCGGTCGTAGACCCGAGTCCGGGGACCAAACGGAGCCAGTCCCGGGGACCGAGCAGACCCCCACCACCGGCCGTCACGCACCCACCCGAGGAGCCCGGATGACCGATGCACTCGAACTCGACGCGCTGTGGGACGAGTTCCACAGCGTGGTGAACATGACCTCGCAGGAGCTGAGCGCCTGGCTCAGGGTCAGCGAGGCGGACGAGGACACCGAACCCCTGCCGGACCAGGCGGGCGACCCCCTCGGGCAGCACGTCCTCGCGATCCTGCAGAAGCGGCGTACAGACCTGACGGATGCCGACATCCAGGTCATGTACCAGGTCGTGGACACGGTCGCGGCACAGAGCGACATCGAGAACGAACCCAAGGCCGACGACGAGAGCCGTCGCCACCAGCTGATGACCCTGGGACACGATCCACTGAGGCCGGGGTGAGACGAGCAAGCCAGGGTGAGACGAGGAGGGCCGTGCCATGCCCGCTCAGCAGAAGGTGATCAAGGAGCTGCTCACGTCCTACGGTCACACCTATGCCGAGGATGCGGGCATCCGCCTCAAGAACACCCCGCAGCCGCTCTACCAGACACTAGTCCTGGCCTGTCTGCTCAGCGCGCGGATCCGCAACAGCGCCGCCGTCGCATCGACCAGGGAACTGAAAGAGGCGGGGCTGCGCGATCCCCGCCATATGGCCGACTCCGACTGGCAGGAGCGTGTCGACGCGCTCGGCCGCGGCGGCTACCGGCGGTACGACGAACGTACGGCGACGCAGCTAGTGCCGCATCAAGCAACGTTCGCCCTGTCGATGACCTCGCGGAGCCGCTCGTCGGCGGCGTGCTTGTTCCGCCAGATGATGTAGCGGCGGAT
>NZ_JBEOVA010000041.1:0-58837 GCF_040295225.1 Streptomyces sp. NPDC002896 | reverse complement strand
CCCACAGCCTGACATCAGCAAGGTCCCCACCCATGACCACACCAACGACTGAGCTGGCCAGCAGTCACGGCAAGCACCGTTGCAGTACTAGGGCGCGTATCGGGTTGTGATCAATCTGCGGGATTCCCCTTCGCGGCGGGGACTGAACCGGTGCATCATTTTGCGTGACGAGAGTGCAACTGACAGCCGTGGACTCGGAGTTGATCGAGTCGTACCTGCCGATCGGCGAGTTCGGCCCGTGCCCCCGCACGGCTCCGACAGCACTTCGAGGGCGTGATCTGGCGGGTCAGCGAGGCAGGGAGGACGGCGACGGCCGCCGTGGTGACGGGCGCGGTTCTGGGCCCCGCGGGCTACCAGGGGCCGTGGTAGACCAGGCCCAGAGCCAGGGCGGCCGCCGCGGTGGAGAGGAACACGATCCCGCCTACGATGTTGCGGGAGCCCACCCGCAGGTGGGCGATGATTGCGCCGATGAAGTACAGCACGAGGCCGGAGGCGGCGAGGGTTCCCAGGAGCGGCACGGCGAGCCCGGCCAGCAGCCCCACGGTGCCCGCTGCCAGCAGCATGCCCAGCACCGGTACCCACTTCCGGGGCACGCCCTTCATGTCCGCCTGGGTCTTGGGGTATTCGTGGCCGATCAGGTAGGTGACAGCGGCGGCACCGTTGAAGACCGCACCGAGGATGGTGACCGTGACGTAGGCGGCGAACACGATTTCTCCGCTTCTGTGGGGAATGGTATTGCTGGGCACTCCGTCGTGGGATGCCGTTCTCCTGGATGACGAGCCAGCGACTCGATTTGTGACATCGGTCGGCAGCCGGGCGTGCCAGTGGTCTCGAACGCCTGTTAACCGTTGAGCAACACCGCGCGATGGTGCTGTCGGGGGGCTGGGATGCTTCCTGTGCGCTGATGATCGTCCCGGGTCGCCCGGCACGACCCCAGGGCGGGCAACCGGCCGTACGCGCTACTCCTAGAGCGCGAATGGTGTTGTGAAAGGTCTTTGATCCAGATCATCGAGGCGCGCAGGTGCATGCCGGCAGCGTCGTGGTGAGCGCGCGCGGTGGTGGAGTCGACTCTGACCAGGGACAGGTCCACCCCGCCCCGCTTCGCGGCCTCCGTGATCAGGCCCTCCAGCAGAGCCTCGAACACGCCTGCGTCCCGCCACTGCCTGAAGCGGTTGTGCACGGTCGACCAGGCGCCGAACTCCTGTGGCATCTCCCGCCACTGCCCGCCCGTCTTGAAGCGCCAGATCACGCCCTCGAACTGCTGCCGAAGCCGCTCGGGGTACGGGCCGTACTCGCCGATCGGAAGGCAGGGGTCGCTGAACTCCCACTCGGCATCCGACAGTTGCACTCGCGTCACGTGAGACGACCTACAGGATCAGACCCCACCACAAGGGCGAATCCGCAGATTGATCAGGACTCGATACGCGCCCTAACGGGCAGGCTCACAAACCTGCCCGATCCGCGGGCCAGCGTAAGGAACCATGATCACTCGCGCCAAAGCAGCTCCAGCCCAAAGCCGCTCCACCGACCGCGTGTGCGCCGAGCAGGCTCAGTGCCCTCAGTGATGCCAGGGCAGCTGAACCGGCGCACGAGGGACGCGCCCGGCAACGAGCTCGACCGCCAACTCTGCAAGGCCGAAGGGATAGACGGCCTCGCGGGTGTCAGCCAGCTCATCCAGCGTCCACCAGCGGTGCCCCGCCTGGTATCTGCGCTCATGCGCTTCCTGCCCGCTGACATCGACCCGGTGAGCCGTGACCCGAAGGTGAAAGAACGTGTCACAGAAGATCCCCTCTGCCCATCCGAGGTCCGCATACCCGGAGGTCTCTGCGACCTGCGGACCGAGTGCCTCGGGCTTGACGGACAGCCCCGTCTCCTCGCGCAGTTCCCGGGCCGCCGCTTCAGCCAGAGTCTCGCCGTCCTCTACGCCCCCACCGGGAGTGAACCAGCAATAGCCGCTCCCTGGCTCATCCGGATCGACAGGCCACTTCAGCAGCAGAACCCGGTTCGCCTCGTCGACCAGAACCACACGGGCGGAGCGACGGCGATAAGTCTCTTGATCGGACACCCCCGCAGGCTAGCCACGAAAGACGCGACGCGCCGCTGGATTCTTCAGCAGTGCAGAACCTGTCAGCGGACCGTGAAACGCCCACCACCCGGGGGAGTGGCGGATGCGGGAGAAGGCCACGTGTGCCCCCTACGTGCCCGATCGGACGGCCACACGCGGGGAACAGCGGGGAACATCGGCGAGCCTCCCGAGAACGCGCAGGTCAGCTTCTTGCCTGGTCAGGCCAGATCCGGTTACGCGATCTTCCAAACTGGTGCTCCAGGATCCGAGCGCGGCGGCGTTTGACTGGGGTCATTGAAAGTCCCGGCCAAAGTCGCTACGCCGACCGCTCTGTACAGTGCGCGGCGAGGAGACGCCATGAACTGGCTGGCCGAGTCCAGCTTGGTGCCTGCCAGCACGACGGTCAGCGGGAACCTCAGCAGGGCCCGCGCGCTGCCAGTGGTGGTATTGCCGACCGACAGCCGCCACTTGTCGTCGTAGTTCGACGCCCCCACCCGCCCATCACAGCAAGACCCTCCTCCGTCACCGGCCGTTCAGGCAGGCTCGAAGAACGGCTCGGGCACCGTCTGGGCCACAGAGTAGGGCCGGAATCCGGGATCGGTGAGGATCCGGTACAGGAACTCCGTGGCGGTCATCTCGTAACGGTCCCAGTCCTCGGCATCCTCCATCTTGACGAGGACCGGCCATACGTCCACCGGGCCGTCCGTGACCTGCCAGAAGAACATGTCGGCGGCACGCGAGTCTCCCCATGGGATCAGGCCCCCCGTCGTCCCGGGCACGTGGATCGGGTACGGCGCGAACGGGCCGTCCGAAGGGTCGTCGTCCTCCAGCAGAACGCGCCACATCCTCAGCAGATCCCCCACGCGGGTCTCGTCTGCGCACAGCACCGACACCGCCTGCGAGAACTCGCCGACGCCGAAGGCCTGGCACAGCTGCTTGTAGTCGCTGGGCAGTTCGGTTCCCAGTTCCGCTTCGATCTCGGCCCAGGGCTGCGCGGCGTCCCGCGCGTCCCGACCTGTGGCACGGAGAAGAGAGTCCACCCAGGAAGCTCCCTCCGGCGGTGCATCTGACGATGGTGCAGCCCGCTCCGCCACGAGCACCACCAGCTGTTCGCCGTCACCGGCACGGACCGCACCGCAGCCGATCCACCGACTGCCGGACGCCCACCCGCGCATCTCGACCAGTTCCCCAGCGAAGGGAGCAAGGAGCGGCAGCCCGGTCCGCTCGGTCACCGTCGGATCGACGTAGCTGCCCATGGCGAGGTTGCGCGGCCGCCCGTACCAACGGCCGAACTCCTTGAGGAGAGTGGATAGGTTGAGTGCGTCGGAAGCCTCCAGGCACACATGCCCCGCTGGATGCCCAGACTGGCTGCACACCAACTCCTGCCCGCCCGGCCGGACCAAGGAGGTAACGGCCGCGAGCAGCTCCTGTTCGTCCATGGCCAGAGAGTGAAACACATGCCACAGACAACGAGCCCGGACCGCGACCCAGCTGACATCCACGAGGACGAACGACGCCGGACACAAACGTCCTTTCTCGGAGTCGAGAAGGCTCGCCAGAGCCCGCTGAGCACGGCCGGGCCACAAATGACGGCATAGGCCCACTCCCGTTCCGACGAGGGAGTAGGCCTATGCCGTGTGCGGGTTGCTTGCCCGTATCGGCCGGCGAGGCTCCGGTGGGCGGGTGCGGGTGTCAGAGACCTCGTCCGCCGATGGCGCCTTCGGGTGCGATCTCGTCGATGCGGGCGAGGTCGTCGGCGGTCAACTTGAGGTCGGCGGCGGCGATGTTCTGTGCGACACGCTCGGGGTTGCGCGATCCCGGGATCGGGACGATGTAGTCCTTCTTCGCCAGCAGCCACGCCAGGGCGAGCTGCGACAGGGTGACGCCCTTGCTCTCCGCGATCTTGGTGAGCGCGCCGACGATGGAGAGGTTCTGGTCGAGGTTCTCCGGGCTCCACCAGGGAATGTTCTGGCGGAAGTCGTGGGCGTCGTAGTGTTCGCGGGACTTGACGGCGCCGCTGAGGAAGCCGCGGGCGAGCGGGAGTAGGCGACGAACCCGATGCCGAGTTCCTCCAGTACCGGGAAGAGCGGCTCGGAGTGGTGGGTGAAGACCGAGTACTCGTCCTGCAGGACCGAGATCGGGTGCACCGCGTGGGCGCGGCGGATGGAGTCGGCGTCGGTGTTGGACAGGCCGAGGTACTTGACCTGGCCGGCGTCGACGAACTCCTTCATCACGCCCACCACGTCCTCGATCGGGACGCTGGGGTCGGGGCCGTGCTGGTAGAGCACGTCGGTCATGTCGACGTTCAGATTGCGGAGGCTGTTCTCGACGACGGCCGGGGCGGGGGAAGCCGTCTTCTTCCGGGTCGGGGCCAACCGGCCGGAACAGGGGCGTCGATACAGCCTTGGCCGGGTGCGAGCAAACCGGGAGTTCCGATGGGAGCCTCGCTGGTCGTGGACTCAGCTGCGGGAACTCCCGGCAGATCTGCGCTATGTCGGCGCACGCGAGACGACGTTCCGCGAAAGTTTGTGGCTCCCAACCGGTGTCCTGGTGATCGAGTGCGAATCGTCCGAGGGACCTGTACGGCTATGGGTCCGCGTAGAGCAGGCGGCGCACGTTGTGGAGATGATCCGCCGCGCAGGAACAGCGAACTAATCGAAGCCTTGGCCAAGGTAGGGCCGGGAGTTGCGCCCGGCAGTGTGGGAAGGCCATGCCCCTCGCGTGCCCGACCGACCGGGGGCCACGGGGAAGAGCGGTGAGTCATGGTCGAGCTAAAGACGGGAGAGCCTCCGATCAATATTGCTGGTCAGAGGCTCTCAACCACTGTGGTGCGTGTGGGATTTGAACCCACGGCGACTTGCGCCACGACGGTTTTCAAGATCGTCGACTTATGGGCGCTCGACTTGCTTCAGACTTGCGGGCGTGGATGAGACGGCGCTGACCGAAGATGGGGTCCGGCTGTGGGCAACCCGAGGTGGCGAGGGCACTCCCGTGGTCTTCTGCCACGGCGGACCCGGCATCTGGGACTTCTTGGACGACTTGGCCGAGCTATTGGCAGACCGTGCCACCGTGCACCGCTGGGACCAACGGGGATGCGGGCGGTCGCAACGGCGCGGGCCGTACTCGGTCGCCCAGTCCGTGGCCGACCTGGACGCCGTCCGCCGCCACTTCGGGCTGGACCGGATGGCGCTACTGGGCCACTCGTATGGCACTCAGTTGGCACTGCAGTACGCGCTGGACCATCCCGAGCGCGTGAGCAAGCTGGTCTACGTCTCCGGCACCGGAATCGACAACCGTGACACCTGGCGGCCGACCTACCAGCAGAACCTGCGCGCCAACCTCGGGAAACACCTGGAACGCTGGGAAACGCTGGACAGCCGGAAGCGCACCGAAGCAGAAGACCGGGAACTCTGCGTGCTGCAGTGGTCCGCGGACTACAGCGGCCGGGAGCAGGCGCTGGAACGGGCCGAAGCTGCGGCCACACCCTGGTTCGGCGTGAACTTCGAGTGCAGCGCGACTATCAACGCCGAAGTCAACCGCACCTCGGGAACACCGGAGCTGCGGGCGGCATGCGAAAAGTTGGACGTACCCGTGCTGATCGTTCACGGAGCCGATGACATCCGCCCGAACTGGGCGCTTGACTCACTGGAACAGGCCCTGCCCCGGGTCTCGCGGAAGACGCTCAACGGCGCAGGGCACCTTCCTTGGGTGGAAGACCCGAACGGCTTCCGGACCGTGGCCGGCGACTTCCTCGTCGACCGCAGGTAGCTGTCGGATACAGCAGCGAAGTACTGCAACCATCGCGACCGCCGGTGCCGAGGTTGGCCCTCGCCCCACCTCGCTCGTAAAAGGTGTCGCAGGTTCGAATCCTGCCGGGGGCACACGATGCGGGGGCACACGATGAAGGGGCACCTACCGGTCTGGGTGGGTGCCCTTGGCATCCAGCCCTGACATCAACACCACGAGCCACGAGCCAGGGGTCACGGGAATGCCTCCGTGAGCTGTCCGCCACTGCTCGTTCCGTCGGGCGCGCCGTCAGCGCACGGGCTGGATTCGGAGCGGAGGTTTCAACGCTGCACGACCTCGCCTGACACTGCATCTGGCCTGCCCCGCGTCGGCCTCGCCTGCGCGTTGTAGGTGAACAGCGACCCGTTGAGCTTCGTCGCGTGGGTTCCGAAGGCCTGCAAATTGCGCCCCGTGGTGTACCGGAAGAGCTGGTGCGACATCGCGTGGGTCACGCCGGACCGCCGCCGGGTGGCGGGGCGGTCGAGTTGCGTACCACGAGGTTGGTACCGACCTCCATGTGCTCCATGAGCAACTTCTGTCCTTCGATGACGGACAGCAGCGCACGCGCTGCCTTCTGGCCCATGTCGTGCAGCGGCTGACGCACGGTGGTCAGGCCGGGAAAGCTCTGCGCCGCTTGCGGGAGGTCGTCGAAGCCGACGACCGAGAAGTCGGTGGGCACGTTGAGGCCGCGCGCCCGTGCGGCGTCGATGGCGCCGAGCGCCATCAGATCGGCACCGGCGACGATCGCCGACGGATGGTGATCGTCGATCAGGCAAGCGGCGGCGCGGAAGCCGCTCGCATAGGAGAAGTCGCACGAGGCGACGAGCCGTTCGTCGACGTCCAGCCCGGCGAGCCGCATCGCGTCCTGGAAGCCCTGGAAGCGGATGGAGGTGCTTTCGAGGTCCTCCTCGCCGCGGAGGTAGGCGATCCGGCTGTGCCCCAGGTCGATCAGGTGCTGCGTGCCGAGGCGCATCCCGTGGTAGTTGTCGGCGCTCAGACGGGGCAGCGGTACGTCCAGGCGCCGAGGATCGATGATGACGCAGGGCAGATTCTGCCGGCGCAGCAACTCGACCGTCTCGTCCTCCAGGACAGGCGCGATCATGAGCACACCGTCGACGAGGCCACGCGCCAGGAACTCGATCCGGTCCTTCTCCCGCGCCGCGTCGTGGTACGTGGCGTTGACGAGCAGCTCCTGCTCGGCACTGGCCAGCTCGTCAGCAACGCCGCGCAGGATTTCCAGTCCGTACTGGCTGGTCAGATCCAGGGCGATGAGGCCGACGAGCCCGGTACGGCCAGCCTTGAGATTGCGGGCCGAGACGTTCGGCCGGTATCCGAGTCGCCCGGCCACCTCCATGACGCGGCGTCGGGTCTCCTCGGAGGCCCCCGGCTTGCCGTTCATGACATTGGACACGGTCATCGCGGAGACGCCGGCCTCCTCGGCCACCTGCGCGATGGTCACACGCCCTGCCACGCCAACTCCTTCTGCCTGCCGACTTCGGTCGAACCGAATCCGCTCATCTAATCCCCGGGCGAGGTGCCGCCTTGTCGAAGGCGCGCCCTGCCGGGCGAAGCCCGGCACGCGAAGACCTTGGGCGGCTCTTGCCCCGCCCCACGACACACTGAGGAAACTGTAACGATAAGGCAGAAGAGACGTCAACGAAACAGAGCGTACGCAAGGGGGGCACGGCAACCTCAGTCGAGTGAGCCGAGCACGGAAAGTTACGTATAGATGTCCTCTAAGTTTTGCGTTACAGTCCCCGCCATCGGCACGTAACGTTCGCCGCAACTCGGGTCTAACCGGTCCCTTTCCACGCGTGTCAGCGCTGTGCCCCCACGGAAACAGGCTGACCGGTCAAAAACCCTTCAGACATGACAAGTCGGTCCGTACCGACGATGGGTGAGGTGTGCAATGAAGCGCTCTGGGAGACGTCTCGCGGTCGCCACCACGGTCGCCGCCATGGCGATATCGCTGGCCGCGTGCGGAGGGGGGTCGTCCGGTGCCTCCAGCGACGGCACGGTGACCATCCACGTGGAGGCCTGGAAGGGCGGCGGCGCGGAGCCGGCGAACGTCGCGGAGATCAACAAGGCGTTCGAGAAGGCCCACCCCAACATCAAGGTCGACTTCGAGTACATCACCGCGAACGACACCTACACGCAGAAGCTCCAGCCCGAGCTGCTCGGCGGCAAGGCCGGCGACGTGATCATGGTCGACACGGACAAGATGAAGAAGTGGGGCGCCTCCGGCTACCTCGCCGACCTGTCCGGGGAGTCGTGGGCGAGCCGTATAGCCCCTGACGCCAAGCCCTTCGCGCAGGTGGACGGCAAGACGCTCGCCATGCCGATGGAGCTGATCGGCATCGGCCTGTACGCCAACATGGACCTGCTGAAGAAGGCCGGCATCACTGAAGTCCCCGCCGACTGGCCGACGTTCCTCAAGGACCTCGCCAAGGTCAAGAAGGCCGGCATCAACCCCATCGCGCTGCCCGACAAGTCCGGCTGGACCGGCAGCTCCGTCTTCCAGGCCAGCGGATCGACCCTGGTCTACCAGAAGAACAAGCAGTGGGACTCCGACTTCCTGGACGGCAAGGCGTCCTTCGACCCGGACTGGAAGGCGCCGCTGCAGCAGTTGAAGACCCTTGAGGACAAGGGGTACGTCAACTGGAAGAACGAGCTCGGCGTCGACGAGTGGGCGCAGGGCCCGCAGGACTTCAGCGCCGGCAAGAGCGCCTTCTGGTACCAGGGCGCATGGCAGGTCTCCAACGTCAAGAAGGCCGGCTTCCCGGTCTCCTTCGCGCCCTGGCCGGGCGGCGCAGCGGGCACCAAGCCCAACGGGATGCTCTTCTCCGGCACGATGTGGGCCGTCAACTCCCAGTCCCAGCAGGCGGATGCGGCGCGCGAGTACGTCAAGTTCTGGTCGCAGAGCGCGAACCTGGCCAAGTACCTGGAGGCCGAGCACGCGGTCTCGCCGTTCACCGGCGGCACGACGCCGGAGGCCACCGAGACGACGCCGTTCACCACGGCCTTCAAGGAAGGCCGTTACCGGATCCTCCCGTCCAACACCTGGCTCGGCTCGGCGGCCGAGACCGCGAGCGGCTCCAAGGTCCAGGCGTACCTGCTGGGCAAGGCGTCCGCCGCGCAGACCCTGAAGGACATCCAGACCGCGGCGTCCGCCAAGTAACCCGGCCACCCCCTGGTCAGCCGTGGTGAGGGGCGTAGTCGGCGGCTCCTGACCGCCCCCGCCACGGCCCACCCGGGCAAGAGGAGGATCCCCGTGTTCCACCGACGGCGTGCCACCATGGCCGCCTTCCTGCTTCCGGCGATCGTCGTGTACGGCGTGTTCATGCTGTATCCGCTGGCCCGCGGCATCTATCTGAGCATGACCGACAGCCTCGGCGGCCCGCTCGCGAACTTCGTCGGCACCCGGCAGTACCGTGCCATGGCCGACGACCCTGGCGTCACCGCGGCCTTGTGGCACACCGTGCTGTACGCCGCCGTGGTCGTGGTCGTGCAGAACGGCCTCGGGCTGCTCTTCGCGAGCATGCTGTTCCGCCGCCCCAGGGTCCGCAAGGTGCTCAACGTCGTGCTGCTGACGCCGACGCTGATCTCACCGGTGATGGCCGCCTTCATCTGGTCGTACCTGTTCGCCCCGAGCGGTGGCATCAACGCGCTCCTCGACCTGGTCGGCCTCCACAGCCTCAACCACGTGTGGCTCGGCGACACCTCCACCGCCCTGTACGCGGTGGCCGCCGTCAACATCTGGATGTTCACCGGCTACTCCTGCGCGATCTTCCTCGCCAGCTACATGAACCTGCCGGCCGAACTGCTGGAGGCGGCCTCGCTCGACGGAGCGAGCGGCTGGCGGCGCTTCCGCAGTGTGGAGTGGCCGCTGCTCGCTCCCGCGCTCACCGTCAACGTGACCCTCAGCCTCATCGGCTCGCTGAAGGTCTTCGAGTTCCCCCTCGTCCTGACCAACGGCGGCCCGGCCGGCGCCACGGACACGCTGACCCTGCTGGTGTACCGCAACGTCTTCGGCGGCGGGAAGTTCGCCTACGGAGTCGCGCTGTCGGTCGTCCTCCTCGTGACCGTGGTCGTCCTCTCCAGCGCCACCTCCTCTCTGCTCCGGCTCCGCGAGCGACGAATCTGACGGGAAGCTGACGGATCGCCACCATGACTTCAGACATCACTTCGCCGGACGTCTCCTCGCCGGTGACCGGGACCCGGCCCGGGCACGCCCGGAAGACCGAGAACCGGCCACCCACCCGCACCCGTACGACGTCCGGGACGTCGCGCCCCACGCTGCGCCGCCTCACCGGCGGCCTCGGCACCGTACTGCTGTGCCTGGGCACGCTGCTGTTCGTCCTGCCGTTCCTCTTCACGGTCGTCACCTCGCTGCGCACCGCGGCGGACGTGGCCCGCTCCCCCCTGGGCATCCCGCACTCGCTGACCCTGAAGAACTTCTCCGACGCCTTCAGCCAGATCCACTACGGGCCCAGCACCCTCAACACCCTGATCATCACCGGGCTGTCGTGCGTGGCCATCACCGTGATCGGCTCGCTCGCCGCCTATCCGCTGGCCCGGATCACCCAGCACTGGTCCACGGCCGTGTACCGGCTGTTCATCCTGGGCACGTCCGTCCCCGTGTTCGTCGTGGTGGCGCCGCTGTACCTGCTGATGCGCGACCTGAACCTGCTGGACACCTACGCGGGCCTGGTGTTCATCTACACGGCCCTGAACCTCCCGGTCGCCGTGTTCTTCTACACCAGCTTCATCCGCTCGATCCCGGTCGACCTGGAGGAGGCGGCCGCGATTGACGGCTGCGGCGCCCTGCGCACGTTCTTCACGATCATCCTGCCGCTGCTGCGACCGGTCACCAGCACGCTGCTGACCTTCATCTCCCTGCAGATCTGGAACGACCTCCTGGTTCCGCTGGTGTTCCTGCAGGACCCCGGCAAGCGGACCGTCATGGTGAACGCGTACGCCTTCATCGACCCGCACACCGTGCAGCCGACCACCCTGTTCCCGGCCGCCCTGCTCGGTGTCCTGCCGCTGCTGGCCATCTTCGTCTTCTTCCAGCGCCAGGTGGTCGCCGGCATGTCCGCCGGGGCGGTCAAGTCATGAACGCGGGCACGGCCGACGGTGCCACCTGCCCCGCCCTCACGGACGGTGCCGCGGCGTTCTCGAAACCCGGGCCCTCAACCGCCCGTCCGATCGCACCCGTTCCCTCGGTCGTCCACGCACTCGCCTGTTGATTCGCGTGCACTCGGCGCGCAAGCGCGTCCGCTCGGCCTCCAAGGCACACGACGACCTCACCGTCCAGGGGGGCGCCCTCCGCCCCGACCTCCCGGAAGGACCATCCCACTGATGTACGTGGTCTCCTACTTCACCAACGCCGACGAGGCGCTACACCTGGCCTACAGCCACGACGGCGAGGACTTCGCGACGATGAACGGCGGTCGGCCCGTCCTGCGGGGCACGGTCGGCACCGGCAGACTGCGGGATCCGTTCATCGGGGTGGGCACCGACGGTCTGTTCCATCTGCTGGCCACCGACGGCTGGACGAGCCCCTGCATCGTCCACGCCACCTCGGCCGACCTTCTCACTTGGTCGGATCAGGAACTCGTCCCGGTCATGGCCGGCGTGGAGGGAGCCCACAACGCCTGGGCCCCGGAGTTCTTCCTGGACCGCAGGACCGGGCTGTACCACCTCATCTGGTCGTCGGTCGTCGACTCCGGGAGCACGGCCGAGGGCCGCGACTTCGAACACGTCAGCCAGAACCACCGCATCTGGCACTGCACCACCGAGGACTTCAGAACGTTCTCGGCCCCCGGTCTTTTCTTCGACCCCGGTCACTCGGTCATCGACGCCACCGTGCAGGAGCTGGACGGCGGCGGATTCCTCATGGCCTTCAAGGACGAACGCGGCACCAATGACCTCGCCACCGCTCACAAAGACATCCACCTGACCACTTTCGACACCCCTGGAGGTCCGTACACCTCCCCCAGAGGACCGGTCACTCCCTCAATCGTGGAAGGACCGTCGATCTTCCGCCGCGGAGACGGATGGATCATGATCTTCGACCATTTCCTCGAAGGGAGGTACGGAGCGGTCCGCAGCAAGGACGGCGTGGACTGGGAGCCCGTCTCCCTGGACCTGCCGCCGGATATGCGACACGCCTCCGTCCTCGAGACGTCCCTCCTGACATCCCTCCCACCTCGGTGAAGCAGCCGCTCGCCAAGGCGGCTCAGGCCCTGCCTCTCATGAGCCGCCCGCATGGGCGAGCACCGCGATGGCCCCGCCACCGATTCCGGGCGTATCCGCTTCGGCCGGCCCGCCCGGTGCAGGAAGATCCGCGTCGCAATTCGCTACGCGGAGGACACATTCACCCAGCAAGGAGCGTCGCAATGAAGCGTCGCAGATCGGACCGTCCGGTACGCCGGGCGTCCCGCGTCCTCACCCTGCTCGCCACACTGGCGGGCGCCCTCGTTCTGCCTGCCCACGCCGCCATGGCCGCGGGCACCACCTACTACGTGGACTGCTCGGCCTCGGCCAACGGCAACGGCACGCAGTCCAGCCCCTGGAACTCCGTCAGCAGCGTCAACAACACCACCTTCGGCCCCGGCGACAACGTTCTCTTCGCCGCAGGCAGCACCTGTACCGGTCAGCTCACCCCCGGTGGCTCGGGCGCCTCCGGCAGCCCCATCACCGTGGGCTCGTACGGCAGCGGCGCCAAGCCGGTGATCGACGCGAACGGCGCCACCGGCCCGGTCATCCACCTGCTCAACCAGCAGTACTGGGAGATCGGCAACCTGGAGCTGACCAACGCGGCCTCCTCGCCCGCCTACCGCTCCGGCGTCCTGGCCGAGAACAGCTCCGGCGGCGTCCTGCACCACATCCGGGTGCACGACATGAACATCCACCACATCAGTGGCTGGCCCGGCGGCTGGTACTCCACCAACGCGGGTGTCGGCGTCCAGACCGACCACACCACGCCGGTCTCCACCTGGGACGACGTCGTGGTCGAGAACAACACCTTCGACCACGTCGACCGCATCGCCGTCGCGGTCACCCCGGACGGGGACGGCCAGGGCACCGGCCTGACCACGGGCACGGTCATCCGCGGCAACACCATGACCTACGACGGTGCCGACGACATCCTCGTCGTCAAGAACGACGGCGCCCTCATCGACGGCAACAAGGCCGGCTACGGCGGCGCGAAGAACCAGTGCCCGCCCTCCGGCCAGTACTGCAACGGAGCCTCCGCCGGCATCTGGATGTCCGGCAGCTCGAACACCGTGGTCCAGAACAACGAGGTCTACTGCCACGTCAACGGCGCCGACGGCACCGGCTACGACGTCGACTGGGGCAACCACAACACCACGTTCCAGTACAACTACAGCCACCAGAACCTCGGCGGCTTCATGCTCGTGATGCCGCCCTTCTCGATCGCCAACGAGCCCACCTCGACCGTCCCCAGCGACGGCACGGTGATCCGCTACAACATCAGCGAGAACGACGGGACCAACGCCGGCTGCCCCACCTCCGGCACCCCGACCCACGGCACCGGCGTCTTCCACTTCGTGGGGAACATACCTAACAAGAGCGGCAGTTCGGGCGCCGTCCCGCTCATCTACAACAACACCATCTACGTCAACAAGAGCGGCCTGAACACCCCGATCCTGTACTCGCGCCGGGGCGGGAGCGTCACGGGCACCCTCTCCTTCCGCAACAACGCGGTGTTCAACTACGGCACCGGCGGCTACTTCACCACCAGCGCCGGATCCGTCTACTCCAACAACCTCTTCTACGGCACCCACCCGTCCTCCGAGCCGGCCGACTCGGCGAAGGTCGTCACCGATCCCGAGTTCCGCAATCCGGGCAACGCTGACGCCTCCTCCTCGTACACCGGCGTCGACGCCTACCAGGTCCACCCGTCCTCTCCCGTGGTCCGGGCAGGCGCGGTGATCAGCGACAACGGCGGCAAGGACGCCTTCGGCAACACCGTCTCCGCCACGGCCGCGCCCAACATCGGGGCCTACAACGGAACCGGCGGCAACCTCGTCTCCAACGCGGGCTTCGAGAGCGGTTCGATGAGCCCCTGGACAAACAGCGGCGCCGCCCCCTCCGTCACCTCCTCGGGCGCCCGCACCGGCGGCTACGCACTGACGACCCAGGCGAGCGGCAGCGGCGCCAACCAGACCCTGACCGGACTCAACCCGAACACCACCTACCTGCTGACCGGCTGGGCCAAGGTGGCGAACTCCGGTGAGACCCTCGCCATCGGCGTCAAGAACTACGGCGGCGCGGAGACGTTCACCAACGTGTCCACCACGTCGTACTCTCAGGCCGCCGTGCTCTTCACCACTGGCGGCAGCAACACCTCGGGCACGATCTACTGCTGGAAGAACACCGGCGGCACCGGCGCCGGCAACTGCGACGACCTCGCGGTGGAACGTATGTCCACGCCGGCCAACACCCTGACGAACGCGGGCTTCGAAACCGGCTCCCTGAGCCCGTGGAGTCGCAGCGGCAGCGGTACCGCGTCCAACGTGGTCGCTTCGGGCGCCCGCACCGGCACGTACTCCCTGCAGACCGGCGCTGCCAACAGCGGCGTCGAGCAGACCCCCACCGGTCTCGCTTCCAGCGCCACCTACCTGCTGGCCGGCTGGGCCAAGGCCGCCGACGGCAGCGAGCAGGTCTCCGTGGGCGTGAAGAGCTTCGGCGGTACCGAGACCTACCTGCGCACCTCCACGACCGCCTACTCCCAGCAGCCCGTCTTCTTCACCACCGGGAGCACCAACACCTCGGCCACGGCCTACTGCTACAAGAACGCCGGCGCCTCAGCCGGATACTGCGACGACTACACGCTCATCAAGCTCTCCTGAACATCGCCGACCCAACAGGGGAGAGATTTCCATCAGACAGGCGGGCCGGGGCCACCCGGCCCGCCTACCCCACCAACGCCGCGAGCATCGGTCACCGACGGCCCCTGGCCCGCAGCGCCTCGCGGCCGTTACGGGGCCGTGATCGCTCGCGCCAAAGCAGCTCTGGCCAGCTTGCAGCATGCCGGCCATGCCGATGTGATCCGAGAGCTCATCGACGGGCGCGCCGGCCCGGATCACGACGCGGTGGGAGACGAAGCTTGGTGGCGTGAGTACGTCGCTGGGATCCAGGCGGCAGCGGAGTCGTTCACAACGGGCGCCCGCGCGGACAGAGCCTGTCGTCGGCGACCCGCAGGCCAGGCCCCAACTCGCCTCACTTCGCCCTTCTGGGGCGCGGCGAAGCCGGGCCGTAGGATCCCGCGATGCTCAGTCGCGTGCCGCCGGTCGGCTTGTCCTCGTCGCTGTCGTCGCGCTGGTCGCCGGCTGCGGCACCGGAGGCTCGTGGCGATCCGGGGCCGAGTGCCTCCCGCGCCGCCTTGAGGTATCAGGAGTATTCAGAGGTAATCCTCCAGGCGCGCCACAGTGAAGCCCTGTTCTTGGATGCGCCTGAGCAAGGTCAGTGTCATGTCGGTCAGCGTGGTGCCCTTGAGTTCTTTCGTTCCCCGAAAATGGGCGAGAATGATGTCGCCTGGGTGCAGCCTGCCGTCACCACGTTGATAGCGCATGTTCGTGATCTGCATGGTCTCGCGCCAGAGAACGATGGCTTGGATACCGCAGGAATTTGCGGCTGCGCGCGTTCCCTCGTTCCAGTTGCCGTACGGCGGGCGGAAGAATCGCGGGGTCGTACCGTACTCTTCGGCCAGCCTTCGCTGCTGACCGCAGATCTCGTTCGCCTGAGCGGAGTGCGGGAGTGCGGGTAGATTCGGGTGGGTCAGGGTGTGGTTCTGGATGGTGTCACCGAGGGACTGCAGGGGCTTGAAATAGTTGTAGCCGTTCCTGATGGCCGCGTCGGTGAGGAACATGGTGAAGGGGACCTGCAGGTCCCGCATCATCCGGACGAATTCAGGGTCCTTCTCGCCGCCGTCGTCGAAGGTGAGAAAGACCACCTTGTCCTTTACTGGGATATCTCGGATTACCGGTACAGAACCGAGAGGTAGCTTCACGGGTTTGGCCTTGGGCGGGGTGGGCGGCGCAGGCAACGGTTCGAGTCCCCACTTGCGGAAGGCGGCCGCCCTGCGGTTCTGGCCGGCGCCCGGCAAGGGCCTTGGAGAATCGGGTACGGACGAGGTCGAGGCTTCCCGTGTCGCAGTCCGCGGATTCTTCGCCGGGTGGCTCGACTCGCACCCCGACATGACCATGGACGTGAACATGCACATGGTCCCCGCCGAGAGAAGTACCGCCGCTCTGGCTCGCATGAGCGGACCGTATCGGTTCTCGGAACGATTCCTTTCCGACCAAGGGCCCAGACGTGAATCACAATCCCTGAAGGGAGT
Organism: Streptomyces sp. NPDC002896; assembly: GCF_040295225.1. NCBI lineage: Bacteria > Bacillati > Actinomycetota > Actinomycetes > Kitasatosporales > Streptomycetaceae > Streptomyces > Streptomyces sp. NPDC002896. Next base: position 42,614 of record NZ_JBEOVA010000041.1, on the reverse strand, counting down.
ATTTTTCCTCCTGGCATTCCAACCATTGGAGGTTCGTGATGACGCACGACGGCGGGCTGCGGCTTCATATGCAGCGTGTCCTCCGCGCACCGCGCTCGGTCGTCTTCCAGGCGTTGATCGCGCCGCAGGAACTGGCCAAGTGGTGGGGCCCTGACGGATTCACCATCCCGAGTGTGGAAAGCGACCTTCGGCCCGGAGGTGGCTATCGGATCGCGATGCAGCCTCCGGAAGGCGATCTGTTTTATCTGGTCGGGGAATTCCTTGAGGTCGACCCTCCGGAACGCCTGTCCTACACCTTCCGGTGGGAGGATCCCGACCCCGAGGATCGGGAAACGGTGGTGACGCTGTCCCTTCGCGACATCGACGTTACGGGGACCGAACTGGTCTTGAGTCAGGGCGACTTCGCCACTGAGCGACGCCGAGCTCTTCACGAGGAAGGCTGGACTCAGAGCCTCGACAAGCTGGAGCGGCTGTTGTCGTCGGCTTAGCCCGTCCCCGGCAGGGGTCGGCGGAGACGAAGCGCCATCGAAGCCTGGTCCTCTGCCATCGAAACCTGAGCGGCCCCCGAAACTGGCAGCATGCCCTTTCCCGATGAATCGACTCCAGTCGCCGTGGTGGAGTACCGACCACAGTGGGCGATCGATTTCGAGCAACTGGCCGCGACACTGCGTACCGCCCTCGGGGACCACGCGCACACGATCGACCACGTCGGATCGACCGCGGTGCCGGGTCTGGCGGCCAAGGACTGCGTGGACATCCAGGTCCGCGTGGGCACGATCGACGAGGCCGAGCAGGTCCGCCTGCTCGCCGCCATCGGCTTCCGCTGCCGGCCGGAACCGTGGAACCGTACGGAAGTCTCCGGCGGGCAGGAGTGCCGCAAGCTCGCGTTCGCGCCGCCGATCGGCGAGCGACGCTGCAATGTCCATCTACGTGAGGACGGCGGACCCAACGTCCGTTTCGCCCTCCTGTTCCGTGACTACCTGCGCGCCGACGAAGCTGCCCGCCGGGCTTGGGGAGCATTCAAGAAGCGCCTGGCCCTCAGCGTGCCGGACCTGCTCGACTACGGCCAGATCAAGGCTCCGGCCACGGCCGTACTGATGACGGCAGCCGAACGCTGGGCAGCCGTGACCAGCTGGCAGCCGGCTCCGAGCGGCGATGCCTGAACCGGAGCCGCCCATACCTCGCTTCGGTGTGAGAAAGTCGAGCAACATCGACAACTGGGGGGCTTTCGTGGGTCTGTTCGGGAACGCGCACACCGTCGATTCGGCGGGAGCGCAGCAGGAGTATGCGCGGCTGCTGGGGCAGGGCGAGCAGGTGCAGGCCGCGTACGTGTTGATACGGGACACCATGCTCTTCACCGACCGTCGGCTCATCCTCGTCGACAAGCAGGGGATCACCGGCAAGAAGGTGGAGTACCACTCCATCCCGTACAGGAGCATCACGCACTTCGCGGTGGAGACCGCCGGAACCTTCGATCTCGACGCGGAGCTCAAGATCTGGATCTCCGGAAACCCCACCCCGGTCCAGAAGACCTTCACCAAGGGTGTGGACATCTACGAAGTACAGGCCATTCTCACCCAGTTCGTGGCGAGGTAGCCGGTGGTCGTCCGGCGGCCGGGACGCTCGCCTGACCGGCGCCTGACCGGCGCCTGACCGACGGCGGATCGGCGGGGGATCGGCGGCGGAGTTAGCATCCGGGCATGACTGCTGACAACGCTGTGGAAAACGTCGGAGACGTCGACGGCTCCGGCTCCGTGTACGACGTCGAGATCGGGTCGCTGCAGGGCGGCTCCGCCGATCTCGGGCAGTACCGCGGGAAGGCCGCACTCATCGTGAACGTCGCGTCGAAGTGCGGGCTCACACCCCAGTACGCGGGGCTGGAGCGGCTGCACGAGCAGTACGCCGGTCGCGGGTTCACCGTTCTCGGGGTGCCCTGCAACCAGTTCATGGGCCAGGAGCCGGGGACGTCCGAGGAGATCGCGGAGTTCTGCTCCGCGACGTACGGCGTGACCTTCCCGCTGACCGAGAAGGTCGAGGTCAACGGGGAGGGACGGCACCCGCTCTACGAGCGGCTCGTCGGGTTCGCCGATGCGGAGGGGCACACCGGGGACATCCGCTGGAACTTCGAGAAGTTCCTGGTCTCCGCGGACGGTTCCGTGGTCGCGCGCTTCTCGCCGCGGGCCGAGCCGGAGTCGGCCGAGGTCGTGGCGGCGATCGAGAAGGTGCTTCCCCTCTCCGCCTGACGGGTCTCCTGCACCAGCACCAGCACCATCGAGGACGGATCAGCCACGGGCCGCGGGCTGGGTGGCCCCTGGCCCGTGGCCCGTCTTCGGCTGGCGAGGTACGTCCGGCTTCCTCCGGCCGGAGTACATTCGGATTCCTCCGGCCGAGGTACCCGCAACGCACCAGCGTTCAGTCCCGCCCCACGTCCAGGGTCCGGCCGTCGCCGCGGCGCGGCTGCAGCTCCACGTGGATGCGATGCACCGTGTCACGGGACAGCGCGCCGCCCGCTCCCGCCGTGACCACGCCGATGCGCAGGCCCGCCCGGCCGGACCCCTCTCGTCGTACCTGCACGGCGAACTCGAGGCTGACCCTCTCCACGCTGAAGCGCACCGGGCTGTCGGCGCCTCTGCGCTGGGCCTCCTCCAGTTCCTCCCGCACCTGGCTCATCACGTCGGCGAGACCTGCCACCGCCGCGTCCTCGTCGGTTCCGTGCCCCATTGCACTACCTCCCCGTGCCCCTGCCTCATGCAGCTCAGGAGTCATTGTCCGACGCCACGCCTATCCTGAGGAAGCATGGAGGGGGAATTGGACGAGGGCGCCCGGGGAGTCAACGGCCTTGATGATCAAGGTGGTTGGCGCCTGTCCGCGCCGAGTTTTCATGGTCACAGCAGCTGGCGGGTGCGGCTGCGCCGTGGTGGCGTGTCCGGCAGCGGCGACGTGCTCGGCGCCGGCGTGCTGCTCGGGGCCGACCGGGTGCTCACCTGCGCGCATGTGATCCGCGACCCGGAGACGGGGCAGCGCCCCGGCCGCGTGCAGGTCGACTTCCCCCTGCTGCAGGGCCTGCCGCGGACCGAGCGCCGCACGGCGACCGTGCTGGACGGTCACTGGGTGCCGCCGTTCGGGAAGGCGCAAGGGGATCTCGCGCTGCTCGTGCTGGACGAGCCCGCCCCGGTGCCGTCACCGGTCACCCTGCACCGGACGCTGGACTACCGGGGCGCGCCCGTTCTCATCGACGGTTTCCCGGAGCAGCGGTCGGGCGGGCAGTGGCTCACGGGCGCCTGTATGGGGCCCGGCGGGCACGGGGACGAGCGGGTGCAGATCGATGTGGCCGATCCGCGCGAGCCGGGGCCGCGGTTGACGGGCGGGTTCAGCGGGGCGGGCGTTCTGGAGGAAGGGACCGGACGGCTGCTGGGCATCGTCGTGCAGGCCGATGAGCGCGCGGGATACGCGTACATGATTCCGGCAGCGACCGTCGCCAAGTACTTCCGCGACGTGGGCAGGTCCTACGTCACCGGACCGCCCGCGGTCCCTGCCCGGCACACCGTGTCCCCGGACGCCGCCCGTGACGCCCGGCCCCACGGCCTGCAGCGCACCGTCATGCGCTGGCTGCACGAGGAACCCTGCTGCTGGGACATCGAGGTGCTGTTCCTCCGCGATGACGACGCGCGGGCGCGGGAGGCCCTCCACGTCGTGCTGAACATGGCCGACCGCGAGCAGTCGCCGCAGCTGTCGGTCACGCCGGCGGAGGGGACGGGGCCGCACCAGCTGTCGCGCGGGTCGCCGAAGGGGCCTCCGGACCCGGGCACCGGCGCCCCGCACCTGTCGCAGGCCGGGATCGAACCCCGCGCGGGCAGCATCAGTCTGGTGCTGGACGTGACGGGTGCGTCGCTGGAGCGCGCCGAACCGGAGCAGCCCGCGGTCGGCGAGGCCCTGGCCGCCCTGCGGCACGAGCTGGGGCACTCGCGGCAGCGCGGCGCCCGTCCCGCCGTCGCCGTCCTCGGCGCCGACCTGTCCGCCAGTGAGCCGGTCGCGGCCGTGCGTGCCCTGCGTGAACTGGCGGACCGCGGCGCCCGATTACTGCTGGTGGTACGCGACAGCGACAGCGGCGACGGAGGAGGCGGAGGAGGAGCTGACGGTGTCGGCGGCGGTGGCGGTGGCGGTGGCGGTGGCGGGCAAGGGTTCGCGGACGAGATGGCGTACCGGCTGCTGCCGGAAGACCGTGCCGAGCGCTGGCTGGCGCGGATCGTCGACCGCGTCTCCCTGCTGGCCGCCACCGAAGAGCGCTCCAGGGACGTGTACCGCCGGGTGGAGCGCCACGTCGTCGACCCGCCCCGTCCGACGGCGTACGGGGCACGGGCCCGGGTGTGGACGGTGCAGCTCGCGGGTGAGGCGGGCACGGAGGACCGGCATCCGCCCGCCGCGCCCCGCCCTCCGGCGGCCGGCCGGGAGGCACAGCGGGCGGCCTTCCTGGAGAAGCTCTCGTACGCCGAACAGGCCGTGGAAACGTGTCTGCTGCGCGCCGAACGCGCCGAGCGGGAGCTGCGCGGCGTACTCGACGCGCATCTGCGGCTGCGCGGTCTGCTCGCCGCCCAGCAGGCGCGTCTCGACGCGCAGGGCCTGGCCGAGCACCCCGACGCCGTCGGCGCCTTCGGCAGGGCCCAGCAGTTGCTGATGGGCGGCCCTTGCCCCCTCACCGACGCGGAGCGCGCGGTGGAGGCGTTCGCCAGGGTGGTGCGCCGACTCACGCATGAGGGTCTGCGGGGGGTGGGGCGGGCGGATGCGGGGGGTACGGCGGGAGCGCACGGTTCGGCGGGAGAGGCCGGTTCGGTGGGGACGGCGGGAGCCGCCGGCACGGCGACTGAGTCCCCTCGCGAGGTCGGTGACCAGTGATCCCGTGTCCGCACCCGGGGTGCCCCGGCACGGTCACCCCGTCCGGGTACTGCCGGGTCTCCGGCGAGCGCGTCGACCCCGTGGCCCGGCTTCATTCGTCCGCGGCGGGGGCGGTTCCGGGGCCATCAGCGCCCCTGGAACCCACCGGGGTCATGGAGCCCTCAGCAGCCCTGGAACCCTCAGCCACCCTGGCGATGAGCTCCTCCGCCGTCCCGGCGCCCGACGCCCCGGAGCAGTCCGAGCCGTGGTACATCGTCGAGGCGGGCACCGGCTCCGGCGCCGGCCGTACCGCCGACGTCGAGCTCCCGGACGAGAGCCCGGATCCCACGCTGCTCCCGGAGATCAGGCCGCGGGACGGGGCGGCACCCCCGGGCACTCCGGGTACTCCGGGGCCGCCGGGGCCGCCGGGCATTCCGCGCACGCCGGAGGCCCAACGCTCGCCGGACGCCCCGGATGCCCCGGGCGCCGCGGACGCGCTGAGCGGGCAGCTGCTCGCCGACCAGTACCGGGTGGTCAGGCCGCTCGGCCACGGCGGCATGGGCGAGGTCCATCTGGCGCTCGACACCAAGGTCGACGACCGCGAGGTGGCCGTGAAGGTCCTGCGGCCGGTGCAGGCCGCGGTCGCGCGGGGCGCGCTGGCGAAGGAGCGGCAGGCGTTCGCCGACCTCAACCACGAGGGCATCATCCCGGTGTTCAACTACGGGCATCACGAGGGCGTCGGGGACTTCCTCGTCCTGCCGTACGTGGACGGGCTCAACCTCGAAGAGGTGCGTGCTCTGGCGAGCCGGGAGCCCGAGCGGTTCGGGGGCGCGCGGTTCCACGAGTTCGTCCTCGCGTACGGCGTCCGTGTGCTGTCCGCGCTCGAGCATCTGCACGCGCCCGAGCGCAGGAAGGTCTACGGCGATCTGAAGCCGCAGAACGTGATGCACGACGGCACCACCACGAAGCTCATCGACGTGGGAAGCATCCGGGGCGAGCGGGCGCCCGGCCTCACCACCACCGGTTATCGCGCGCCGACCGTGCACACCGCGACAGGGGCGTCCACCAGCCAGGACGACCTGTTCAGCCTCGGCGAGACGCTGCGCAGCGTGTGCGGGCTGGGTGAGTCGCGGCACGATCTCGCCGCGCTCGGCGCCCTGGACCGGCTCGCCTCGGCCGGCCCCGACGAGGTGACGGCCCGCGCCGCCCTCCACATGACCGCTTCCGCGCCGCAGGGCCTGGGGCTGGTCTCACTGGCCCGGGTGCTGCAGCGGGCCACGCGCGAGGAGCGGGCGGACCGGTTCGCGACGGCGCGGGAGATGGATGAGCAGCTCCGGGGTGTCTTCCGGGAGTTGCGGTCGCTGCGGACGGGGCTGGAGACGTTCGAGCCGTCACCGCTGTTCCTGCAGTCGCCCTACGCCCTCGAGGGCGCGCTCGGTGTCGCGCCGCGGCTGTCGCGGTGGGCGGCTCCGCCCGAGGACGACGGGCCGCGGGCGCCCCTGCACGCGGCGCCGTCCGCGGCGGATGTGTCCCAGCGGATGCCGGTGCCGCGGCCGGATCCGGACGACACGCGCCATGCCGAGCTCAGCCGTCTCTCCGACGCCGATCCGGCGGCGTTGCTGCAGCATACGAAGGGCTGGTCCGGCTCTGCCGAGGTGCATCTGCTGCGGTGCCGACTCGAGTTGAGGGTGGCGCTACGGGCGCCCGACGCTCCCGCCGCCGAGCGCCCGCCCGTCACGGAGCCCCATCTCGCCGATGCTGAAGGCGAGTTGCTGCGTGCCGTCGAGGCCATCGGTGCCGGGCGTGCCCGGCATGACTGGCGCGTCGACTGGCATCGCGGGCTGCTGGCGCTCGCGCGGGACCGGGTCGAGGATGCCCGGGACCACTTCGACCGGGTCTACGCGGCGATCCCCGGCGAGTACGCGCCGAAGCTCGCCCTCGGCTACTGCGCCGAGCGGCTGGGGCGCCGGCATGAGGCGCTGACGTTCCACGAGGCGGTGCGGTTGCGCAATCCGTCGCTGGGCGGCGCGGCGTTCGGTGTTGCGCGGGCCTGGCTGGCGCAGGGCGGGCCGCAGGCCGACGCGCACGCCGTGGAGGCGCTGGACGCCGTGCCGCAGCATTCGCGCCACCGCACGGCCGCTCGTACCGCCGCCGTGCGCATCGGCGTCAGTCAGGCGCAGGACGCCGGGCAGCTGGGCGCGGTGCTCCGGCGCCTCGCCAGGCTCTTCCACGAGCACGGGCTGACCGACGAGCAGGCCCGGGTGCGGATGAAGGCGGAGGTCTGGGAGGCCGCACAGGACCTGCTGGCGCGCGGCGCCATCGATGCCCGGCAGCTCGGTGCGCTCTCCGTCGCCCCGGACGCCGCACGGATCGGTTTCCCCGGCGACGAACGCCGGCTGCGCAAGGATCTGTCCCGGTTCTACCTGGGCCTCGCCCAGCAGGCGGCGCGCTCCGACGCACCGGACGGTGCGCGGCTCGCCGAGCGGCTGCTGGACCGGGCCTACCAAGTACGCCCGTTCGCCTACCGACACAACAGGGACAGCCCATGGTTGGGGAAGAGGATCAGCAACTGGCTGCGGGCCGCGGCGCTCACCTCGCCGAGGGTCCGGCCACCACGATCGGACTCGAGGTGAGCCAGGTCGTCGAATTACCGCGCCCCAGGCCGGTCGCGGGCCCCGGACGGGGACCCGCGGGTCCGACGCCGGGACCGGCCCTGGCCGGCCCGGACGGGACAGGCGCGGAAGGCGCGGAGGGCGCGCCAAGTGCCGGCCCGCCGCCCACGACTACGACACGCACGCCAGGGCCAGGGCCAGGCACGACACTCGCGTCAGGCCCAAGCGCGAAACGCGCGCCCAACGCGCAGGACACCCCCCGCATGTACGCGGTGATCACCGTCTCCGTACGCCGCCGCCCCCGCGCCGTGGCCCGGCCGGCGTCGGACGCCACGCCGCGGCTCGCCGAGGTGCTGCTCATCGATCACTCCTCCTCGATGGTCAACCCGCCGAGCAGGCTGGCCGCCGCCCGTGAGGCCGCGGCTGCCGCACTCGACCGGATGCCGGACGGCGCGCGCTTCGCGGTCGTCGCCGGACGGGACCGGGCCGGAATGATCTACCCGCAGCGGTTCGGGCTCGCTGTCGCGGACGCCCGTTCACGGGCCGACGCACGGATCGCCCTGCACGCGTGCACCCCGGGCGGCGGCACGGCGATGGGTACCTGGCTGGAGAGGGCGCGCCTGCTGTTCCGCGAGCTCCGGGATGTGCCCGCCCAGGACGCCTTCGTACGGCATGCGCTACTGCTCACCGACGGCCGGAACGAACCGGGATACGAGTCGCACGACGAGCTGCGCGAGCGGGTCGAGACCTGTGCGTCGGAGTTCACCTGCGACGCCGTCGGCATCGGGGACGCCTGGGACACCGACGAACTCCTGCTGATCACCCGCGAGCTGAGCGGCCGGGCCAGCGCCGTAGGGGATCTCGCGCGGCTCTCCGGGGAGTTCGCGGCGCTCACCGAGCGGGCCGCGGACCGCGACATCACCGGGCTGCGGCTGCGCCTGCACCACCGGGCCGACGTCACGCTGCACTCCTTCGAACAGGTGCATCCCACACGGGTCGCGCTGCGGCCGGTGTACGTGGACATGTCCGCGGTGGAGTCGGGGGCGGGCGGAGCGATCGAGGAGTACGCCACCGGGGCGTGGGGCGAGGAGACGCGCGACTATCTGCTCTGCGTCAGTGCTCCGTACCGCCCCGACCAGCTGGGCAAGGTGCTGTTCCTGACCGAGGTGGAGGTCGACGTGGCCGGGCCCGCGGGGGCGGACGTCGAACTCCCGGAACCCGCCGCCGTATTGATGCGCTGGTCGGACGAGGCGGACCTGTACAGCAGACTCGATCCGAGAGTCGCCCACTACCTCCACGAAGACGAGTTGCACCGTACGTTCGAGCAGGGCTGCACCGCACTCCGGGAGGGCGACACGGCGGCCGCTGAGGCCCACTTCGGCCGCTCCTGGACCCTGGCGACCCGCACCGGCGACACGGCCATGCAGGACCACCTCCGCAGACTCGTCGACGTACGACGCCGCGCTGAGGGCCCGGCTGTCCGGCTCCGCCCCGCCATCGAGCGGTTCGACATCGAGGCGGCCCGCATCCAGGCGAGCACAAGCGTCCTCCCGACTGCGGAGCGGGACCAGTGAGCGGTGGAACAGGACCGGTGAGCCGTGAAAGAGCACCGGTGAGCCAGCGGGTCTTACAAGGCGTCCGCGCAGTGGTTGCCGTCGGCGCCGAGATGGGCAGGCGCCTGTGGCGGTACGCATGGCCGGCACCCGCGGGCCGCAGCAACCGCGCCTACCTGCGGGATCGGTTGATCGCCCTTCCGCTGCTCTCCGTGATCGCCTTCGGCGCGTTCGGCTGGGCGTACGCCGACGTCCGCGGGGACTCCGCGTACCTCCGCGACCACATCGCGCCCGCGCTGGTGGATCTCGCCGAGGCCAGGGTGTCGCTGCAGATCGCGCAGGCGGAGGCCGGCAGGGCCCTGCTGGACGAGGACGGGGCGGTGGAGCTCAGCGGGCTCAGCGAGCGGTACCGGACACGGATGAAGCGGGCCACGCAGAGCCTGAGCCAGGTCGCGCAGCACGGCGCCCTCACCGTGTCCGAGCAGCAGAAGCTGGATGTGGTCTCTGGCCTGCTCGTGGACTACAGCGGCTGGATCAACCGCGCCCAGGCGGACGACGACCGCACACTGCGGGAGGCCGAACTCACGTACGCACAGAACATGCTGTGCGACACGAACCCGCGCAACGACACGGGCAGCGACACAGCGGGCAAAGACACGGAGAGCGGTACAGGCGGCGGCACGGGCGACGACACCACATACCCGGAGTGCCGGCGGTCGACCGGCTCCGCGGCGACCGCGACCACGATCGTGGACCGGATCTCGGCCCTGGAGCGGGGACTGCGCGGCCGGCTGGAGGCGCGCGCGGCATGGGGCGGGGGCGTACTGGCCGCCCTGGCCGTCGCGGCCGTCGCCTTCGTCCTGCTCGCCGTCGGGGTGGCCCGTACCGTCGTCTTCCTGCGCCACCGGTTCCGGATCAGGCTGAGCCTGCCGCTGCTGGTGGCCGCGCTGCCGCTGGCGGCGGTGCCGATGCTGGCGGCCGATGCCGTGCTCGCGTACCACGCACAGCAGCAGGTGGTGCCGAGCGCCGACGACCTCTCCGACCGAACGTCGCCGGACACCGAGGTGCTCGCCGAGGACCAGTGGGCCGGAAATCTCAGCCCGCATGCCATCGACGCGCTGGAGTCGTCGGTCGACGACGAGCTGGCCGCGGGCCGCCTCTCCTTCCTGGACGGCGTGGCGCCCTTCGTCATGCCCGTGGGGGTGGTCGGCGCGGCCGTCATCGGCGGCGCGCTGCACACGTACCGCCGCGAGTACCTCCTCATCGCCCGCCCGGGAGCGGCCTCGTGAACCGCCTCATGAACCACCTCACGAACCACCTCGTGAGCCGCCGCCCGCACCCCAGCCGTCACCCGCGCGCGCCCCGCCGTCCGCACCGGACCCGCCCGCGCCCCGTCCTCCGCCTGGCCCTGGCCTGCGCCCTGTTCGCCCTCGCCGCGCTCTCCGGCGGCTGCACGCAGGACGGCAGGGACACGCTCGTCGTCCTCGGCCCCTGGACGGGCCCGGAGGGCAAGGCGTTCGAAGCGATGCTGAAGAAGCTCGACGACGACACCGGGTACACGTACGCGTACGAGGGGACCAGCTCCCTGCGCGAGACCCTCGTCGCGCAGCTCGAGGCGGACGCCCCGCCCGACGTGGCGATCCTCAACAGCATCGGCGAACTGACCGAGTACGCACGCAGAGGCAGGCTCAAGCCCCTCGACAAGGCGGCCGAGCGCGCCTTCGCGCCCTGGGCGGGCGGGCTGCGGGTGAAGGGCCTTCTCCACACCTACTGGGTGCCGCTGAAGGTGGACCTCAAGAGCCTGGTGTGGAGCAAGAAAGGCTCGTCGGTCGGCACTTCCGGACCGAAGTGGTGCATAGGCCTCGCGTCCCAGGCCACGTCCGGCTGGCCGGGCACCGACTGGATCGAGGACATCCTCCTGCACCAGGCCGGCCCGACCACCTACACGGACTGGGCCACCGGGAGGCTGAGCTGGCAGAACAGCGCCGTGGAGCGGGCCTGGAGGACCTGGGCCGAGCTGCTCGGCCGCCGATCGCCGCACTCGGTCGAGGAGTCCCTCAAGACCTCCTTCGAGGGCACGGCCGACGAAAGCGGCGCCTCGCGCGGGCTGCTGAACTCGCTCGACTGCACACACGAGCACCAGGGCGCGTTCGTCCGCTACCTGTACGCCGGCGACGACGTCCGCGTCAAACCGTCGGCCGGCTTCCTGCAGGGCGACGACAAATTCAGGGACACGTACGAGGTGTCGGGCGACATGGCCGCCGTGTTCAGCGACAACCCCGACGCCCAGGAGCTGGTCGAGCGGCTTTCCGGCCCCAGAGCGCGCAGGCTGTGGCGGGACATGGCGAGCAAGGTGTCCCAGCCGGAACCGCAGCCGCTCTTCCCCGCCTCGGACGATCCGAAGCCGACCGACCCGATCGGCCGGAAGATCGCCGGCATCCTGACCGACCAGAAGAACACGCTCTGCTTCGACGCCTCCGACGTCATGCCGCCCTCGCTGCGTGACGCCTTCCACCGCGCCGTACTGGAGTACTTCCGCAACCCCACGGACCAGCGCCTCAAGGGTCTGCTCGAAAAGCTGGACTCGGTCCGTGAAGCGGCGACCGGCTCGTCCGACTCGTCCGACTCGTCGTCCGCGGGCGACGAGGGGCAGGAGACGACGACCCGCCCGCCCGAGGGCATCTGCGCGCCATCGGTGGGCTAGGAGGGCTCACCAGACGCGAGGGGTCGGCGGACGGGAAGGGTCGGCGGACGCGAGGAGGCGCACCCAAGCGGTCCGCGGACGCTCAGCGCAGCTCCTCCGGGCAGGGCGTCCCGCGAGGCAGCTGGTAGGGCGCGGCCAGCCGGTAGACGCCGGGGCGCGGGGCGAGGAGTTCGGTCCACTTGTCGCCGGCCGCGTCCTCCTCGGTCTCCATCAGACACCCGTACTCGTTCCGGAAGGTCTTCGGGGTGCCCTCCTCGCGCTGCTTGGACTCCTCCGTCTCCTTCGGCGGCTCGACGCTCTTGCCCTCGGCGTCGACGAGGCCGAGCCACGGCGAGTACGGGATGCGGATGAGCACCCGTCCCGCCTGCTTCACCTCGATGGTCAGCTCGCCCTGTTCGGCGCGGTCGACGGTGGCGTTGGGCTCGGCGAGCGGCGTGGGGTCCTTGACGGCGAACAGCCGCCAGTTGGCGTCGGCCCAGACCTCCTCGAGATAGGGCTGTCCGCGCAGCACGAGCTCGCGCTCCCGCTCGCCGCCGTGCCCGTCGGGCTCGTCCTTCGGAAGGACGACGTAGTGGACGGCCCAGCGCCTGAGCCAGTCGTTGTAGTTCGCGGAGTTCAGAGTGTCGTCGTAGAAGAGCGGGTTGCGCTCCATGTCGGCCTGCCGGTTCCAGCCGCGGGCGAGGTTCACGTACGGCGCGAGCGCGGACGCCTCGCGGTGCGAGCGGGCCGGGACGACCTCGACCCGGCCCTTCTCGGCGCCGACCACCTGCAGCTGGTTGACGAGCGGGGCGAGTTCCCGCGCCCAGGACGCGGCGGGCGTCGTGTGGACCACGTCGTCGACCGCCTTGAAGCCGATCCAGGCGACGGACCCCGCGAACGCGACGACGATCGCGTACCACTTGCGCGTACGCGGCTTGGCGAACGGCAGTGCGGCGAGCAGCACCGCCCCGGCGAACAGCATGGCGAGCCGGGTGATGTTGGAGCCGATCTGGGAGCTGATCAGCCAGGTGAGCAGCACGGCGAGGGCGTAGACGGCCGTGGTGAGGCGTACGGTCGTCCACTCCCTCGGTACGAGGAAGAAGACGAAGCCCGAGAACAGCAGCGGCAGCACGGCCGACCCGAACCCCATCGGCTGGGTACCCGAGAAGGGGAACAGCCAGGCGCACAGGCCGACCACGGCGGCCGGTGCGAGCCCCAGCGCGTAGGCGCCAGGCCGTCGCTTCTGCAGGAACAGCGCGACGGCGACGAGCCCCACGAAGAGCCCGGCGACGGGCGACGACGCGGTCGCGAGACCGGCGAGCGGGGCGGCGACGGCGGCCTTCGCCCAGCGCTTGTACCGCCAGCGGTAGGGCCAGCAGAACACGGCGGCCACCGCCGCGAGCCCGAACATCGTGCCCAGGCCGTATGTCACGCGGCCCGACGCCGCGTTGCAGAGCAGCGCGAAGACCCCGCCGGCCGCGGCCCACAGCGGCCGCCGCACGGCACGGCTGCGGAGCAGTATGAGCGTGACCAGCCCGGCGGAGACCGTTCCGGCGATCATCATCGTCGTCCGCACACCGAGCACGGACATCAGATACGGCGACACGACGCTGTACGACACGGGGTGCATGCCGCCGTACCAGGCGAGGTTGTACGCGGAGTCGGGGTTCTGCCCGACGAACTCGGCCCAGGCGTCCTGGGCCGCGAGGTCGCCCCCGCTGTTCGCGAAGGCGAAGAACCACACGATGTGCAGGACGGCCGCGATGGCGGTCACGCAGGTCACCGGGTGGCGGAGCAACGGCAGCAGCGCGGGCAGGCCAGGACGTCCGCTGTCACCGGAGGGGGTGTGGGGCGATCGGGGTGATTGCGGTGGGGACGCTTGAAGCGGGGATGATCGAGGCGATTGGGGTGGGGGCGCTTCAGACGGGGACGGCTGGGTCAATTGGTGCATCTGGTCGGTTGCGGCGGTGCGCTGCTCGCACCGCTGTGCGGGCAGCGTTATTCGCGCACCTTTTCCGTCATCCGGCTCGGCGTCGTCGGCCCGCGTCGGCTCCGCAGTGGCCACTCAAGACACTCCCCGTACGTGTGTAGTCCTCGTCCGGGGGCCCGGGGTCCGTCCGCCCCGGGCACGCCCCGGCACCCGCCCCGATCCCCGCGACGCTAGCACGGGGGTCGCCGCGCGGCGCCCTGACGGTTCGGCCCGGGGACGGTCCCGGGTCATCTCACGGACAGTTCGCCGTCACCCCGGGGACACCGCCCCGGGGGTGAACGGCGGGCAACCGGACGGGCTGCGGGCGCAGCCCGGCCGGGTTCAGCCGAATGGCCCGCGGGGCCAGCCGAATGGCCCGTGGGGTCAGCCCACCCGGGTCAGCCTGGCGCCGAAGGCGGGCTCCTTGAGCTCGTCCTGGAGCGCGATGGGGACCTCGACGGCGGTGCCCGAGCCGTCGCCGACGCTCAGCACGCCGACCTTGGTGCCGGGCTTCGCCGTGTGCGGGATCGTGGTGCCGTCGTCGCCGAGCTTCAGCCGCACGGTGAGCCCGGCCCAGCCGACCGCGGACACGTCCTGCGTGACGACCACCGGCGTCTGCCCGCCGAGACCGTCGTCCACGTATCCGACGACATCGCCCTTCTTCAGGATCGTCTGCCCCTTCAGGGCCGTCTGGGCCGCGAGCATCGCCGTCTTGCTGACCGCGTTGACGGTGTCGATGATCGGCGGCGTGTGCTGACCGAGCACCGCGCCGACGACGGTCACCGTCTCCCCGCCGACCTCCTTGGTGGCGGCGAAGAGGAGGTTGCCGCCGGCCTTGGTGGTCGAGCCGGTCTTGATGCCGATCGCGTTGTCGTACGGCACCAGGCGGTTGTAGTTCTGCCAGACCTTGCCCGAAGGGTCCTTCCAGGTGGGCAGCTTGGTGATGTCCGTCAGCGCCTTGATCTTCACCAGCTCGTTGCCGAGCTTCACCTGGTCCTCGGCTGTGGAGACGGTGGTCTCCTTCAGCCCCGAGGGGTCGGTGTACGTGGTGTTGGTCATCCCGAGCTTCTTGGCGGCGGCGTTCATCTTCTTGACGAACGCCTCCTCCGAACCGGCGTCCCAACGGGCCAGCAGCCGCGCGATGTTGTTCGCGGACGGAATCATGATGGCCGCGAGGGCGTCCTTCTCGGAGAGCTTGTCGCCCTCCTTGACGGTGTTGAGCGTCGACTCGCCGTCGGCGTCGTAGCCGCCCTCCTTCTCGGCCAGCGCGTCGACCGTGATCGACGGGCCGTTCGCGCCGGACTTGAACGGGTGCTCCTGCAGCACGACGTACGCGGTCATGGCCTTGGCCACGGAGCCGATCGGTACGGACTTCTGCTCACCGAAACGGTCCATGGTGCCGAGGCCCGTGACGTCCATCCAGCCCTGGCCCTCCTGGGGCCACGGCAGCGTCACCTTGCCGCCGTCGAAGGCGTACTCCGAGTCGGCGGTCAGCGTGAGCGTCGGCGTCGGCAGCGGGCGCACGGCCTGCACGACTGCGAACACGATCGCGAGCAGCACCACCAGCGGCGTCCAGATCTTGACCCGCCGCACGGCGGTACGCAGCGGGGTCTCCGGGGGCGGAGGCGTGTTCGTCAGCTCGGCCAGCAGGTCGAGCGGCGGCATCGGCGGCAAGGGCTGCTGCGCGGTCCGCTCGGGACCGGCGTTCCCGGGGACGGCGGGCGCCGGGGCGGCGGGCATCGCGGACCCCGCGGGGGCGGCTGCGCCCGGCTTCTTGGGCGCGGCGGGCTCGTCGTCGAGCGGCTTGAGCGCCACGAACTTGCTGGTCCGCTCGGCATCGGGCTCGTCCTTGCGACGCCCGGCGCCGGGAGCCGCCTCCCCGCTCCCGGACGCGCCGGGACCACCGCTCTTACCGCCGACCGGGGCACCCTGCGCCCCATCGGCCTGCTTCTCGTCGGGGCCCGACTCCCCCGCACGATCGTCAGCCGCCTTCTCGCCTGGCTTCCGGCCACCGATCTTCAGCATGGCCGTCGGCTGATCGACGGCAGGCCGGACGGCCCGGAACACGGCGGTGGCCTGATCGACACCGGAACCGGAGTCACCACGGTCGCCGGTGTCGGCGTCGGCGTCGGCGTCGGCGTCGGCGGTGGCGGTGGCGGTGGCGGTGGCGGTGGCGGTGGCGTCGGAAGGAGTTCCGGGGCGGGACGGGGCGTCAGCCGCGGAGTCGGAGTCGGTTTCGACGCGCGCCTCGGCATCGGCACCGGAGCCGCCGTCAGCTCGTGAGCCGGCGTCAGCGGCGGGGCCAGAGCTGGAGCCGGAGTCGGGCCCGGAAGACGAACGCGAGCCGGCGCCATCGGCACCGCCCGGCTCGTCGTGCGCCGAGTCCGGCTCCGCACCCGCGCGGGGCCGGGGCTCGGCGGCCTGTGCCGCTGTTGCAGGCGACGCATCCGCGTCCGCCCGCAGCCCAGGCCCGGCCGCGACCGAAGGCTCGGATCCCGCAGGCTCAGCCCCCGACATGGACGTGGCCCCTGAACGGGACTTCGGCTCGGCTTCGGCATCCCGACGCGTGTCTGCGCTTTGCGCGGACTCGTCCGCGGCTGGTTCCGCAGGCCCGGCCTCCACACCCGACTCCTGCGGCTCTTCGTCGGCGTCGGCCGCGTGGCCCGCGCCGGTGGCCGTACCCGCCGCCCTATTCGCGGACTCGCGCTCGTCGGCGGCCTGCGCCGCGCGCTGGAACCGGCCGCCGGCTTCGGCTTCGGCTTCGGCTTCGGCTTCGGCTTCGGCTTCGGCTTCGGCTTCGGCTTCGGCTTCGGCTTCGGCTTCGGACGACGAAACCGCCTCCTGAGCCTCACCCGAGCTCGAGCCAGAACCCGAGTCCGACTCCGACACCGACCCCGAGCCGGCGTCAGAGCCCGAGCCTTCGGCGCCCGCACCCGCGCCCGCGCCTCCACGAGCATCCGAGTCCACGTCCGCGTCCCTCGCGTCGCCATCGCCAGTCGGCGGAACGACATCTCCCGACGCCAGGCCGTCGGCGTCCGCCGCGTCGTCCGCCGTCGCCGCCTCAGCCACGGCGGAACCACTGGCCGTTCCGGCGGAGTCCTCGGCCGCCTCGGCCGCCTCGGTCGCCTCCGTCGCCTCCTTGGCGTCAGCGCCCGTCACCCACGCAGCGACGGCCGCGCGCAGCCGGGCGTCACCGGCGGCCTCGGCAGCGGCAGTGCCGCTCTCCCCGTCGGAGCCCGCCCCGGCAGGGCCCTCCGACCCGGCCGGCACAACCGTGTCGGTGTCGGTCGTCGTCCTCGTGTTCGAAGAAGCCGTCGCGTCCGCGCTCTCCGTCGCAGACGACGCCTCCCCGCGTGTCCGCGTCGTGAAGACCGCCGTCGGCTGGTCGACGCGGATGGAGACCTCGCGGGCGACCGCGAGCCGGGGGTCGATACCGCCCGAGGACGGCGCCGGAACCGGCGCCGCGGCCGGATCCCCCGACGACTTCTGCTGCTCCGACATGTCGGGGGACTCGCCCGCCACCGATGCCTCCTTCATACGCCCAGCACCCAACCGCTCAGTGTGCCGAACCCGCTGTCCGAACCATGTACCAGTGTCCTGTGTGAGGGCTTGGCCCTGCTGCTAGACGAGAACGACATACCTACCGGTTCCCTTACGAACCGGTCACGCACCCTCGACAGACCGTTGTGAGAGGGGTCACCCTGTCATTCATCCACGCGGGGAGGCATGGATGGGCAGGAGCCGCAGAACTATTCCGGAGGAGCTACTGCTTCTCGCTCTGGACCCGGCCACGGGTACCACAGCGCAGCCGCAGTCGCTCGACCTCGGTCTGGCCGGAGCACAGCTAGTGGAGCTGGCGCTGGCCGGACGTATAGCCCCAGACGGGGATCGTATCGCCGTGGTGGTACCACGGCCGACAGGAGATCCGACATTGGACTCCGCACTGGAGCTGCTGCGCAGGCGCGGCGCTCCAGTCCGGGCCGTCCACTGGATCGGCGGGCCCCGCCTGGGGCTGCGCCAGACGTATCTCTCGCATCTCGAGCGGTGCGGCATGGTGCATGCCGTGCCGGGACAGATGTGCGGGGTACTGCCGACCACTCGCTACCAGGCGACGGAGACGGCAATCAGCCGGGAGATCAAGGCCCGACTGGACTCGGCGATCCGTACCGGCGTGCCGCCGGACCCACGGACCGCGGCGCTCGCCGCGCTGGCCCACGCGGTCGGACTCGGCAAGCACCTCTACCCGGGGAACGAGGGCCGCTCGTCGCGCTCCCGCCTCCGGGACCTGATCAGGCACGACCCGATGGGCGGCCTCGTGGCGCACGCCGTGATGGACGTCCAGAACGGTGTGGGTGCGCAGCCCCGCCGAGGTGCGGCCCCCGGCGGCCGCCAGGGCGGCAGGGCGGCGGAGCCCGGCAGGGTTCCGATGCAGACGCACCATGGATCCATGGCACGCGCCGTGGCCCACTGAGCAGCACCGCCCGCACCACCGCGGCACAGCAACCGCCGCAGCTCGGCAACACCGCATCACCGCACCACTCGCACCAGCGCCGCACCGCAGTCCCCAGACCCGGTTCGGGAGCCGCTGGGCCGCGCGGGGCAGTGACGCCCGGGGAGACGACCCTCGGCGCACCGCCCCGCGCGGCCGCGTTCAAGGCCCCGTCAAGGGCCGCATCACCGGCCCCGGGGCTCTCACAGGGCCGACGCGCGTACCGCCGACCCGTACAACTGACGCGTATGCGCCGCATATCCGCCGTTTCCCAGCGGTAGGAAGCACGTTGGTGGCAATCTGCTGAGCACCAGATACGCAAAGTTGACAGGCCCGCAGCCGGAGGTGCACGTCCCGTGGCGTCCAATGTCAATCCCACCGTCAGGCGACGCCGACTGGGCCAGGAGCTGCGCCGGCTCCGAGAACAGAAGGGCATGACCGCCGAGGAGGTGGCGGAGAGGCTGCTCGTCTCACAGTCGAAGATCAGCCGCCTCGAGAACGGCCGCCGCTCCATCAGCCAGCGCGACGTCCGTGACCTGTGCGGTGTGTACGAGGTCGAGGACCACCGCATAGTCGACTCGCTGATGCAGATGGCCAAGGACTCCCGCCAGCAGGGCTGGTGGCACTCCTTCGGCGACATCCCCTACAGCGTCTACATCGGCCTGGAGACGGACGCGGCGTCCCTGCGCGTGTACGACCCGCAGGTCGTGCCCGGCCTGCTCCAGACCCGGCCGTACGCGGAGGCGCTGATCGCCGGCGCGCTGCCGGAGACCGCGCCCACCGACATCGACAAGCGCGTTCAGGTGCGGATGCGCCGTCAGGAGCGGATCTCCTCGCCCAGCAATCCGCTGCGGCTGTGGACCGTGCTGGACGAGGCGGCACTGCGCCGCGTCGTCGGCAGCCGCAACGTGATGCGCGACCAGCTCGAGCACCTCGTGGAGCAGTCCCAACTGCCGCATGTCACTGTCCAGGTGATCCCGTTCGACATGGGCGCCCACCCGGGCCTGAACGGCCAGTACGCGATCCTCGAGTTCCCCGACGCGGCCGACTCGAGCGTGGTCTACATCGAGGGCGTCACCAGCGACCTCTACCTGGAGAAGGCGAACGACGTCCACAAGTACAGCGTCATGTACGAGCACTTGCGGGCGCAGGCGCTGAACGTGGAGCAGTCGCGGCACTTCATCGCGGACATCGCCAAGGACTACGCCCGCTGACGAAAAAGCCGTAAGAGCCGCGAAGGGGACATGGATCCGCCCGAATCGGGAAGGTGCCGCACAGTACACCTTCGCCACATCAGGGCGGAAGCCTCCAGTGGAATATGCCATCCGGTCGAGTGAATGGCAGCTTCGGCCCCGGATGTTGGCGGGTAGCGTCGATCACGCCATCGTGCAAGAACGTTGGCGCACACCGCACAGTCCAGAGGGCGTTGGTCATCGACCAGCATCCGCACGGCACTGCGGGAGCAACTCGACAACTGGGTAAACCGGAGCAAACATGGCAATTCAGCAGGGCGCAACGGGTACGTGGGTCAAGTCCTCGTACTCCACGGGAAACGGCGCATGCATCGAGGTCAAGTCCCCGGTTCTGCACGCGATCGCCGTGCGGGACTCGAAGGTTCCCGAAGGCCCCGCCCTGGGCTTCGCGCCTGACTCCTGGAACACGTTCGTGTCCGAGGTGAGCCGGGGAGCCTTCGACCTCGGGTGATGCAGCGCTCACACCAGGCCATAACCGACAACTGCACAGCACCACCCGACAGCCCTCTCGACTGGCCCGCCGTCCCGGCCGAGGGGGCCTCCCCTTTTTTAGAGCTCGGTTCGCCTCCGGGAAGACAGCGCACCCAATCAACGCAAGTTGTCCACGTACCGATCCGTCCCCGGCACCGTAGGAACGAACGGCGCCACCAACTCCACCCGGCCCAGCCCCGACTCCGCCACCTCCGCATCCAGCCCCCCGAAGCGCTCCTCCCAGCACTCCCTCGGGTCCGTCTCCAGGAACCACAGCAGTGTCAGCCGCGTGTCGACGCCCTCGACCTGCTTCACATACGTCATCCGGTCGCCGGGCAGCGGGGTCGGGCGGAACACCGTGACCATCGCGGCCGGTGAGCCTGCCAGCCGGTTCGGCAGGTGCCGCGACCGCAGCCACTCCAGCAACTCGGCCCGCCGCCCGGGCCCTTCCGTGTCGATGACCTCGACGACCAGCCCGGCATACGGATGGTCGAGCGCATGGAAGTCGCGCGGGCCGGCCGCCCCGTCCCGGTAGACCGTCGCCTCGTGGTCCTGGAACGCCGTGAAGACGTGCGTGCGCTCCCGGTAGACCCGGCCGTCCCTGTTCAGCCGCTTGTTGATGCCGACGGTCCACTTCATGTGCTCGTCGTAGCGGCCCTCGGTGACCCAGTACACCGAGATGTAGCAGCCCGCGGTCACCGGCTCGGCGACCACCGACTTCTCCGGGTAGCGCAACAGCTGCAGATCACGCGTGGCGACCCAGCGGCGTCCGGCGTACATCCAGGGCATCGCCATCGCACCCGCGTAGAAGTGGTCGTCCTCGTACCAGCGGTTGTAGGCGTACTCGTGGCCCGGATGCGGCTCCACCATGGTGATCAGGGCGTGGCCGGGGTGCACGCCGTACGGCCCTACGGCGGCCAGCTCCGCGTACACGTCGCTGCGGGTGCCCGCGGTCGCCTCCGCGGCGGCCCCTGCGGCTGATTCCTCGTTCATGGCTGTCCCCTTCCTTCCTCCGCCGGGCGGCCCTAACCTGACCCCCGCCCACTCTGACGCTCCGTCAGAAAATCCACCAGACCCCGGAGGCGCATGTGTTGCTGCAGGGGAAGACCGTCGTCGTCTCGGGTGTCGGCGCCGGACTCGGTCACCGCGTCGCCGCAGCCGTCGTACGCGACGGGGGCAACGCCGTGCTCGGGGCGCGCACCGAGGCGCATCTCGCCAAGGCCGCCGCCGAGATCGACCCGGACGGCGTCCACACCGCGTATCTGCCGACCGACATCAAGGACGAGGCCCGGTGCGAGGCGCTCGCGGCGCGGGCGCGGGAGCGGTTCGGGCGGATCGACGCGGTCATCCATGTCGCCGCGTGGGACAGCTACTTCGGCGGCCTGGAGGACGCGGACTTCGCCACCTGGCAGGAGGTCATGGACGTGAACCTGCTGGGGACGCTGCGGATGACCCGGGCCTGCCTGCCGGCCCTGAAGGAGCAGGGCGGGTCGGTGGTCATCATCGGTACGCAGTCGTCGGTGGCCGCGCCGTCGCAGGTGCGGCAGGCGGCGTACGCGGCGTCCAAGGGCGCGCTGACGTCGGCGATGTACTCGCTGGCGCACGAGCTCGGCCCGCACCGGATCAGGGTCAACACGGTGCTACCGGGCTGGATGTGGGGCCCGCCGGTCGAGGCGTACGTGCAGTTCACTGCCCTCACCGAAGGGGTGCCGGAGGCCGAGGTGCTGCGGAGGCTCACCGACAGGATGGCGCTGCCGGAGCTGGCCACGGACGGGGATGTGGCGGACGCGGCGGTGTTCCTGGCGTCCGATCGTGCGCGGGCGATCACCGGCCAGTCGCTGCTCGTGAACGCGGGGGAACTCATGCGGTAGCGAAAGGCGTTCGCGTCACCTCCTTCTCGGCCGCACGGGACCCGCATCCCGCGCGGTCGTACGTCTGTGCCCTCGGGACCCTCGTAGCTGCACGGCGCCTGACGAAGCGCCCGCTCATGGTGCGGGCCTCGTCGCGCACACGACAACGCTTCGAAAGGTCAAGAACAAGCAAAATGGTTCGACTTTCTGATCCTCGTTCATGTCCATGACCGAAATGACGTCTTGACCGGTCCGCGGAACCGAGAGTTGAATCCCCCAAGTCCCCAACTCCCGCACGGGGGCGCCCGCTGAACGGACGTACTGACGAAGAGCCGCAACGTTCACAAGGCGGACCCCTGGAGGGGGCACATGAACAGTCTCGACTGGGTCGTGCTCATCGGCTACTTCGGCGTGATGATCGCGATCGGACTGTGGTCGCACAAACGCGTAGACAATGTCAGCGACTTCTTCACGGCCGGCGGGAAGATGCCGTGGTGGCTGTCCGGCATCTCGCACCACATGTCCGGCTACAGCGCGGTGATGTTCACGGGCTTCGCCGGTATCGCGTACCAGTACGGCATCACGTCCTTCGTCACCTGGTCCTTCCCGATCGCCATCGGTATCGCGATCGGTGCCCGGCTGTTCGCGCCCCGGCTCAACCGGCTGCGCTCGCGCCTCGGCGTCGCCTCGCCGCTGGAGTACCTCAAGGACCGCTACAACATCGCCACGCAGCAGGCGCTCGCCTGGTCCGGTGTCCTGCTGAAGATCGTGGACGTGGGCGCCAAGTGGGCCGCCATCGCGACCCTGCTGTCCATCTACACGGGCATCTCCATCACGCAGGGCATCTTCATCACGGGCTTCATCACCGGCATCTACTGCACGGTGGGCGGCCTGTGGGCCGATGCGCTGACGGAGATGGGGCAGTTCGTCATCCAGTTCTTCGCGGGTATCGCAATGCTGGTGGCGGTGCTCGTGGAACTGGACGGCGTCTCCACGTTCTGGACCATCTGGGACAAGCTGCCCGAGGGGCACGGGGAGCCGACGGCCGGTCCGTACACGGTGACGTTCTTCGTCGCGATCACCTTCATCAAGACCTTCGAGTACAGCGGCGGCATGTGGAACCAGGCCCAGCGCTACATGGCCACGGGCTCCGCCCGTGAGGCGACACGGTCCGCGATCCTCTCGGCGATCCTGTGGGCCGTCTGGCCTCTCATCCTGTTCTTCCCGATGTGGTGCGCTCCGCTGCTGGTCAAGGCCCAGAAGCCGGACGCCTCCGACAGTTACGCCCTGATGACCGAGCAGCTGCTGCCGCACGGCCTCCTCGGCCTGGTCATCGTCGGGTTCTTCTCCCACACGATGGCCATGTGCTCCTCCGACGCCAACGCCATCTCCGCGGTCTTCACCCGGGACATCGCCCCGGCGCTGGCGAAGAGGGCGCGCAGCTGGTCCAACAAGGCGGGTCTGGTGGCCGCACGCTGGTCGACGATCACCTTCCTGCTGCTGTCCATGGCGATCGCCACGCAGGTCAGCTCGCCCACGTTCAAGGACATCATCACGGTGGTGGTGAAGTGGGTCGCCGGGCTGATGGGCCCGATCGCGATCCCGTTCATGCTGGGCATGCTGGGGACGTTCCGCAGGTCGGGCCCGACGGCCGCGCTGACCAGCTGGGCCGCGGGTCTGCTCGCGTTCTTCCTCATCAACTACAACCTGGACTTCTCCCAGCGGGCGGATGTGCCGCTGCAGTACCAGGTCTCCGTGCCTCTGGCGATCTCGCTCGTCCTGTACATCGTGATCGGTTTCGTGAAGCCCGAGAACACACCCGAGCGCGACGCGATCATCGACCTCATCAATGTGGACGGCGACTCTGCCGCCGCGGCGGTTCCGGCACCGGCGGGTCCGGTGGAGGACACCCTGGGGACGCGGGCCAAGGAGTGAGGGGTGCAGGCTGCGGGGCATCGTTTCGGCACCCCGCCCGGTGCCCCCGCCTCACCCGCGCGGATACCGCGCCAGCCACCCGGGAGAGGACCCGGCAGGCCCGTGCAGGGCGGGCCCCTGGGTCATCTCCATCGCGAAGTCGTCGGCGAGTTCGAGAAGCGTGGGACGGCCCTCCAGTTCGGCGAGCCAGCCGGGCGGGAGGGCCGTCTCGCCGTGCAGGGCACCGAGCAGCGCGCCGGCGAGCGAGCCCACAGCGCCCGAGTCGCCGCCGTGGTTGACGGCCAGGCACAGCCCGTGCCGTACTTCCTCGGCGACGAGCGCGCAGTAGACGGCGGCCGCGAGCGGCCCCTCCGCGGTGCCGGGCGGCCCGGCCAGCTCCTCCACGCGCGCGGGCGTGGGCATGCCCTGCCGCACCGCGCCCAGTGCGTGCTGCAGGCCGTCCGTGACGGGCTGATGTCCCGGGCGGGCGGCGAGCAGGGACAGGGCCCGCTGCACGGCGGCGTCGAGGCTCTCGCCGCGGGCCAGCGCATGCACGATCACCGCGTACGCGCCCGCCGAGAGATACGCGACGGGGTGGCCGTGGGTCTGGACGGCGCACTCGAGGGCGAGCTGCGCGACGAGCCCGGGCTCCCAGCCGACGAGCAGGCCGAAGGGCGCGGAGCGGAGGGCCGCGCCGACGCCTCGTTCCTCGGGGTTCCTCGGCGTCTCGAGGCTGCCCATGATGTCGTCGCCGAATCCGGTGAGGCAGGCGCGGGACGGGTCGCGGCGGGCGTAGAGCCACTCTTCGCGGGCCAGCCAGCCGTCGTCCGTGCGTCGCTCGTCCGGGCCCCAGTCGCTCTGCGTCGCGGCCCAGCGGCGGTAGGCGCGGTGCAGGTCGGTCGGCGGGTGCCAGGCTCCGGTGTCGCGCCGGACCTGGGCGCGGATGAGCCCGTCCACGGTGAAGAGGGTGAGCTGCGTCGTCGCGGTGACGGCGCCGCGGCGGCCGTGCGCGGGGGCGAGATCGGTGAGGCCTTCCGTGCCGTGCTCGGCCCGGATGCCCTCGAGGGAGAGGTCCGCTACGGGTGCGCCCAGGGCGTCGCCCACGGCGACGCCGAGGAGCGCCCCGCGGACCCGGCTGCGGAAGTCCTGCTGTTCGGCACGGCCCCAGACGGCACCGACTGCTGTGCTCATCGGGCCCTCCTTCCTGCCCTCCCGCGTACGGCTGACTGCGCAGCACTGTAATCGAACGGGAATCGCCGGTTCAGGGCCTTGATCAGTATCCGGAACGTCACCGAGTCGATCACTTCGGTGACAAGAGCGTCGTCTCGCTGATCGCTTTTGCACGGGTGCGGCTCCGGTCGGCGCGAACACCACAACCGTTTGCCGGACTTGGCGGTCAAGGTGAACGACCGCCGTACACAGGACCAACTGCCGGTGCCCACAAGCGCTACTGCCGGCGAACCGACGTACTGGAGAAGACGCCGATGTCTCATCCCTCCCGCCGCCGGGCCGTCGCCGCCCGGTGTGCCGCCGTGGCCGCCCTGCTGACCGCCCCCTGCCTGGTGTCGGGCGCTCTCGCCGCACCGGCGGCCGCCACCACCGGGGCGGCGGCCCTGGTCGACTTCAACGGGGACGGATACGCGGACCTGGCCGTCTCCGCGCCCGGCGGCACCGTGTCCGGCATCCCCGAGGCGGGCTACATCTCGGTCGTGTACGGCTCCTCGGCAGGTATCGACACCGCGCACCCGAAGCTGATCACGCGCGCGACCGCGGGCGTGCCGGGGGACGTCGCGGAGTACGACTCCTTCGGTCGCACCACGGCCGCCCGCGACCTCGACGGCGACGGTTACACGGACCTCGTCGTGGGCGACTTCGCCGCCCCGACGGTGCTCTGGGGCTCCGCGAAGGGCCTCACCACAGCCACCGCGCTCCCCGCGCCCGCCTACACGCTGGCCGCGGGCGACATCAACGGCGACGGCCACGCCGACCTCCTGACCAACGCCAACGGGGGCCTCGAGGTGCGCTACGGCCCCTTCTCCCGCGCCGGAGTCCCTGCCTCCACGGAGACCCTCCCCTTCGGGGAAGGGGACGAGCCTCAGGCCATCACAGTGGGCGACATGACGGGCGACGGCGCCGACGACATCGTCACGACCCACGGCTTCGAGGAGATGCAGGGCAAGTCCCGCTTCTGGGCCGGCGGGAAGGACGGCCTCAGCCACACCTTCAAGACCACCGGCTACTACACGGTCGGCGGGATCATCGCGGACGTGGACAAGGACGGCTACGGCGACTTCCTCGCGCTGCAGACCGACCAGGTCTCGGAGGACCGGGACTACGAGGCCGGGGCGATCCGCGTCGTCTACGGCTCCGCGTCCGGTCCCTCCACCCGTACGGCGAAGATCACCCAGGAGACGCCCGGCGTCCCCGGGGTGAGCGAGGAGGGCGACCACGACCTCAACTCCGGCGACCAGTTCGGCTACTCCCTCGCGGCCGGCGACGTCACCGGCGACGGCTACCCGGACATCGCCGTGGGCGTGCCCGGCGAGGACATCGGCTCGGTCCGCGAGGCGGGCGCCGTCGTCCTGCTGAAGGGTGGCGCGGCGGGCCTCACCGGCAAGGGCGCGCAGGCCTTCCACCAGTCGACCTCGGGGGTGCCCGGCATCTCCGAGAAGGGCGACTACTTCGGCCGGAGCGTGCTCCTGGGCGACGTCAACGCCAACAACCGCGCCGACCTGGCGGTGGCCACCCCGTACGAGGACGGCACCTACGCGGATTCGGGCGCGGTGTGGGTCGTGCGCGGCTCCAAGTCGGGCCTGACCACGACCAACATCACGTCGTTCGGTCCGCGGGCGCTGGGCGCACCGCAGAAGGAGGCGCGCTTCGGGGACAGCTTCGCGCGGTAGGCGGATCCCCGCACATCGCCATCAGTACTGCCAGAGGCCAGAGGCCCGTCCCGGTGATCCGGGACGGGCCTTGGTCAGTCCAGCACCGGCAGCAGCTCCGGCAGATGCCCGTCCGACGACGCCGCCGCCCGCTGCCGTTCCTCCGAAACCTCCTCGTACAGCGTCGTCCGGGGACGGGCCGGGCGGCCCGCCGCCTCGGCGATCGCGACGAGGTCCTTGATGGAGCGGTACGAGCCGTAACTCGAGCCCGCCATACGGGAGATGGTCTCCTCCATCAGCGTGCCGCCCAGGTCGTTCGCCCCGGAGCGCAGCATCTCCGCCGCGCCCTCCGTGCCGAGCTTGACCCAGCTGGTCTGGATGTTGGGGATGTGCGGGTGGAGGAGGAGACGGGCCATGGCCGTCACCGCGCGGTTGTCGCGAGTGGTCGGGCCCGGGCGGGCGATCCCCGCCAGGTACACCGGGGCGTTGGTGTGGATGAACGGCAGCGTCACGAACTCCGTGAAGCCCGCGACGCCCTTGGACAGAGCGGCTTCCTGGATGCGGGTCAGGGTGCGGAAGTGGCCCAGCCAGTGGCGCGGCTGGTCCACATGCCCGTACATCATCGTGGACGAGGAGCGGATGCCCAGCTCGTGGGCTGTCTGGACGACCTCGATCCAGGTCGCGGTCGGCAGCTTGCCCTTGGTCAGTACCCAGCGCACCTCGTCGTCGAGGATCTCCGCCGCCGTGCCGGGGATCGAGTCGAGGCCCGCCTCCTTCGCGGCCGCCAGCCAGTCCCGTATCGACATGCCGGTGCGCGTCGCGCCGTTGACGACCTCCATCGGCGAGAAGGCGTGCACGTGCATGCCGGGCACGCGGGCCTTCACGGCGCGCGCGATGTCGAAGTACGCCGTGCCGGGCAGGTCCGGGTGGATGCCGCCCTGCATGCACACCTCGACCGCGCCCACGTCCCACGCCTGCGCGGCGCGGTCGGCGACCTGCTCCAGCGACAGCGTGTACGCGTCGGCGTCCGTGCGGCGCTGCGCGAAGGCGCAGAAACGGCAGCCCGTGTAGCAGACGTTGGTGAAGTTGATGTTCCGCGTGACGATGTACGTCACGTCGTCGCCGACGACCGATTTACGCAGGTCGTCCGCGATGGAGCACAGGGCGTCCAGCGCGGGGCCGTCCGCGTGCAGCAGCGCCAGCGCCTCGTCGTCCGTCAGCTTCGTCGGGTCGTCGGCCGCCGTGGCAAGGGCGGCGCGGACGTCGCCGTCGATGCGTGACGGCACCATCCCGGGCGCCGCCTGTTCGCGCAGCGCCTCCCAGTCGCCGTAGACCTCGTCGAAGTCGTCGCGCCGGTCGGCGGTGCGCCCCTCGGTGTCGATGGTGTGGTGCAGGTCCGTACGACCGCTGGCCACGAACCCCTCGTCGGGCTCCTGCCAGGGGCGGCCCACGACCTCCGCATCCGGATTGGCCAGGCCCGTCTCCGGGTCCGCCAGCGCCCGCACGTGCGGCAGCAGCCGCGGGTCCAGCCAGGGCTCGCCGCGCAGCACGAACTCCGGGTAGACGCAGAGGCGTTCCCTCAGCTCGAAACCGGCGGCGGCGGACCGCTCGGCCAGCAGCTCGATCCCCGGCCACGGCCGCTCCGGGTTCACATGGTCGATCGTCACCGGGGACACGCCGCCCCAGTCGTCGATACCCGCGCCGATCAGCCGCTCGTACTCCGCGTCGACCAGGTTCGGCGGGGCCTGCAGGCAGGCCGACGGGCCCATGATGTGCCGGGCGACGGCGACCGTGGCGACCAGGTCGTCGAGCTCCGCGTCCGGCATGCCGCGCATCGCCGTGTCCGGCTTGGCGCGGAAGTTCTGGATGATCAGCTCCTGGATGCCGTGGTACGAGCGGGCGACGCGGCGCAGCGCGAACAGCGACTCCGCGCGCTCCTCGTACGTCTCGCCGATGCCGATCAGCAGACCGCTGGTGAAGGGGACGGAGGAGCGGCCCGCGTCCTCCAGGACGCGCAGCCGGACCGCCGGCTCCTTGTCTGGCGATCCGTAGTGCGGCCCGCCCGGCTCGCTCCACAGCCGCTCGGCGGTGGTCTCCAGCATCATGCCCATCGAGGGCGCCACGGGCTTGAGCCGCTGGAAGTCCGTCCACGACATGACGCCCGGGTTGAGATGCGGCAGCAGGCCGGTCTCCTCGAGGATGCGGATCGCCATGGCCCGGACGTACGCGATGGTGTCGTCGTACCCGTGGGCGTCCAGCCACTCGCGGGCCTCCGGCCAGCGGTCCTCCGGCTTGTCGCCGAGGGTGATCAGGGCCTCCTTGCAGCCCAGTTCGGCACCGCGGCGGGCGATGTCGAGGACTTCGTCCGGCGACATGAACATCCCGTGGCCCTCGCGGCGCAGCTTGCCCGGCACGGTCGCGAAGGTGCAGTAGTGGCACTTGTCGCGGCACAGGCGCGTGAGCGGGATGAAGACGCTCTTCGAGTACGTGATGACGCCCGGCCGGCCTGCGGCTTCCAGGCCTGCGTCCCGCACGCGCGCCGCGGACGCCGTGAGGTCCCGCAGATCGTCCCCGCGCGCCTGCAGCAGCACGGCCGCCTCGGCGGTGTCCAGCGCGACGCCGTCCCGCGCCCGCCTCAGCGCACGGCGCATGGCGTTCGCGGTGGGGGCGGCCCCGTCGGCGGGCTGGTTTCCGAGCGTTCGCGCAGGCTGCGGATCAGTCATGCCCCCGAGCATACGAGCGCGCACCGACATCGTCTCCGACGCATCGAGTGCTGCTGATCACGCCGTTTCATGTGCCCGTTCACGTTTCGTCTCGCTCACGGCCGTCGGCGGTGGCGCGCGGAGCCACCCTCGGTCGGCCTTCCGGCCGAGAGGGGCGACTGCTGGGCGAAACCTGCCGCTCCCCTTCCCTTACAAGGGCGTTCTCGGCTCACTACCAGGGTTGCATGTACGACCCACCGTCACCGACGACTCCTGGGAGCCTGCATGTGCGAGGACCACGACATCGGAAGACGTGCACTGTTCGTGACAGGAGCTGCCGCCGCCCTTACGTTGGGCAGCGTGAGCTTCGCGAGTGCCGCCGACAGCCCCAAGGCGGCACAGGAGAAGAAGACGGTTCGCGGCACCCTTCCGACTGGTTCGCCCGACTTCGTCTATCTCCCTCTGGAAATCCCCGGCGGCGTGAGCGAGATCCACGTCGCCTACACCTACGACAAGCCGGCCGTGCCCACCGGCACCCAGGGCAACGCCCTGGACATCGGGATCTTCGACGAGCGCGGCACGGAGCTCGGCGACGCGGGCTTCCGCGGCTGGTCGGGCGGCGCCCGCGGCGAGTTCTTCGTCCGCGCGGACGACGCGACGCCCGGCTACATCCCGGGCCCTATCCACGAGGGCACATGGAACATCGCCCTCGGCCCCTACACGGTCGCCCCGCAGGGCCTGACCTACGAGGTCACCATCACGCTCACCTACGGTGAGCCGGGCGAGACGCCGAAGCCGGTGTACCCGCCGGAGCGGGCCAAGGGCCGGGGCCGCGCCTGGTACCGCGGCGACTGCCATCTGCACTCCTGGTACTCGGACGGCAAGCGCACCCCCGCCGAGATCGCGGCGCTCGCACGCGCCGCCGGGCTCGACTTCATCAACACGTCGGAGCACAACACGCACTCCGCACACGCCCACTGGGCCGACCAGGCGGGCGACGACCTGCTGATCCTGCTCGGCGAGGAGGTGACCACGCGCAACGGGCACGTGGTCGCGCTCGGCACCGATCCCGGCACGTTCGTCGACTGGCGCTACCGGGCGCGCGACAACCGTTTCGGCAAGTACGCCCGCGAGATCCGCCGCACCGGGGGCCTGGTCGTACCGGCGCACCCGCACGCCACCTGCATCGGCTGCAACTGGAAGTTCGGCTTCGGGGACGCGGACGTGGTGGAGGTGTGGAACGGCCCCTACACGCCCGACGACGAGGTGGCGCTGGCCGACTGGGACAGCATGCTCGTCGCCTCCGTACGCGCCGGCCGCGCGTGGATTCCGGCCATGGGCAACAGCGACGCACACCGCGACCCCGATCCGGTCGGCACCCCGCAGACGGTCGTCCTCGCCGACGACCTGACCCGCGAGGCGATCCTGGACGGCCTGCGCGCGGGCCGCTCCTACGTGGCCGAGTCCAAGTCGGTCTCCCTCGCCTTCAGCGCCTCGGGCAGCCGCGGCGAGCACGCGGGCATCGGCGAGCGCCTGCCGGTCGACTCCGATGCCCCGGTGACGGTCCGTCTGGAGGTGACGGGCGC
Organism: Streptomyces sp. NPDC002896; assembly: GCF_040295225.1. Lineage (NCBI taxonomy): Bacteria > Bacillati > Actinomycetota > Actinomycetes > Kitasatosporales > Streptomycetaceae > Streptomyces > Streptomyces sp. NPDC002896. Next base: position 11,778 of record NZ_JBEOVA010000041.1, on the reverse strand, counting down.
TCCCGGCTGCACGGTCCGCTTCGTCACCGACCAGGGCGTCCTGTTCACCGCCCCCGCGCTCCCGGACTCCGGCTCGGGCGCGGCCGAGTGGCGGACGACGGCGGCGTACGCGGCCTACGTACGGGCTGAAGTGCGGCACGCGCCCGTGGTGGCGGGGTTGCCAGGACCTCTGGCGGCGTTCACCAATCCGATCTTCCTGGGCCGGTAGACCAGAGCCGAGAGGCACTTCCGGCACATGAACGAGGGCGGCCCGTCCCCAGGGCCGCCCTCGCGATCACAGCGCCCCGCGAGCCCTCACCCCTGCCACACGATCGCCTGCAGCTCGCCGTACGCATGAAGGGCGTACGAACCGACGTCCCGCCCGACCCCGGACTTCTTGAACCCCCCGAACGGCGCCTCCATGTTGCGCCCGACCGTGTTGACGCCGACCCCGCCGGCCCGGAGCCGCCGTGCGACGCGGAAGGCGCGCGCCACGTCGCCGGACCAGACGTAGTCGATCAGCCCGTAGTCGCTGTCGTTGGCGAGGGCGACGGCCTCCTCCTCGTCGTCGAAGGGGACGACCACGACGACCGGGCCGAAGATCTCCTCCCGGACGACCCGCATGTCGTTGGTGCAGTCGGTGAGGAGGGTCGGGGCGATGTAGAAGCCCCTGTCGAGCTCCGGCCGGACACCGCCCGCGACCACCCGCGCGCCCTCTTTGCGGCCCAGCTCCACGTACGACTCGACCCGGTCCCGGTGGGCCGCGGAGATCACCGGGCCGACGACCGTGCCCTGCTCCCTCGGGTCGCCGACCTTCATGAAGCCGATGTACTGCACCAGCTTCTCGACGAGCCGGTCGTGGACGGAGCGCTGGACGATCACGCGGGTCGGGGCGGTGCAGATCTGGCCGCTGTAGAAGGCGTACGTCGTGCCGATGCCCGCCACGGCCTGATCCAGGTCCGCGTCGTCGAAGACGACCGCGGCGCCCTTGCCGCCCAGCTCCATCAGCTGCCGTTTCATGCCGCGGCCGCACACCTCGGCGATGCGCTGTCCGACGCCGGTCGAGCCGGTGAAGCTCACCATGTCAACGTCCGGCGAGTCGACGGCAGCCTCGCCGACGCTGACGTCCGTGCCGGACACGACGTTCACGACGCCCGGCGGCGCACCGGCCGCCTCCAGCGCCTCAGCCATTCGGTACACGGACAGCGGGTCCTGGGGCGCGGGCTTCACGACCACCGTGTTGCCCATCGCCAGCGCGGGCGCCACCTTCCCGGCCGGGTTCGCCCACGGGTTGTTGTACGAGGTGATGCAGGTGACGACACCAACGGGCTGCCGTACGGCCAGGGCGCCCATGACGCCCGCCTTCCCCATCGGGCCGGCCTCGTTGATCTGCGGCGGAAGCGGGGTCTCGACTGGCTCCAGCGCCCCCTTGGCGTACCGCCGGAAGCGGGCCACGCTCACCCCGACCTGCATGCCGCGCGCCGTCCCCGTCGTGGCGCCGCTCTCGGCCTGGGCGACGTCCGCGTACGAGGCGAAGTTGCGCTGGATCTCGTCCGCCGCCCGGTCGAGGATCGCGGCGCGCTCCTCGGGTGCCGTACGCGACCAGGAGGCGAAGGCCTCGCGGGCCGCGCGCGCCGCCTCGTACACCTGCGCGCGGCTCGCCTCCGGTGCGAGCCCGGCGGCCTCCTCGGTCGCCGGGTCGGTCACCTCGTAGTGCCCGCAGTCGGGCTCGACCCACTCCCCGCCCATGAACAGCCGCTGTGAGTCGGTCACCTGGTGCTCACCGTCCTGGTGTCGCGGCCGGAGCGCAGCACCTGTCCGGGCACGGCGCCGGTCACCACGTCCTCGCGGATCGCCTCGACGCCATTGACCCAGACCGCGTTGATGCCGATCGCCTTGGCGTCGAGCCGCGGGCTGTCGCCCGGCAGGTCGTGGACGAGGGTGGCCGGGCCCGCCTCGATCCGCTCGGGGTCGAAGAGGACGAGGTCGGCATGCCAGCCCTCGGCGATACGCCCGCGCTCCCGCAGGCCGAAGAGCTGCGCCGGATCGTCCGTCAGCATCTTCACGGCCTGCTCCAGCGGGACGAGCCGCCGTCCCCGCAGGCAATCCCCGATGAAGCGCGTCGTGTACGGGGCGCCGCACATACGGTCGAGATGGGCGCCCGCGTCGGAGCCGCCGAGCAGGACGTCCTCGTGGGCCCAGGTCTCCTGGCGCAGCGCCCACGAGGCCGGGTCGTTGTCGCTGGGCATCGGCCACAGCACGGTCCGCAGGTCGTCGTTGGCGCAGATCTCCACCAGGCACTGGAACGCGTCCTGGCCGCGCTCGGCCGCGATGTCCCTGACCACACGTCCGGTGAGGCCCTCGTTCTCCTTGGTGTACGTGTCGCCGATGACGTACCGCCCGAAGTTCGCGAGCCTGCGGAAGACCCCGGCCTCCTTCGAGTCGGCGCGCCGCAGCATCTCCGCCCGTACGTCCGGATCGCGGAGCTTGGCGATCCGCTCGGGCACGGGCCGGCCGAGAATCTCGCCCCAGCCGGGGATGAGGTTCAGCGCGCAGAAAGTGCCCAGCGACATGTTCATGGGCGTGAGGATCGGCATGGTCAGCGCCACGATCCGGCCTCCCGCCTTGCGGGCGCGCTCGCTCGGGATCAGCTGGCGCGGCACGCGCTCGGGCACGGCCGCGTCGATCGTCAGCACGTTCCAGTTGAGAGGCCGTCCGGCAGCCGCACTCATCTCCACGAAGAGGTCGATCTCGTCGTCCGAGAACTGGTCCAGGCAGCCGGCCACGATCGCTTCGAGCTGGGTGCCCTCGTGCTCGCCGACGGCCTTCGACAGGGCGATCAGCTCGGCGGGCCCGGCATGCCGGGACGCGACGGGCTTGCCATCCCCGTCGGAGTGCGTTGAGGACTGAGTGGTGGACAGGCCCCAGGCGCCGGCGTCCATCGACTCGTGGAACAGCCGGAGCATCTCCTCCAGCTGCGCGGGCGTCGGATGCCCGCCGACCGCGTCCGCCCCCATGACGTACCGCCGCAGCGCGCAGTGCCCCACCATGAAGCCCGCGTTGACGGCGATACGTCCCTCCAGCGCGTCCAGGTAGTCGCCGAAGGTATGCCAGTTCCAGGGCGCGCCCTCCTCGAGCGCCACCAGGGACATGCCCTCGACCTTGGACATCATCCGCCGCGTGTAGTCGGCGTCCTCGGGCCGCTCCGGATTGAGAGGCGCGAGCGTGAAACCGCAGTTGCCGCCCGCGACGGTCGTCACTCCGTGGTTGAGCGACGGGATCGCGTACGGGTCCCAGAACAGCTGTGCGTCGTAGTGCGTGTGGGGGTCGACGAAGCCGGGTGCGAGGACGAGTCCGGTGGCGTCCTCGCTGGTCCTGGCCTCCTCGGTGACGGTGCCGGGTTCGGCGACGACGGCGATGCGGCCGTCGCGTATGCCGACGTCGGCGGGGTACGAGGGCGCGCCCGTGCCGTCCACGACGGTCGCGCCCTTGATGAGGTGGTCGAGCATGGCGGCGCCCCTTTCTCCTGGCAGCCCTGGGGGTCTTGGCGGGCCTCAGGCGGCCTGGCGGAATCGGGTGGTCCGGTGCACGGGATCCGTGTCGATCTTCGGGATGACGTGCTCGCCGATGAGCCGGATCGACTGCAGCGTGTCCTCACGCGAGATCCCGACCGGCAGGCCGAAGGAGATCTGGTCGGCGCCCGCCTGCTCCCAGCGCTTGCACTGCTTGAGCACCTCGTCGGGGTCGCCGCAGATCAGCAGCTCCTCGGCGATGAGGAGTTCGATGATCTCCTCGTTGTACTCGGGCAGCGTCTCGGGCCACTCGGGGAAGCCCTCGGGGCGCGGGAAGGTGTCGTGGTACCGGAAGACGAGGGACGGCAGATAGTGCAGTCCGCCGTTCGCCGCGATCCGGACGGCCTCCTCGTGCGTCGGCGCGCACACGGCGGTCGTCGTCACCATGACGTTGTCGTTGACGAAGTCCCCGACCGGCTCGGCCTTGGCGATGTTCGACTTGTACTGCTCAAGGACCCACTCCATGTCGGAGACCTTCTGCACGCTGAAGCCGAGCACCCCGAGCCCCTTCCTCGCCGCCATGGCGTACGACGGCGGTGACCCGGCCGCGTACCACATCGCCGGGTGCGACTTCCCGTACGGCTTGGGGAGGATCTTGCGCGGCGGCAGCTGCCAGTGCTTGCCCTGGAACCCGACGTACTCCTCCTGGAGCCACATCTTCGGGAACTCGGCGATGGTCTCTTCCCAGATCTCCTTCGTGTAGTTCATGTCGGTGATGCCGGGCAGGAAGCCGAGGATCTCGTGGCTGCCCGCGCCCCGGCCGCTGCCGAACTCGAACCGCCCCTCGCTGAGGTGGTCGAGCATCGCAACCTTCTCGGCGACCTTCACCGGGTGGTTGACCTGCGCGAGGGGGTTGAAGATCCCCGAGCCGAGGTGGATGCGCTCGGTGGCGTGGGCGAGATAGCCGAGGAAGACGTCGTTGGCGGAGAGGTGCGAGTACTCCTCCAGGAAGTGGTGCTCGGACGCCCAGACGTACTTGAAGCCGGACTTGTCCGCCTGGATGGCGTACTCGGTCTCCTCCATCAGCGCCTTGTGCTCCGCGAGCGGGTCGGTCTCGGCCCGCTTGCCCAGATATCCCTGTACGAAGAGCCCGAATTCCAAGGAGGTTCACCGTCCCCTGTCAGAGTGTTTCTGACGTACCGTCAGATTCAACTAGCGCCGACTGTCGCACCGCACCACCGAAGCGTCAATAGCTGACCATCCGTCAGATGATGCTGACCCCCGCCAGCCACCCGCCGTCGATCACGAACGGCTGTCCCGTGATGTACGAGGAGTCCTCGGTGGACAGGAAGAGCGCGAGGCTCGCCACCTCCTCGGGCTTGCCGATCCGGCCCAGCGGCACGACCTTGCGGTAGAGCTCGTCGACGGCCGCCGAGATCTCCTCGGAGTTCGCCGCCCCGGGGTCGAGCTGCGCGGGATTGCTCATGGCGGTGTCGATCGCGCCCGGGCACACGGCGTTGACCCGGATGTTCTTCGCGGCCAGCTCCAGGGCGGCGACCCGGGTGAGGCCGACGATGGCGTGCTTCGTCGCCGTGTACGCGCCCACGCCGGCCATGCCCGTCACCCCCGCGTACGAGGCGGTGTTCACGATCGTCCCGCCGCCCGCCGCCTCGATCTCCGGGGCGACGGCCTTGATGCCGAGGAAGACGCCGACCTGGTTGACCTGGAGGACCTGCTGGAACTCGTCCAGGGGCGTGCTCACGAGCTCGTTGAAGCGCAGGATGCCGGCGTTGTTGACCAGCCCGTCGATCCGGCCGTACGCGCTCTTGGCCGCGGCCACGGCGGACTGCCACTCGGACTCCTGGCTCACGTCCAGGTGGAAGTAGAGGCCGCCCAGCTCCTTGGCCAGCGCCTCGCCCTGGTCGTCGAGTACGTCCCCGAGGACCACCTTGGCCCCTTCGGCCGCGAAGAGCCGGGCCTCCTGTTCGCCCTGCCCGCGTGCCGCGCCGGTGATGATGACGACGCGGCCGTCCAGCTTGCCCATGACGCTCCTTAGGTGTGTGTTCGGTGCGGTGTGGCTTGGATGCGGTGCGGTGCGGATCAGGTGAGGTCCGGCGCGACGTCGGTGCCGAAGGCCGCCATCTGGTCGGTGAGTTCGGTCCGGCTGCGGCTGCGGAACCGCACCTGGATCTGGTGCACGCCCATCGCGGCGTACGCCCGCAGCGACTCGGCGAGCGCGTCGGGACGGCCGCTGAGGGTGCGGCGCCCGACGTCCCAGCCAGGCTCGCCCACGTACAGGGGTTCGGTGACGGCGCCGATGGTGACCGGGTCCGCGATCCCGGCCTGCTCCCGGAGCCGCCTGAGCCGGGCGATCTGCTGCGGCAGCCGGTCGCGCGGGTCGCCCTGCGGCAGCCAGCCGTCGCCCTTGAGCGCGGCCCGGCGTACGGCGGCGGGCGAGGACCCGCCGACCCAGATCGGGACTCGGTCCTGGGCGGGCCGGGGCCGCTGCCCGAGCCCCTCGAACGCGTAGAGCTTCCCGTGGTGCTCGGGGAACTCGTCCGGCCCGAGGGCTGCTTTCAGCGCGTCGAGCGTCTCGTCGAGGACGGCTCCCCGTGTCGCGAAGTCGACCCCGAGTGCCTCGAACTCCTCCGGTACGTGCCCGGCGCCGACCCCGAGGATCAGCCGGCCGCCGGAGAGGTGGTCGAGCGTCGCGTACTGCTTGGCGGTGACGAGGGGGTGGCGGAGCCCGACGACGGCGACATGGCTGAGGAGCCGTACGCGCTCGGTCACCCCCGCGAGGAAGGAGAGGGTGGCGACGGGGTCGTACCAGACGGTGCTCATCGCGGTGGCGAGCCGCCGCGGGATGGCGACGTGGTCGCAGCTCGCGAGGTAGTGGAACCCGGTGCGGTCGGCGACCCGGGCGATCTCGGCGAGGTCTGCGGGGCCGGCGCCGGCCTCCCAGGGCTCGGCGTAGATCGTGCTCTGCGACTGGACAGGGAGCTGCATTCCATAGACGAGCGCGGAACCTTGGGCCATGGCTACGCCCCCGGCCCCGCCCAGAGACCGTCCTCCGTCAGCCCGAGGAGGTCGATGGCGTTGCGCCGTACGATCCGGTCGACGACGTCCGGCGGCAGGTGGCCCATCTGGGCCTCGCCGACCTCCTTGGACTTCGGCCAGGTGGAGTCGGAGTGCGGGTAGTCGGTCTCGTACAGGACGTTGCCGACCCCGATGGCGTCCAGGTTCCGCAGCCCGAAGGCGTCGTCGAAGAAGCAGCCGTAGACGTGGTCGGCGAAGAGCTCGGACGGCGGCCGGTGGACCTTGTCTGCGACACCGCCCCAGGCGCGGTTCTCCTCCCAGACGACGTCGGCGCGCTCGAGGATGTAGGGGATCCAGCCGATCTGCCCCTCGGCGTACATGATCTTGAGGTTGGGGAAGCGTTCGAACTTCCCGCTCATCAGCCAGTCGACCATCGAGAAGCAGCAGTTGGCGAAGGTGATGGTGGAGCCGACGGCGGGCGGGGCGTCGGCGGACGTCGACGGCATCTTGCTCGACGACCCGATGTGCATGGCGATCACGGTGCCGGTCTCGTCACAGGCGGCGAGGAACGGATCCCAGTCGTCGGTGTGGATGGACGGCAGGCCGAGGTGGGGCGGTATCTCGGAGAAGGCGACGGCCCGTACGCCGCGGGCGGCGTTGCGGCGGACCTCGGCGGCGGCCAGTTCGGCGTCCCAGAGGGGGATGAGGGTGAGGGGTATGAGCCGCCCCTGCGCGTCGGGCCCGCACCACTCCTCGACCATCCAGTCGTTGTAGGCGCGGACGCCGAGGAGTGCCAGTTCGCGGTCCTTGGCCTCGGTGAAGGTCTGCCCGCAGAACCGGGGGAAGGTGGGGAAGCAGACGGCGGAGTGGACATGGTTGACGTCCATGTCGGCGAGCCGCTGCCGCACGTCGTACGAGCCCGGGCGCATCTGCTCGTACGTGATGACCTCGAGCCTGATCTCGTCCCTGTCGTACCCGACGGCGGTGTCGAGGCGAGTGAGGGGCCGGTGCAGGTCCTCGTAGACCCACCAGTCGCCGATCGGGCCGTCGTCACCCTTGCCGCCCATGACGGGCGCGAACTTGCCGCCCAGGAAGGTCATTTCCTTCAGCGGCGCCCGGACGATACGCGGTCCGGTGTCCCGGTACCTGGACGGGAGCCGGTCCTGCCAGACGTTGGGCGGCTCGACCGTGTGGTCGTCCACCGAGATGATCTTCGGGAAGGGGTCCAGGGTCTTTTCCAAGGTCTCCATGGTCTCCATAGGGCTCACGGTAGCGCCGATCTGACGAACCGTCAGCTACCGTGCGTGGACTGACTCACCAGTGATGACCTTGTGAGAGGCGGCCCCCCAGAGCTGACGCATCCGCCATGAACAAGGCAAACTGACGGTGCGCATGACGGGCGCGTCATGACAGGTGTGATGGACGGCTGTGGCGACGGGCGTGCAGGACGCGGGCAGGACGGCGTGCAGGGGGACAGCGATGGACGATGTACCGCGAGTAGCGGAGCTGCGGAGTCCGGCACCGGGGCCCGACCCCGAGCAGCCGGACCTGCGCTTCAGCGTGCTCGGACCGGTACGCGCCTGGCGTGGTGCCGAGCCTCTGCCCACGGGCTCGCCGCAGCAACGCGCCCTGCTGGCCGCCCTGCTGCTCCGCGAGGGCCGCACCGCCACGGCCCACGAACTGATCGACGCCCTGTGGGGCGACGAGCCCCCGTCGCAGGCCCTGGCGGCCGTCCGTACGTACGCGTCCCGGCTGCGCAAGATCCTCGACCCGGGCGTCCTGCTCAGCGAGTCGGGCGGCTATGCGATCCGTACGGGCGGCCAGGCCCTGGACCTCTCGCTCGCCGAGGAGCTGTCGGCGGACGCGGAGAAGGCCCGGAACGCCGGTGACCTGTGCCAGGCTCGCGCGCTGATCAACAAGGCGCTGGGCCTGTGGGACGGCGAGCCGCTGGCGAACGTACCGGGGCCGTACGCGGACACGCAGCGGACGCGGCTTGAGGAGTGGCGGCTGCAGCTGTCGGAATCCCGCCTGGACATGGACCTGGAACAGGGCTGCCACGCGGAGGCGGTCTCGGAGCTGACGGCCCTCACGGCCGCGCATCCGCTCCGGGAGCGGCTGCGCGAGCTGCTGATGCTGGCGCTGTACCGGTCCGGCCGCCAGGCGGAGGCCCTGGCGGTGTACGCGGACACGCGCCGCCTGCTCGCCGACGAACTGGGCGTCGACCCGCGCCCCGGCCTGCGGGAACTCCAGCAGCGCATCCTGGAGGCGGACCCGGCCCTGGCGGAACCGTCGGCTCCGGCACCGGAGCCTGCCGCTGGGCCGGTCCGACCGGCCCAGCTCCCCGCCACCGTCCCGGACTTCACGGGCCGGGCGTCCTTCGTATCCGAACTGAGCGACGTCCTGTCCAGCGCGGAGGGCCGCGTGATGGCGGTCTCGGCGCTGGCCGGGATCGGCGGCGTCGGCAAGACGACCCTCGCAGTGCACGTGGCGCATGCGGCGCGCGGGTCCTTCCCTGACGGACAGCTGTACGTGGACCTGCAGGGCGCGGGCCCGAGGCCGGCGGAGCCGGAGACGGTGCTCGGCGCGTTCCTGCGGGCGCTCGGCACGGCGGACTCGGCGATCCCGGACTCCCTGGAGGAGCGGTCGGCCCTGTACCGCTCCGTCCTGGACGGCCGCCGGGTGCTGGTGCTCCTGGACAACGCCCGGGACGCGGCCCAGGTCCGGCCCCTCCTGCCCGGCACGGAGGGCTGCGCGGCGCTGGTGACGGCGCGGGTGCGGATGGTGGACCTGGCGGGCGCGCACCTGGTGGACCTGGACGTGATGTCGCCCGAGGAGGCCCTCCAGCTCTTCACGAAGATCGTGGGCGAGGAGCGGGTCGCTTCGGAGCGGGAGGCGGCCCTGGACGTGGTGGCGGCGTGCGGCTTCCTGCCGCTGGCCATCCGCATCGCGGCGTCCCGCCTGGCGTCGCGGCGGACGTGGACGGTGTCGGTGCTTGCGGCGAAGCTCGCGGACGAGCGCCGCCGCCTCGACGAACTCCAGGCCGGAGACCTGGCGGTCAAGGCGACGTTCGAGCTGGGCTACGGCCAGCTGGAGCCGGCGCAGGCGCGGGCGTTCCGGTTGCTGGGGCTGGCAGACGGCCCGGACATCTCGCTTGCCGCCGCGGCGGCAGTCCTGGACCTCCCGGTCGAGGACACAGAGGACCTGCTGGAGTCCCTGGTCGACACGTCCCTGCTGGAATCCGCGGCACCGGGCCGCTACCGCTACCACGACCTGGTCCGCCTCTACGCGCGTGCGTGCGCGGAACGCGACGAACAGCCGCCGAGCGAGCGGGATGCGGCGATGTCGCGGCTGCTGGATTTCTATCTGGCTACGGCGGCGGGGGTCTATGCGATTGAGCGGCCGGGGGATCGGTTGGTGGATCACTTGTCGCCGACCAGCCACCAGGGGCTCAGTTTCGCCGACCGCAAAGAGGCCCTGGATTGGCTGCACACTGAGGCGGACTGCCTCCTCGCCTGCGCTCAGCAGTCCACGAGCGACGAGTTGCTGCATCGCTCCGCAGATCTCCTCTTGGCGGCGAAGGACCTGTCGGAGTCCGGGGCAAACTCACTGCGCTACGAACGAGCCACTCTGGCGATGCGCGCTGCTGCCCAGCAAGCCGGCAGCCCGCGAGCGGAAGCTCGCTCACGCACTGCCCTTGCGAACGTCTTCCACGTCACTGGTCGCTTTGACCAGGCAGATACGGAGGCAGCACTGGCCATTGAACTGGCCCGCGCCGAAGGCGATCCGATACCGAACTGTGTCGCCCCGAATATCAGGGGGTTCATCGCGGTCTATCAGAATCGCTATCGGGAGGCCGAGGAATACCTCAGCCAGGCCCTCGCCAACTTCCGTGCGGAGAAGGATCTGCCCGGCGAGGCCGCCGCGCTGTGCAATCTCTCGCGAGCACACCTGGCCATGGGTTCCACCCCTACTGCCGTTGAACTGGCGAAGAAGGGCGTCGAAATCTACGACCGCCAAGGACTCTCCCTGCGACTCGCCAACGGCCGATACGCCCTCGGCATCGCCCTGACGGGGGCCGGGCGTCTCGGGGAGGCGCTGGACCAATTGACCGAGGCGCTGGGCATCTTCAACGAGAATCGGCAGCCCCTCTGGGAGGGCGTCACATACTTCCGGCTGGCAGAAGTGCACCTGGCAGCGCACCGCTACGCCCTCGCCGCCTCGCATGCAGAGCAGGCGATCGCCCTGCGCGGCATCGGCGGAGAGTGGCGCAGGGGGACAGTACTGACAGTGCTGGGCAAGGCGCTGCAGGGCCTCAACCAGGTCGATCGAGCGCGCGCGTGCTGGGGCGAAGCGCTCGCAATCTTCGAAGAGTTGGGGTCCGTCGAGGCAGCCGACGTGCGTGCCCTACTCGCCCCAGCCGCCGCAGCTTGACGCCGCCGCCCGGGCGTTCATCGTTCGTTTATCGCCGACCGCCATTCTCATCGGTGTCGATCCGTCGCATCGGGGGGCAGACGGGTTGTCCAGGAGGCCGCACCACTATGTTGGACGGCTCCGAGTGGCCCGTCCGGCGACCCACGGGGGAGCCGCCGGACGGGCCTTGCCGATCACGACGACACCCTGCGGAGACAACGATGAGTGACACCGAGAAGCCCGTACAGGACCCCAAGCCACTGGACGACCACATGTCGGGTGGCGGCGAAGACGTGGTCAAGCCGCTCGACGACCACATGTCGGGCGGCACTGAGGGCGTGGTCAAGCCACTGGACGACCACATGTCGGACGAGACGGCCTAGCAGACCTCTCTTCTACGGGGGATCGGCCGCGGCGGCGCGGAGGGGAGCCGTCGCGGCCGATGCATGTATGGGGAAAGAATCAGGCCTAATCACTGGCGAGAACCGTGCAGGCAGCTCGAACAGCTGCCACTGCTGTCGCTACGGTCCCTCTGCGCACGGAAGTCCCGTCTCCCCAAGGAGTTGGAATGACCGCACCAAGAAGATCCTCGTGACTGTCGCCGTCGCAGCGGCGGCAGCCCTCGGGACGGCTGGTTCCGCGATGGCTGACGAGCACATGACCGCAACCCCGCAGGACAACCACGCCACGGTCGTCACCCCGCAGGACGAGCACGCCAGCTGATCAAGCCAGCTCGCAACGGGGGCTAAGAAGCCGTTGTCTTTCCGAGAGTGACGGCTGTGTTTCTGCTGGTCAGACATAGTTCCGCTGTCGTGCGGCAGTGATGGCATGTTGTGTTGTC
>NZ_JBEOVA010000040.1:0-59255 GCF_040295225.1 Streptomyces sp. NPDC002896 | reverse complement strand
CTCTCAGGTTTTGGGGGCCCCCCTGTTTTGGCCCCCGGGGGGGGGGGGGCCCCGGGGGCCCCCCCCCCCGACCGAGCTGTCGCACCACGTCGGTGCCCCGGGTCGGGGGTGCAACCGGGTCGCCGTGCGTGCCAGCGGGACCAGTTGAGGAAAAACCGCGGCAACATCGAGCGGCCGTGGCGGAGTGACAGGAGTGACATTCATAGCCACGATCTTGCCAACTGCCTCTGAAACGGCTCTCGCAGCCGCCCCAGGCAGCTCTCTCCAAGCGTTCCATAGCTGCCTTGTCCTGCACTTCTCAGGTACTCAAACACTCACTTACGGCCGGACGGTGTTAGCCCTGTGGATAAAGGTCCGCACTACGACTGACTGGGCTCCGGGCCGTCGCTCTGCTGCAGATCGGTGAGTTTCCATCCGTCGCCCGTGTACCAGCGCAAGGTCACAGTCATGGTGAGCCAGCTGGTGGACGGCGGGATTTCCTCGACGTTCTCGCCGGTCAGTCCGAACACGGCGGAACACCACACGTCGACCTCGGCGACGTCGCCGTCATAGCGGTGCACGGTGGTCTTCACGGGCGTGGTTCGGGAGACGAACTCGGCGCCGGCGGGCGGTTTCCCTTGCTCGTCCAGTCCGATCAGGCGGGCCAGGCGGCCGTAGTCGGCGTTCGCGTCGTCGAGCATCCGGCCGCGCTGGGCCGGGTCGACGTTGCTTTCGATCAGGTCGCGGCGCCCCTGCTCTTCGAACATGACCTCACTGCCGAACGCGGCGGCGATCCTCGCGGCTGCGCTCTCGGCCTCGGCGGGCAACGCGTCGAGCAGCCGATCCCGTGACCGGGGACCGGGGACCGGAGAAGGTCATCACCGATCCCCTTGGCGCGCCCTTCTGATCGCCGAGCCGTGCCGCACTCCTGGCCGGGCGCGACGAGGAGTTCGTCGCCGTGGTGCTCGTGCCATGGGACGACCTACGTGTTCCGGGGCCAAGGAGCCGCACGCACCGGTCACGGCGGCGCGAGGCTCGCCGACGTCGCTCGTCGCGCCGACGTATCCACCGGCACGGTGTCCAGCGTCCTCTACCACCCCGAGCGTCTCCGCGCGGTATGCCCATGTGACCCCGGGTGTGCAGACGCCTTCTGGTCGGCCTCACGGACCGCTGGGAGGCAGCCCTCGTTGCCCGTCGGCGCATGGGCGACCACTCGTCTGTGCGACGGCTGGACGGTCTGCTGTGAGGCGGGGGCCAGGGCCTGTCCGGCGGGTCCCGCCGAACAGGCCCTGGCCCCGACCGGGCTCAGCGCTTGAGCAGGAAGGTGAAGTCGCCGGAGCGTTTGCCGCTCAGCCGCACGGCCGAGACGAGTGCGCCCTCCGTGATCAGCCTCTCGACCTCGGTCCGTGACAGACCAAACCCTTCGGCGATCAGCCGCACCGGCCGGACAGGAATCCGCGCCGCGAAGCGGACCGAGACATCGATCACCTCGTGGTCCAAGTGATCCGGTCTGCCCGTGTCGAGACGCCAGGCTCCGTCCCAGCCGAGGGCGATGCGGTTACGGCGCCGCACGACCGGATCCTGCAGCAACTCGGCTGCCAGACCGGGGTCGTTGTCGTGCATCCGCTCCAGCAGATCAGGCCGTACGGAGCGGACGTTCATGCGCTCCAGGACCGTGATCTTCGTGGTGTCCCCACAGTCGGAACAGAGCGCGAGGAGCCAGGCGTCGATGAGCTTGTGGTTGGCGTTGACACGGAACTTGCCGCTTGTCCGGAAGCGTCCGGAAGCGCACGTGTGGCAACGGCGGAGAACGACGGGCAGGCAGGTGGGTGTGACCACCCAGTTGGTGAGCAAAGAAGTACACCGGTTTCAGTGAGAAAGTCCGCAGCAAGAAGCAGCACGGCGCGCAGTGCGCGACGCGCGACGAATCAGCGCTTGGGAGGTCTCACAGGGTGTACAAGGGCTCTTCCTCGCCTCGAGGACTTGGTCCGACAGCACGGTAATGACGCGCAACGGGGCCGTGCCACCGGTTTTCGGGCGTCTCGCCCAACGACTGCTGCCGCCGCCACTGCGTCAACTCGGGCTGTCCATATATTCGTTTGCCGTAGGCGAGCCAAGTCGGATAGGAAGCCCGCATGCTAAAGGGCAGCAAGATCGGGCTGAGGGCCCGGCACGAGGGCGACATCCCCACTCTGCGGACCGAGCTCTACGACGACGTGGTCAACTCCGCGCGGGCCGAGGCCGGGCCGTGGCGGCCGATCTCACCCGGTTCGAAGGACCCGCGGCTCGTGGTGGACGACACGGCGCAAGGCAGCGTCGCGTTCTCCGTGGTGGAGCTGGAAGGAGGCGCCCTGGCCGGCACCGCGACGCTGTGGGGCATCGACAACCACCACCGGTCCGCCCACATCGGACTCGGGCTGCTGCCGGCGGCACGCGGCAAGGGCTACGGCACGGACGTGGTCGCGACGCTCTGCTACTACGGTTTCGTGGTCCGCGGCCTGCAGCGGCTGCAGATCGAGACACTGGCGGACAACCACGCCATGCTGCGCTCCGCCGAACGCAACGGCTTCATCCGCGAGGGCGTACTGCGCTCCTCGGCGTGGGTGCTGGGCGAGTTCCTGGACGAGGTACTCCTCGGGCTCCTCGTCCAGGACTGGAAACCGAACTCGCAGGGCTGAAGCCCAAGATCTTCATCAGTCTTCCAGCCGGTGTCGGCGGCCCCGCCGTGTCAGGTGGCGAAGAGTCCGTCCTGCACGAAGTCGACGGTCTTCCGCGGCGGGTAGAACAGGCCAAGCAGCATGAACGTTTTTCTCCTGTCGGGGTGGCGGTATTCGAACCTATGACCGCTTCGCCCCGAATGAGGTTCGGCGGCTGATCCGGCCAGCGCGGAGAGCGTTTTCCCTGGTCAGTGCGCTCACTCACGGCGCTCTCAAGCGGTCCCGAAGGGGCTATGGGAGCGGGTTGGCTCCCAGATGGCTCCCAGTCCAGATGCGTGATGCTCAGTCGGGGACGGCGAGTTCGTCCCGCTCGTCCCGCACCTGCCGTCAGAGCGTGGTTACACGCTGTCTCGCAGCCTCCCACTCCCGGTGTTCGGCGCGGACGCGGTGCCACAGCCGGGCCCGCGCGGAGGCGTCGACATCGGCCAGGTTCAGAACGAAGCCGACGCGGCTGCAGAGCTGGGGGTAGCGGGCGAGGCTCTTCTCGATGCCGGGCATGCCGATGAGGACGCCGTCTTCCCGGCGGCCCGCACCCTGCTATGTCCCGACTGCCGGCAGTGGGCTCTGCTGGCGGGCGATCCGACCTCGTGCCTGTTCTGCTCCGCGACCACGGATTCACAGCTGGCCGCGTGGAATTACGCGACCTAAGTCCTCCGCCTTCCCTGGCGCAGCCCCCCACCGATAAGCGATCTGTTCAGCCAACCGTCCACCCCTCCGGTTGACTCGTGCCCGGACTGCGGCACCGACACCCTGGTAGGAGGCGCGGTCACTGCTGCCGCGGCTGACCGCCCCACCAACTTCTGCTTCAACTGCGCCGCTGCCTTTCCCGATCTCTGCGAGATCTGCCGTCAGCCGTTCCGCGCTGTGGACGAGAAGTCCATCTGCGGCAACTGCCTCTCTCTTGGATCGGGTGATTGAGACTGAAGCATCGGACAGGATGGCTTTCCCCTCCACTCTCTCGGCGGAGAAGTCCAGGCCCGTCATGCCGCACTCGAAGTCTCCAGGCAGCTGACGTTCGAGCAGTAGCGGCTACTTTGCACCGTGGGTCAGAGATTGGAGACCGGGACCTACTCAGATCTGGTTCAGGCCTCCGTCGACGTACAGGCTCGAACCGGTGATGAAGCTGCTCTGCTCGGAGGCGAGGAAGGCCACGGCGGCGGCGATCTCCTCCGGGCGCCCGAGCCGGCCCAGCGGCACCTGTGCGGCCAGGCCCTGCCGGAGGCCGGCGGCCTGCTCCGGGTCGGGCGCGAGCCCCGACAGACCAGGAGTGTCGGTCGGGCCGGGCGTGATCGTGTTGACCCGGATTCCGCGTCCCTTGAGTTCGTTGGCCCAGGTCCGGGCGAACGATCGGGTGGCGGCCTTGCTCGCCGCGTACACGCCGAACGCCTCCGCGCCGACGTCCACGTTGGTGGAGCCGTTCAGGATGACCGAGGCGCCGTCGTTGAGCAGCGGCAGCGCCTTCTGGACGGTGAACAGCGTGCCGCGGGCGTTGATGCCGAAGAGTCTGTCGAAGTGCTCCTCGGTGACCTGTTCGAGCGTCGCGAACGCGGCGACGGAGGCGTTGGCGAACAGCACGTCCAGGCCCCGCCCCCGCTGGCGGATCGTCTCGTAGAGCCGATCCAGGTCGGCCAGGTCGGAGATGTCGCCCGCCACCGCGGTGGCCGCCGAACCGATCGTCTCGACGGCCGCGTCGAGTTCGGCCTTGCGCCGGCCCGTGATGAACACGTGCGCGCCCTCGGCCGCCAGCCGTACGGCACTGGCCAGGCCGATCCCCGAGCCGCCTCCGGTGACGAGAGCGGTCTTCCCCTCAAGCAGTCCCATGCGGACAACCTCCTTCCATTTCCGCATCGATCGATGCAGAAGTAGACCGTAGCATTTCTGCATCGATCGATGCGGAATGGGTGTGCTGCGGGCGGTGGCGACCGAACTGAGCGGCAGCGGAGGCCGAGCGGCGTCGACGTCGCCCCACCGGCGGGGCGACGCCCATCGCGAGATCAACCCGCCGGGCGAACCCGAGCAGAAGGAGCGGCTTCCGCCGCCTCCTGGAAATCGGCGATGTCCCCGCCGTACTCCCTCGCCCAGTTCGTCAGGACCTCGATGGGCTCGATGAGGGTCCGGCCGAGGTCGGTGAGGCTGTATTCGACCCGCCGCGGCGCTTCGGCATGGCGGTCGACCAGGCCGTACTGCTGGAGCCGGCGCAGCGTCTGAGTGAGGACCTTGCGCGAGACGCCGCCGATGAGGTCGACGAGCTCACCGTGCCTGCGAGGCTTCTGGCTGAGTCCGAAGAGCGCGAGCACGGCCCATTTGTCAGAGATGATCTCGACCGCCAGACGCGTGGGGCAGTCGGCGAGGGAGGCTGCTCCGTCCACATTCTGCATGAAGGTCGAAGGTACCAGGAGGTAACCCACGGCTCCGTAGCGTCTTCCTCGAGCAACCAACCAGCACCGGATGCGGAGGAGTCACCATGCCACGAGTCGTTGTGTTCGACGAGTTCGGCGGGCCGGAGGTCATGCACGTCGTCGAGGAGCCCGTCGTCGAGCCCGCAGCCGACGAGGTCCGGGTCAGGATGGAGGCGTTCGCCGTCAACCCGCTCGACCAGATGATGCGTTCCGGCACCTCGCCCGCACCCGTCCCCCTGCCGCACGCTCGCCTCGGTGTCGAAGGAACCGGCGTCCTCGACGCGCTGGGCCCCGAGACCACCGGGCTGAAGATCGGCGATCCGGTCATCCTCACGGCCGTTCCGGACGCGAGCGCCCGAGGCAGCTACGCCGAATACACCACGATCCCCGCAAGCCGGGTCGTCGCCCGGCCGGCCGGGCTCGGAATCACGGAGGCAGCGGCGATCTGGGTCGCCTACTCCACCGCCTACGGCGCGCTCGTCGAGAAGGCGAGGATCCGACCCGGCGACCACGTCCTCATCACCGCCGCGTCCGGCGCCGTCGGCCGGGCGGCGATGCAGATCGCCAATCAGATCGGTGCCGTGCCCATCGCCGTCACTCGGCACACCGCGAGGAAGGACGAGCTGCTCGCCGCCGGCGCCGCCGCGGTCGTCGCCACCGACCACCCGGACATCGCCGAAGCCGTCGACCACCACACCGGCGGGACCGGCGCGGACATCGTCCTCGACCTTGTCATGGGCCCCGGCCAGCAGGATCTCCTGAAAGCGGCCCGCCCCGGCGGAACACTGGTCGCCGCAGGCTTCCTGGACCCGCGGCCCACGCCCTTCCCTGGAGGCCCACCGCTCACGATCTTCAGCTACCGGAGCTTCGAGCACACCCTCGACGCCGTCGTGGTGAAGCGTATGGCGGCCTTCCTGAACGCGGGCGTGCACCTCGGTGCACTGCGGCCCGCCGTCGACGACAAGGTGTTCTCCCTTGACGACGTCGTCGAGGCACACCGCCACCTCGAGAAGGGGCTGCACGCCGGGAAGAAGATCGTCGTGACGGCCTTCTGAGGCCGTGCCGGCTCAGGACGTGTCGGATACCAGGCCGATCCGGTAGGCGAGGACGACGGCTTGGACGCGGTCGCGCAGGTCGAGTTTGGTCAGGATCCGCGACACATAGGTCTTGACCGTCTCGGGCGTGATGAACATCGCCGCGGCGATCTCCGCGTTCGACAGTCCCTCGGCGATCAGTTGGAGCGCTTCCAGTTCGCGGACGGTCAGCGCGCTCATGACTTCCTCCCTGGCCGGCCGGGAGGTGTCCGCCGGGCGCAGCCGTTCGGCGAAGTGGCCGATGAGGTGGCGGGTGACGGCCGGTGCGAGCAGTGCCTCGCCCCGGGCGACCGTCCGGATGCCGCCCACCAACTCCGCAGGGGGCGAGTCCTTGAGGAGGAAGCCGCTCGCCCCGGCTCGGAACGCGTCGTAGACGTAGGCGTCGACGTTGAAGGTGGTGACGACCAGTACCTTCGGTGGTGCCACGGCGTCGGGGCCGGCCAGCCGACGGGTCGCCTCGATGCCGTCCAGCAGGGGCATCCGGATGTCCATCACGACCACGTCGGGGCGCAGTTGCTGCGTGGCCTGGACTGCGGCGTGCCCGTTCTCGGCCTCCCCGACGACCTCCAGGTCAGGCTGGGCGGAGAAGATGGTGACATAGCCGGTGCGCACCAATTCCTGGTCGTCGCAGACGAGTACGCGGATCGGCGGCGGCGCATCGCTCACGGGTCACTCCTGCGCGGGCTGGGTGGGGATCACGGCACGGACACGGAACCCGCCGTCGGGCCGGGGTCCGGCCACCAGTTCACCATCGAGCATCCGCACCCGTTCACGCAGCCCCGTCAGGCCTCGTCCGCCACCACGGCCCACCTTTCGGGCAGCGGGTGAGGACGCCGAGGAGGGGGCGGATCCTTCGGTGGCCACCTCGATCTCGATGTGCTCGTCACCGTGCTGGACCAGGACCCGTGTCCGCTGCCCGACCGCGTGCTTCATCGCGTTGGTAAGCGCCTCCTGCACCACGCGATACGCGGCCAGTTCCACGTCCACGCTCTGCGCCCGCCACTCGCCCCGCTCGGTGAACTCGACGGGCTGGCCCGACATGCGGGCCTGCGCGACCAGGTCCCCCACCTTTCCCAGGGTGGGTGCCCGGTCCGCGGAGGCGGAGGCGGAGGCGGACTGACCGGTCGCCTCCAGCACGCCGAGCAGGTACCGCAGTTCGGTGAGCGCCCGGCGACCGGTGTCGCTGACAGCTGTCAGACTGTCACCGGCGCGTTCCGGCGCGGACGTGAGCAGGAACTGCGCCGCGTCGGCCTGGACCACCATGGCCGTCACATGGTGGGTCACCACGTCGTGCAGTTCGCGCGCGATGCGTGCGCGCTCGGCGGCCGCGGCCACCTCGGCGGCCAGCCGCCGCCGCTCGGCCTCCTCCGCCCGACGCCTGCGTACGCCGCTGCCCACCGCCCAGACTCCGGCCAGAACCAGAGAGAACGCGAGGTAGTCCGGGATCCGCTGCGGTGAGCCGAGGTGGTGCAGGACGACCGCCAGCACGGCGTAGCCCGTGCTCGCCGCGGCGGCGAGAGCGCGGCGGAAGGAGACCTGGTGGGCTCCGGCGGAGTACAGGGCCAGGTAGAGCCCGACAGTCCCGAACGTCGCCGGACAACCCAGCGCCTGATGCACCGCGAAGGCGCAGCCGACGACGGTGAGGCAGGCCGCGGGCCGTCGGGTGCGTACCGTCAGCGGCAGGGTCTGCGCCAGGGTCAGCCCGATGCTCAGCGGGCTTGACGGGTGATCAGGCAGGTCGCCGATCTGCGCCCCGATCTGCGACAGGGTCGGTACGAAGGCCAGCACGGTGAGAACCAGCGCGAGAACACCGTCCTTGACGGATTGCTGACGCCCCGTCAACCAACCGAGCGGCCTCCGCAGCAGCGGTGGTCTCCGAGACCACCTGAGCATCATCACTTCCGTCTCCGTTCCGTTCCGGTCAGCCGGGGGCGGTGCCGCGCGCAGGGCTCAGCGGGCGACGTGCTGACGGGGCAGCAGACCGCCCCGCCGGTGGGCGAGGACGAACATCGGGACCGCCAGCGCCACACTGATGAGGACGGTAACGATCGACGCCTCCAGACCGAAACTTCCGCCGGTCAGCAGGCCCGAACCGCTGACGTGCACGGACAGCAGCCCCTTTTCGGTGTTGCCCGAGACCGGGATGCCGAGCAGCTGCTCGGTGGCGTTCCAGGCGAAGTGCATACCCACGACGAACCAGATGCTGCGCCGCCACAGGAACGCCGCTCCGAGCAGCGCGCCCGCCTCGAGGGCGATCGCCAGTGCGCTCCACGCGGTGGCCCCGGGGTTGGCCAGGTGCGCGGCGCCGAAGAGCAGCGCGGTGATCGCGACAGCGGCACGGCTGCCGAACAGCCGCTCCAGGGCTTGCAGGGCGAGGCCGCGGAACATCAGCTCCTCCGTGACTGCCGCGCCCGCCTGCACGGCGACCGCGGACGCCACGACGGAGAAGAAACCGTTTCCGGCCCAGGAGAACGAGTAGCCTCCGAACGCCGTGATCACCAGGGCGGATACGAGGATGAAGCCCAGACCGATCCCGCCGCCGAGCAAGGCCTCCCGCACGGCCCCGCGCCGGGCGATCTCCGGCATCGGCCGTCGCGCGACGAAGCGCATGACCGCCCAGTAGACAGCCACCGCAACGGCCGCTCCCAGCACCGGCACCGGTCCGGGGCCGGTCGCGGTCGCAGCCGAGACCGCGCCGACGCCGGCGATTCCGATCAGCATCCAGCCGAGCGGAGAGCGGCAGATCCGGCCGACGCGGCCGCCGCTCGGACCGGAGACGCCGCTCGGACCGGAGGCATCCGCAAGCCGGTCGTGGCCCCCCTCGTGGCGCGTGGTGGATGACGTGTACATCATGGCCTCCCCTTGGTAGTCGGCCGCCCAGGCGGCGACCCGACGACCACGCTAGGAACACCGCGACATCCGCGATTCACCCGCGAGCAGACGGCGCCGGTAGCTCTCACGGGGGATGCGCTCGGCGGTGCGGTGCCCTCGTCGTGGGCCTCGCCACGGAGCCCCTACCGCTTCCGCATCGATCGATGCGGAAGCGGTAGGCTCCGAGGGTGGCTACCAGACAGAGCGGCCCCATCGGCCGGCCCCGGGGATTCGACGCCGAAGAGGCTCTCGAACGCGCCATGCTGTTCTTCTGGGAACACGGCTACGAGGGCGCCAGCCTGGCTGGCCTGACCGAGGCGATGGGCATCTCGACCACCAGCATGTACGCGGCCTTCGGGAACAAGGAGGAGCTGTTCCGAAAGGCCCTGGACCGCTACACCGAGGGCCCGAGCGCATACCTCGCCCGGGCCCTGGAGGAGCCGACCGCCCTCGGCGTGGCCGCCGCGGTCCTGGCCGGCACCGTCCGGACCACCAC
The DNA here is from genome assembly GCF_040295225.1 of Streptomyces sp. NPDC002896. NCBI lineage: Bacteria > Bacillati > Actinomycetota > Actinomycetes > Kitasatosporales > Streptomycetaceae > Streptomyces > Streptomyces sp. NPDC002896. Next base: position 49,699 of record NZ_JBEOVA010000040.1, on the reverse strand, counting down.
CCGGCCGGCCCACCCCCACGGATGCCTGGGCGTCCAGGGCGCCCTGGCCACCGGCGACTCCGGGCAGGCGGTCCGCGACCTGCTCGCCGCCTGGCGCACCAACGGCTGCTCTCAGCTCCGGGACCGGTTCCAGCAAGCCGTCGACGACGGCGAACTGCCTCCGGAGGCCGATCCGGGGCTGCTCGCCCGCTACGTCACCACCTTGGCATTCGGCATCGCCGTGCAGGCCGCGAGCGGTATCGGTCGCGACGACCTCCAGGAGATGGCCGACGCCGCCCTACGTAGCTGGCCGCTCGCCTGAGAGCGCCCGGTAGCGGCCGGGACCGTCGCCTTCGCCTTCGCCGGGAGAGCGAGGGGATGAGCGCGGCGACCGTGATGCCGATCGCCCACCAGAACGCGCCGTGGAAGGCCCCCGTCGCGCCGTGCTCCAGGAGCGACTGGAAGACCATGGCGACGATCGCGATCCCGAACGAAGCCGCCACCTGCTGGGCGATGCGGGTGTTCATGGTGGCGTGCGGGATGTCCCCCGGGCGGGCGTCCTGGTACACGGGGTGCCGTTAACGAACCTGCCACCAGCCGCCATAGGGCTGGCGACGGGTCGCTCGGTGAGCGTGGGCCGCCGGACGCGACGGGTTACGGCGTCATCGTGGGGCCGGGGCGGGGATGGCGCGCAGGTAGCTGTAGACGGTCTCGCGATATGTGTGCCGTCACACTTGCGACGAACAGAACCTGATTCACCGGGTGGCTCGTCCTGGAGAGCAAGAGCAAAGAGCGTGCGGATGGGAAGCCATGAGTGAGCGGGGCAGCGGTGCGACGTCGACGGTGAAGACGGCAACACCCCGGGGGACAAGGTGGTGGTCTGCGGGCGGGAACGCAAGCGATCGGTCGTCCTGGACGCGGGGGCGGGTGCTCGCCGCGCTGGCGGCGCTGACATCGCTGCTGCTGGCGTTCCATCGGCTGGTTCCGAACACCCCCAGACGCCTGGGCAGCTTGCTGGAATCGTTCCTGCCCTGGTCTGGCCTGGTGATCATGGTGCTGCTCGGCCTGGCGCTGCTGCGCCGCTCAGCTGTCGCCCTGGTAGCCCTGCTCTTGCCGGTGGCGGCCTGGACGTACCTTTTCGGAGGGCTGCTGCTGCCCAAGGCGAAGCCCGGTGCGCACGACATGGTCGTGGTGCAGCACAACGTCAGCGACGAGAACACTGACCCTGCGGGCACGGCCCGCTCCCTGGCCGAGGCCGAGCCCGACCTAATCGGCCTGGAGGAGCTCGTACCGGCGGCACTACCGGTCTATGAAAGAATCCTCGCCCCGCGCTACCCATACCACGCGGTCGTGGGCACCGTCGGACTCTGGTCGAAACACCCGCTCACCGATGTCCAGAAGCTGGACATCAAACCCGCTGGGATCACAGAGCCCTGGAGCCGCGGGCTACGGGCCGTGGCCCGCACTCAGCACCGTGAGATCGCGGTGTACGTCGCGCACCTGCCCTCAGTCCGCATCCACACAGCCGGCCTCGCCTCGTCCTGGCGCGACGAAAGCGCCGGCCTGCTGGGCAAGGCCGTCGCCGCCGAGAAGCTGCACACGGTGATACTTCTCGGCGACCTCAACAGCACGGTCGACGACCGTGGGCTGACCCCGCTGACCTCACAGATGAACGTACCGGCACGGGGCTTCGCCTTCAGCTTCCCCGCCTCCTTCCCACTAGCCCGGATCGACCAGATCATGGCCCGCTCGGCGACCGTCGGTCACATCCGCAGCCTCCCCCCTACCTGCAGCGACCATCTCCCGCTCATCGCCCGGCTCACACTGGACTGAGGGAATCTTCTCTGGGGCATCAAGCGTCTCGGGAACTCTGTGTGTGCCTGTGGGTTTCAGGCTTTTCGGGCGCGGCGTGGCCGTCTGTCGCCCGAGTGAGGTCCGAACCTCGGGGTGAAGGTGTGGACTTCGGCGGCGTGCAGATGGTGGAAGCCGGTCCGCTCGCATCCCCTCGGCCCGTCGAGACACCCGAGGGCCCGCAACCGCACCGCGGGCCAGCTCCACGACAGCAGAAACCCGCTCGGCCACCGCTGCACGGGCATCCAACAGCCGCTGAAGCGCACGTTCCCCCTCGCTGATCGCGGCCACCCTGCGGCCGAGACTCCCTAGTACACGGCACTGCGGACAGACTGCCGCTGCATGCTCCCTAGGTCGGCGACCTCCGCATCCGCGAGGAGCTGTTGCACGCCCTCGACGATCTGTTCGTCGACACCACCCCGAACATACGCGTCCAGGTACCAACGATCGGCGCCCGACGGGGGCAGCTCAGCGAGCTACCGTTCGCGGCGCAGCCCGGGCTGACTCCGGTCATGGCGCGAGTGCGGTCTGCGGCGAGGTCGTAGCGCCGGGCGGTGAGGATCTTCAAGTCCACCGCGATCTCGTCCCACTCCTGCAGAGGCTGTAGGTCCCGGCGCATCCGCGCCTGGTCGGCGATGACGTAGGCGTCCTTCGCATCGGTCTTGCCGTCCCCCCGGTAGCCGCGGGAGGCGTGGTGGACGGTCCGGCCAGGAATGTAGAGCAGCCGCTGATCATGGCCGACCAGCAGAGCGATCAGCAACGCGCTCCCGCCGGCGTTCAGGTCGACGGCCCAGGTCACCGGGCTGTCCTCAGCCAGTGCGAGGACGTCGCCTATCAGCTCCAGCAGCTCTGCCTCGTTGTTGGGCACTCGGCGCGAGAGCACCTTCGTGCCTTCCGCATCGATCACCGTGCAGTGGTGCGCGGCCTTGCCGGCATCCGTCCCCGCCCAGAGCTCGGGCACCCGAGCCTCCCTCGTCGATCGGTTGACTGGTTCCCTGCAGACGACCACGCCGACGTGTCCTTACGAAGCGATCTCTGTTCGCTCATCCCAATGAGTGGCCGTGTCGTCGCGGGGCATTGGGCGGCCTATCAGTCAAAGCCACAGATACGGCATGAGCGCTTTCATCCACACCCAGGCCCCTGGGTCTCCCGATCGTACGAAGGACCGGAATCAACCCGCCAAACAAGGTAAGGAGCGCTCTGGTTGACCCGACTGGTCAACTAGATGATCAATTCCAAGGGGTGTCTTGTGACTGAGCATCACAGCTGAGTGCGCGGTCGCTGTCGAGGTGTTCAGGGGCGCCAGGTGATCCCGGCCGTGGCGTGCTCAGCTGGCGGCAGGCAGTTGGCGGGCGAAGCGTCGGACGGCATCAGTGAAGGCATCGGGGTCGTCGAAGTTCGCGAGGTGTCGTGCCCGCGGGATCAATTCGACGCGAGCGTGCGGATGCGCGCGGGCGAAGTCCGCCTCCCCGGCGCGGAAGACGGCGTCCTTCTCACCGTTCAGGATGAGAGCCGGAGCCTTCACATAACGCATCGCACCCGCGTCGAAGCGTCCGAGTACTTCGTCCCAGGCTGCTGGCAGGGTATGGAAGGCGTAGCCGGCATGGATGGTCGCCTCCACCACTTCCCGCGGGTAGAGCCGCCGCAGCAACCGGTCGTTCCACCGGGCCAGGCGATCCGCCGGCATGCGAGGGACCAGCCGGGCGACCCACCGATATGGCGCTGCCCGGAGGCCGCGGGTTGAGGCGCTGGCTCCCGCGAGGATCAGCCCGCGCAGTTGTTCCGGACGGCGCCGCGCGAACTCCAGCGAGGCATATCCGCCGAGCGAGTGCCCGACGACCAGAGCAGGCCCGCGGTTGAGCGAGTCGACCGCGGAAGCGATGATCTCCGTCGCGGTGCTCAGGCTCCAGGGCTGAGCCGAGCGCTCTCCGTGGCCGGGCAGGTCGATGGCGACTACCGGGAATTCGTCCCGGAGTGCGGCGAGCTGCATGCTCCACTGTCCCGCGCTGAAGCGCGTCCCGTGAACGAAGACTATGGGCACTGCATCCACTGCTGTCATCAGTCCCCCCAGGTGACACCGTCCTCAAGCCGACTCTACCGGCGGGATCTTCCTCGCGATCAAGGGAGACGCCAGAAGGTGTTCAACCAGCCAACTGTGTGGCGCTCAGTCACGTGTCTGCGGAGACGAGAACGAGGGCGTCCAAGATCGTTGTGTGACGAACAACCTGGACACCCTCGCGACAGCGTTTTATGCGACAACAGACGATCTGCTGAAGGAGCGTCCGGACTTGGCGCCGTGGCGGCCGTCCGTGGGAATCGCGCCGCAGCTCACCGACGCCGAGCTGGTCACCCTGGCGATGATGCAGGCCATGCTCGGTTTCACCTCCGAGGCCAGGTGGCTGCGGCATGCCCGGGTCCACATGCGGCACCTCTTCCCGTACCTGCCGCAGCAACCCGGCTACAACATGCGGCTGCGCAAGGCCGCCGACCTGCTCCGCCGTATCACCCGGATCCTGGCCATCAGCACCTCGGTGTGGAGCGACGACGTGTTGATCGTGGACTCCACCCCGGTCGAATGCGGCCGCTCGCGGGAGACCGTCAAGCGCTCCGATCTGGCCGGATGGGCGCAGTACGGCTACTGCGCCAGGCACAGCCGCTTCTTCTGGGGCCTGCGGCTGCACCTGGTGTGCACCCTCCAGGGCCTGCCGATCGCCTTCGCCCTGACCGGAGCCAAGGCCGACGAGCGCGAGACCCTGCTGGACCTGCTTGCGGCCGAACCACACCTCGTCGCCGCCCGGCCCGGCCAGACGCTGATCGGCGACAAGAATTACTTCGGCCGCGACTTCGAACAAGAACTCGCCCAGGAGGGAATCCAGTTGCTACGGCCGACCCGCAAGGGCGAACGGCAGCGGCCCGGCGGATCCCTGTTCAAGCCGTTGCGGCAGGTCATCGAGTCGGTCAACGAGACTTTCAAGGGACAGCTCGACCTCGAACAGCACCGAGGGCGCACACCCCGCGGTGTCATCGCCCGCGTCATGCAGCGAATACTCGCGCTGACCGCCGTGATCTGGCACAACGATCACACTGGACACGACACCCTCCGTTCGCTGACTTCGTACGATCACTAACTGTTGCGGGTCAGGACGTTGGTGACGGCGCATAGTGGTGGGCAAGATTGGTGGCGAGGTCGCGGAGGTGAGCCCTGGCTTCGGTGGGGCCGTGCACAGTGATGGCGCTCCCGAACGGCAGTAGTGCTCGCACGTCCTCCAGATGCAGGAAGCGGATCGTTACCTTGCGGCCAGTGGCGGATTCTTCATGGTCGTCCGGGACGAGTCGTAGGCCAAAGATCCGTTGCGCTCGCTCGATCTGGGTCTGGTCGATGGTGGCGCTGACCTCTATCGCGTGGTTGTGCTCCCACTGATCAATGAGCGCTGCAGCGACGGTGGCCAGGGTCTGGCTCTCGCGGATCCGTCGTGGCTGGTCGACTTCTTTCCACGTCGTGATCCGTTCGAGTCGGTACATCCGTGGCACTCGGGCACAGTCGGCGACGAGGTACCAGATGCCGGCCTTGGCGAACAGCCCGTAGGGATCCACGACCAGGTCGCGTGGGCATGACTCGCGTGGGCTGTCGTACTCGATCCGTAGCCGGCGACCTCGCCGCACTGCGCCGATCAGCGAAGCCGGAGTCGTGCCGGAAGCTCGTGCCTGACGCCAGGGACGGCTGTCCACGTGCACTACGTCGGTGAGCGGCAAGAGCTCATGAACTCGACGTGGCTGTGTAGCGACGATCTTGGAGAGCGCGCGCTGGCTTTCGACCGATGCGTTGAGCTCCGCACGTTGCTTCTCATCCAGCCCAGTGAGCGACAGATGATCACGCTCGCCCGGTGTGAGTCGCGTGAGGTCGAGCCCGGACCCGGGCAGCATGGTCACGCCTCCGAGGCGGCCCCGGTGTGCGGTCACCGGCAGACCGGCGTCGCGGAGCCAGTTCAGGTCTCGGGTGATGGTTCGAAGGGACACTCCGAGCGCTGAGGCAAGTTCCTGTGTGGTCACGGCATCCCTCGATTTGAGGAGCAGCATCAGGGTGAAGAAGCGATCTGGGGTCACACACCAATTTTTTCAGGAATTGCGACACGATGCGGCGCATATCCCGGTCAGGCTGGTGGATGCGTACCTACGACCTGTGAGAAGGAACAACCATGACCACATCCGTCGTGTCCATCGTCTACGTGAACGACGCTCCCGCCGCAGCTCGTTTCTACGGCGACCTCCTCGGCATGAGCCCCTCGTTCGAGACTTCGGGATACATCACCTTCGACCTCGGGCCAGGCGCTGACCTCGCTCTGTGGTCTGGCCAGTTCGAGGATCTGTCACCGGACGTCCCGCGCACCAGTGAGGTTTGCCTGGCCATCGACGGTGGACCCGACGAGCTCAACGCGACCTTTAAGCAGTGGAATTCCAAGGGGGTCACGATCCTGCGCGAGCCTCATGATGCGGGGTTCGGGCTGACCTTCCTCGCAGCCGATCCTGACGGGAACCGTATCCGCGTCGCACCGCAGGACTGAAAGGCCGCAATGCGGCAGGCGCGCACGATAGGTGTCGCGCCTGCCGTCGTCTGACTTCGAGAGGACGACGAGTGCCCCACGCGAATGCGCCCCTGAGCGTCGAGGGCCGTAGGCGGCTCGTGAAGCGGTGCCAGACACGTCCCATCGCCCACGTCGCCGCTGAGATGGGCATCTCTCGCGCATGCGCCAGCAAGTGGGTAAATCGCTGGCGGCTACACGGTGATGCGGGATTGCAAGACCGGCCGTCGAGTCCGCACCGGAGTCCGAACGCGACTCCAGCATGGGTCATCGAGCAGATCGAGTCCTGGCGCCGCGAGCACAAGTGGTCCGCGCAACGGATCACCGACGAACTTGTGAGTATCGGTTTTGTGATCAACCGGCGAACTGTCAGCCGACACCTGACCCGGCTCGGCCTCGGCGAACGCCGCTTCATCGACCCAGGCGGTGAGAACAACCGGAAGCCGGGGAAGATCATCGCCCGCTGGCCCGGACACATGGTGCACCTGGATGTGAAGAAGGTCGGCCGGATCCCTGATGGCGGCGGGTGGCGGATCCACGGCCGGGACAGCGATCAGGCCAAGGTCGCTAGTCGGGCGAAGTCGGCCGGGGCGAAGCGTGGCTACGTCTACCTGCACTCCATCGTCGATGGTTTCTCACGGCTCGCCTACACAGAACCGCTGGGCGATGAGAAGGGCGCGACGGCTGCTGCTTTCCTCGCCCGGGCGAAGGTCTGGTTCGCCGCCCACGGCATCAACCACATCCACCGGGTCGTCACCGACAATGGCGCTTGCTACCGCTCCGGCGACTTCGCCCGCATCGTCGGGCAAGGCACCCGGCATCAGAGAACCAAACCATACACACCTCGGCACAACGGGAAGGTGGAGTGCTACCAGCGCATCATGGCCGAGGAAGTCCTCTACGCCCGCGAGTTCACCAGCGAGGACGCCCGGTCAGCCGCGATCACAGTGTGGAACATCCACTACAACTACCACCGGCCGCATAGTGCTGCCGCCGGAAAGCCGCCAGCAGCACGCCTCCGCGAGAGCGTCACCAACGTCGAGCCCTCATACAACTAACCCCTTGGAATCATCTAGAGCGCCCAAAGGAAGTGCTGGCCGGCGCGGTCGCCGGAGGCGGGGTCCCACCCCCGGCGTCCGGTCAGCGGGTGGCGAGGAACTCGAGCGTGTCGATCACGCGGTTCGAGAAGCCCCACTCGTTGTCGTACCACGCGACCACCTTGACGTGGCGGCCGTCGACGCGGGTGAGGGCCGAGTCAAAGATCGACGAGGCGGGATTGCCCGTGATGTCGGACGACACGAGCGGGTCGTCCGAGTACTCGAGGATGCCAGCGAGCGGCCCCTCCGCTGCGGCGCGGTACGCCGCCAGCACGTCGTCGCGCGTCACGTCGCGGGTGACGGTCGTGTTGAGTTCGACGATCGAGCCCACCGGCACCGGTACGCGGATCGAGTCGCCCGACAGCTTGCCGTCGAGGTTCGGCAGCACCAGGCCGATCGCCTTGGCGGCGCCGGTCGTGGTCGGCACGATGTTGACGCCGGCGGCCCGGGCGCGACGGGCGTCGCGGTGCGGACCGTCCTGCAGGTTCTGCTCCTGCGTGTAGGCGTGCACCGTCGTCATGAACCCGTGTTCGATACCGGCGAGTTCGTCGAGGACCGCGGCCAGCGGCGCGAGCGCGTTGGTGGTGCAGGAGGCGTTCGAGACGATCGTGTGCACGGCCGGGTCGTAGGCGTCGGTGTTGACCCCGAACGCGAGCGTGACGTCGGCGCCGTCCGACGGCGCGCTGACGAGTACCTTCTTCGTGCCCGCGTCGAGGTGGGCGCGGGCGGCCTTGGCCGAGGTGAAGCGGCCGGTGGCTTCCAGGACGATGTCGACGCCGAGTTCGGCCCACGGCAGCTGCGCCGGTTCGCGCTCGGCCAGCACCGTGATCCGACGGCCGTCAACGACGAGGGTGTCCCCGTCGACGGTCACCGGGCGCCCGAGCCGGCCGGCCGTGCTGTCGTAGGCGAGCAGCCGGGCGAGAGTGGCGGGCTCCGTCAGGTCGTTGACGGCGACGATCTCGAGGGCGCTGTCGCGCTCCAGCAGTGCGCGCAGCACATTGCGTCCGATGCGGCCGAATCCGTTGATGGCGATGCGAGTCATGAGTGATGTCCCTTCCCTTCGCCACCAGGGTCGCCCGAGGCTAGCGCCTCTGACAGTGGCGGGATCGCCATGGTTCAAAAGGATCCCGCCACGCGGTGCCGGGCGGGTTACTCGCCCCGGGTGAAGGTGCGCCGGTACTCGCTCGGTGTGGTGCCGAGGATGCGCTGGAAGTGCAGGCGCAGGTTCGCGCCGGTGCCGAGCCCGATGTCGGCGGCGATCTGTTCGACGCTGCGCTGCGAGCGCTCGAGCAGTTCGCGGGCCAGGTCGATGCGGGCGCGCATCACCCACTGCATCGGCGTGTAGCCGGTCTCCTCGACGAAGCGCCGGGAGAACGTGCGCGGCGAGACCCCGGCCTGCCGCGCCAGTATGTCGAGGGTGAGGGGCTCGCCGAGCCGGTGCAGCGCCCACTCGCGGGTGGCGGCGAACCGCTCGCCGAGCGGCTCGGGGACGCTGCGCGGCACGTACTGGGCCTGGCCGCCGCTGCGGTAGGGGGCGGCAACCAGACGCCGGGCCGCGTGGTTGGACGCGGCCACTCCGAGGTCGCCGCGCAGGATGTGCAGGCACAGGTCGATGCCGGAGGCGGCGCCGGCCGAGGTGAGCACACTGCCCTCGTCGACGAACAGCACGTTCTCGTCGACCTGGACGAGCGGATGCCTGGCCACGAGTGCCCGCGTGTAGTGCCAGTGCGTCGTGGCGCGCCTGCCGTCGAGCAGGCCCGTGGCGGCGAGCGCGAAGGCGCCCGTCGAGATGGCGGCGAGCCGCGCGCCCCGGTCGTGGGCGGCGATCAGTGCCTCGACGACGGCCTGCGGCGGGTCGTCGCGGTCCGGGAACCGGTAGCCGGGGACGAAGACGATGTCGGCCCACGCAAGCGCGTCGAGGCCGTGGGCGACGTAGTACGCGAGGCCATCGCCGCCGGTCACGAGACCGGGTGTCGCCCCGCACACCCGCACTTCGTACGGCATGCTCGCGCGGGTCGTGAAAACCTGCGCGGGAATTCCGACATCGAGCGGCTTCGCACCCTCGAGCACAAGAACGGCGATGCAATGCAGGCGGGAGGCTGGCACAGGAAGAGGTTACGTGGGGCGTGACTTCGATACGCCCACTGCGCGGACCGGGCAGACGACACACCGGCCGGGCTGTCTTCCACGTTGCAGTCCACCGCCCGTCCCACCCTTCGCCCGCCTCCAGCCGATCTGTGGGTGGGGAACAAGAGCAGGTCTGGGGGAACGAGGTGAGCGCTGGTGGAGAATTTCAGGGTTCAGGCAAGATTTTCGTGACGGGTGACGGAGCGTCACATTTCTGGCATCGTCATCTATGTGTGACGAGCTTCTGGATATCGTGTTCCCGCACCTAAAGTCGGTACAGGTGAAGCGGGTGTTCGTGGAGGGTGGCACGGTGCATGTCACCGCGTGTACTCCGGAAGGCCGCGCGGTGGTCTTCCCGGACTGCGGGACATCCGCACGCCGTGTGCACAGCCGTTGCCAACGGCATCTCGCCGATACCTCCGTCGCCAGGCGGCCGGTGGTCATCGACCTGTCGGTGCGCCGCCTGTTCTGCGACCAACGTGACTGCTCGCGCTGCACGTTCGTCGAGCAAGTCGACGGCCTGACCATTCGCTATCAGCGCCGCACCCCGCTGCTGCACTGCCTGTTGCTGGAGCTCGCTCTGTCCCTGGCAGGCCGGGCCGGTGCGCGGATCGCGGCGGTCCTCGCGGTGGCGGTCAGCCGGGTCACGCTGATCAGCCTGTTGATGGCCCTGCCCGATCCGCCGGCCACCAGAGCCCTGTCCAGTCCGAGGGTGTTGGGCGTGGACGACTTCGCGTTCCGCAAGGGCCGTACCTACGGCACCATCCTGGTCGACGTCGACGCCTCCGCAGTGATCGACCTCCTGCCCGACCGCTCGTCCGAGACCCTCGTCACCTGGCTGGCCGCCCACCCCGGCGCCGAGATCATCTAATGGGTCCTGAAGACGGTTCACGAGCCTCTTGTTAGGCGGGGCTCATGCCGCGCTGATGCAGGGCCGAGTCCTAGAGATCATCTGGGCCCTCGAGTCCTATCGGCAGACGGGGCCGGCCCTGTACTCAGAATCTGTCACTGCCGTTCCACTACTGAGGCATGGACAGGTAACAGTCCGTCACGAGTACAACGTGCGTTTACCGACACTCAGGGGCCCCTAGGCCGGTCGTCGTTGCACGGCATCGGCGATAACCGCTGTCACGAGCTTGTTGACGGCTGCCGTGGCCGGCGGGCCGGGGTCGCGGTCTGCGAACAGGAGATGCCCGCCACCGACCAGGGAGAGGGTGAGTGAGTCGATGTCGGCGTCGGCCGCTATGCGGCCCAGTTCACGCTCGTCGGCCAGATAAGCGGAGATCGCGGTCGTGGCCTGGGCGAGGATCGCGATGCCACCTCCGGGCCTGGCTTGCCGCAGCCGTGCGCGTAGCTCGTCCCGGAAGGTGATGAGCGGGATGATTGCCACCGGAATCGGTCCGAACAGGGTGGTCAGCGCGCTGGTGAGGTTGTTGGCCACCGTGCCGGTTCCGGCGGACTCGCGCAGCGCACTCGCCTGCGTCTCAAGCTGCGCGGCCCGGTCGAGCACGAGGTCGGTGAGGAAGGCGTCGAAGTCGGTGAAGTGCCGGTGTAGGACGCCTTTGGCGCAGCCCGCCTCGTCGGTGACGGCCCGGCTGGTCAGCCCGTTCGGCCCGTCCCGCAGAAGCACGCGTTCGGCAGCGTCGAACAGCTGCTGCCGCGCGTCGCGAAGGTGCACCCCAGTCGGCACTCACAGATCCTCTCGTGCATCAACCTGCTGACATCCGTTGTCGAGTGGGCATGCGCCCACTAAGGTGGGCGCATGCCCACCTTACCGCGAGAGCAACCAGAACCATCCCCGGCGGAGCCGCATAAGGCCCGGCAAATGGCCGAGTCATTCGGCGCGGACGCGCAACGCTACGACCAAGCCCGGCCCGGCTACCCCGATGCATTGGTGACGCGGATCATCGCCGGAAGCCCCGGACCTGACGTACTCGACGTCGGCTGCGGCACCGGCATAGCAGCCCGCCAGTTCCAGGCCGCCGGCTGCGCCGTGCTCGGCGTCGAGCCTGATGCGCGGATGGCCGACTTCGCGCGAGCCCGTGGCCTGCAGGTCGAGATGGCGGCCTTCGAAGCCTGGCAGCCAGCCGGCCGGACGTTCGACGCGGTCATCGCCGCCCAGTCGTGGCACTGGGTGGATCCGGTCGCCGGCGCCGTGAAGGCGGCACATGTGCTGCGTCCAGGGGGACGGCTGGCGATCTTCGGGCACGTGTACGAGCCGCCAACCGAGGTGGCCGAACCGTTCGCCGCTGCCTACCGGCGGGCGGCGCCCGACTCCCCGCTCAACGGCCAACCGGCCCGACGTCCGCTCGACCTCTACCAGGCGGCATACGCGAAGTTCGCCGACAAGATCCGCGAGACCGAACAGTTCAACGATCCCGAACAGTGGCGATTCGACTGGGAGCAGTCCTACACGCGCGACCAATGGCTGGATCTGCTACCCACCACCGGCGGCCTCACCCAACTCCGTCCCGATCAGCTGGCCGAGGTACTGGATGCGGTCGGGGGCGCCATCGACTCCCTGGGTGGACGCTTCACGATGAACTACACCACCCTGGCAGCGACCGCCGTACGCGCCGGCACGTCCTGAGTCCATGGTCTTCGGCATCGACGAGAAGACCGCCATCCGCTACGCCGACTCCGCACCACAGCTTCTGACGATCGCGACCTGCGAACGTGACCTCCCCACCGCAAACCCCCGTCCTTCCAACGCGGAAGGGCGGGGTTCGTCGTTGGGCGGGCAGTCAGAGCTTCGCCGTAGACGTTTGACGGACGCGTGACGACCTGTCAGTTCGACGGGGTTCTGGGAACGTGACAGGCGTGGGCTTCCAAGATCATGGAGTTCTCGCCCCCCCCCCGTGATCCGAGTGGAAGACCGTGCCTGCCGACGCATCACCGCCGATTTCTCTGTCAAGTTCAGCGTGTTGAGCTGAGGTGTTTCTCTCCAGCAGCTGGCTATTCGACGGTGCGCTGGACGTGTTGAAGGATGTTGACGAAGCCCGCGAGCGACGGCATGATGACCGACTGCGTGGCCTACGCCAAACCTCCCGCGACCGTCCCCAGCACGGTCTCCCATCGGAGGCAAAGGGACCAGCGTCTCAGGTCGTTTTCGTAGCCCGATCGCCTCGGGCGAGGTTGCTGGGGAGCCGTCGCTCAAGGCGTGGAAGGCCGCGATGACAGCCCGTAGGAACTTCAAGCGCCAAGTGCGTGCCCGCGCCGCCAAGACCGGCGAGTCCTACACGTCCGCCCTCCGGCACTTCCGTCCGACTCCATCAGGAGACGTCATGTCGGAAGCAAGGAATCCCAAGAGCGTGCGGCTCGCCGTAGCGCAGACCCCTGTACGCGAAGACCCACGAGACGTTGAAGCGCTGCGCGAAAGTGGGCGTGAGGTCCGTGCACTGATGCGCAAGGCCAGTGCTCAGGGAGCGAGGATCGTGCACTTTCCGGAAGGCGCGATCTGTTTTCCCAGCAAGTTCGTCATGTCCGTCGACGGCCCGGACGCGGTCGGCCCGGCGGACTGGGATCGATGCCAGTGGCCGGTGCTCCAATCGGAGTTGGCTGCGATCGCCGAGTTGGCCCGCGAGTTGCGGTTGTGGACGGTGATCGCATCGGTGCACCGCTTGACCGGCCCGAACCGTCCACACAACAGTCTCTACGTCATCTCCGATCGCGGCGGGGTCGTCACGCGTTATGACGAGCGCCTGCTGTCGAAGACGAAGGTCTCGTACATGTACTCGCCGGGCGTCTCACCGGTGACCTTCGAGGTCGACGGTGTGCGCTTCGGCTGCCTGCTCGGCATGGAGATCCACTACCCGGAGTTGTTCGCAGAATACGAGAAGCTGGATGTCGACTGCGTCCTGTTCTCTACCAGCGGCACCCCGGGTAACACCGCCGCCCAAGCCCAAGGCCACGCCGCGGTCAACAGCTACTGGGTCAGCTTGTCAGGGCCGACACAGCACAGCGCCACCGCACCGTCCGGAATCGTCGCTCCCAATGGCCACTGGCTTGCGCGGTGCCCCGCGGACGACTCGCCGTCAGTAGCCGTCGTGAACCTCGACGACAGTTCCGAGGCCGCCACATGGGCACTGACCTACGCGCGTCCCTGGCGTCGTGAGGCGCGCGCGGGCGTCTACACCGAGCACCAGGTGATCGACCCGCGCAGCGAAGACCGGACAGCGGCCTTCTAGCTCAGAAGCAGAATCCGAGGGGTTCGCGCGTACGGGATGGCTCCCGGCGCCGCGAACACCTCGGTTTGAGTCCGTCCCTCACCTTGGTGAAACGGCTGACGAGCGGAAGCGCCTGGTTTATCGGCTTGCACCTGGCCGCTACTGGGGGGAAGGCGCTTGCGCCGGGAGCGTGCGGACTACCGATGCACGATCCGCCAGTTGATGGCGCAGGCGACCGTTCTCCACCGTGGTTTGGTGCAGAGCGCCCACCAGTGCCTCGACGTCGGCCTTGAGCTGGGCGATTTCCTCCGCGTCGGCGGCCCGTAGCTCCTTGAGTCGGCGGACCTGCTTGCGCAGGCGCTGCTCGCTGTCCGGGGTGGCGCCGCGGGCGCGGACCTTCTTGTAGAACGCGCCGACGCGCGGCTCAGTCCGAGGCGGCCGTCCCGGCGCAGCAGACCCAGTAGCTGTCGTTCAGCACGCGGGTTGTGTGGCTACGGCTGTGGCTACACTGATCGTCGGCGCGGGGGCGCTGTGCTGTTGGAGGACTGGATCCGCATGGACAGGCTGCTGCCCGACCCCCGTACGCCCGTCGGCTACCGGCTGCTGACCCCGCTGGATGCGCCGCTCGCCTCGCGGGACGACCAGGTGCGGGTCACCGTCGCCACGCAGGACCCGGGCCTGCTCAACCGGGTGTGGCGGGTCCTGGCCATCTCCGACGCGAACTCCCTCGCGGTGGTGCGGACGACGTGGCTGGACGAGTCCACGCAGTCGACGGGGGCGTGAGCGGATGCCGGTGGATCTCGCGCAGGCAAAGGCCGACCTTGAGGCGCAGTTGACCGACACGGTGCGGATCTCCCGCACCGCGGGGCAGCCCGTGCTGGACCCGGTGACGGGGGAGCCGGGCCAGACCCCGACCAGCGTCGTGTATGAGGGCCAGGGGCGGTGCTGTCCACGCACGGGCAGGTCGTGCTGCGGCAGGTCCTCGGCGTCGACTGGCTGTCGGAGGGCTCGGCCTGGTACCGGCTCGTCACTCCTGTGACGGCGCCGATCGCGCTGCCCACGGAATGAGTCGGGCATAAGCCGGTGGGGTGGCCGCCTCGGAGTCGTCCACCGTCTCGCACTTCGGGCTCGGCCATGGGCCAGAGAAGGGCCGCTCGCCCCACGGCTTCCGGGGGGCGAGCGGCGAGATGCCTCGAGGTCAGGCGGTGAGCGTGTGGTTACGCGTGACCGCTGTACGCGAGACTGCAGTCCGCATAGTCGCCCTTGACCGCGCACAGCTGGATGTAAACGGGAGTGCCCTCATCCAGATTGCCGGTGTTCCACGGGCTGTAGTAGGTGGCTTCGTGCCCGCGCGTGGTGGCAACGCGTCCGGTGGTTGGAGAGATCATGGTGGCCTCCATGCCCCGCCCGTCGGAAAGCCGGTCTACCACCTGAAACGCGTCGCCGGGGATGCTGCCCCCGTTGAGGGGGTCGGCGTTCCACACCATGGCGCCCGCGTAAGTGCCGTTGTAGTAGGCGCCGATGGAGAAGCTCCCGTTGGAGGACACCGCGCCCTTCTCGAAGGTCCACCCGGCAGCCGCCGCGTTGGTCGCTCCGAGAGTGAGGGAGCTTCCGCACATCAGGGCACTGGCCGCCAGGAGCGTGGCGACGCGGTTCCTCAGTCTCTTCCTCATCGGGATTCCCCCAAGTGGTTTGAAGAATTCGCTCAGTTGGTCGAGGGGATCATGGCCTGCCGAGTCGGCGTGGTCAACTCTTGGGTGGCGGGCGTCTGGCCGCCAGTGGCTGCCCGCGCTGCTGTCCTACCCGACCGTCTACGTGGTTCTTCCGGGCCCAGAGCGGGGCCGTCCGAGGGCGACCAACGACGACAGTGACGACAGTCGACAACGGCTCTACCCCTGCTCAGACGTGGTGCCTTGGGCCCTGGTGCAGGTGCTCATCCTCGTACGCCAATTGACCTGTTCTGGGTTCATGGTGACGGTCACCGCTGCGCTTTTTCGATGCAGCAGGGGGACCAGGCTCTTGCGGATTCACTGCCTGTCAGGTTGGACACATGCGTGACGTGCTCAGGCAGACGGCGTGGCGGGCGGTGCGGGCCAGTCGGCCGACGCGCACGCCCCCGCCAGGCAACGTTCGCCTGTCCCGTCACCAGACGAGCCCGCAGGGTCGTTCAGGGCCTGCGGCCGTGAAAGGTGCGGCGCAGGTCGCTCACCCAGGCGTCGGGGTTCTCCCAGGGGATGAAGTGGCCGCCGTGGTCGTGGGCGTTGACGTTGACGTGGTTGAACCAATCGGCCTGCGGGCCGGTCTTGAATGCCCGGACGCGCTCGTTGGCGGTCTGGATGCCGGGCGGGTTCTCGTACGTGACGAAGGTGAGGCCGACCGGGGTCTGCACGACCGGGGTGCGGTCGTGGGCGGGGGCCCAGGGGTAGCGGTTGGCGTTGGCGTAGTAACGCATCGACGTGGCGATGGAGTTGTTCACCCAGTAGATCGTGGCGTGGGTGAGCAGGTCGTCCTTGGTGAAGACGGACTCCACGTCGCCGCCGTTGTCGCTCCAGGCGTTCCAGCGCTCCAGCAGCCAGGCGAGCAGTCCGGCGGGTGAGTCGCTCAGCCCGTGGGCCAGGGTGGCGCCGTCGAGCATGTGCACGGCGAGGTGGGACGCCGAGCGGTGGTCCAGCTCGATGATGCGGGCGCGGACGTCGGCGGGCTGGTCGTCGGTGAGGGGCCGATTCCGGGCGAAGTCCCAGGCGCGGGGGCCGGTGAAGAAGTCGAGCGGCAGCCCGGAGCCGATGTGGATGCCGTACAGCTCGTCGGCGTACTTGTGGCCGAGCTGGCTGGAGACGATCCCGCCGATGTCGCAGCCCCCGGCGGCGTACTTCTCGTATCCCAGGGTCTCGGTCATCAGGGTGTGCCAGAGGTCGGAGACCTTCCAGAAGTTGACGTCCGAAAAGCCGGTGAGCGGGCCGGGGAAACCGAAGCCGGGCAGGGACGGCACGAGGACGTCGAACGCGTCGGCGGGGTCACCGCCGAACGCGGCCGGGTCGGCGAGCGGGTCGATCACCTTCGACCAGTGCCAGAACGTCCACGGCCAGCCGTGGGTGAGGATCAACGGGATCGGGCGAGGGCCGCGGCCGGGCTTGCGCATGAAGTGCACCGGGACACCGGCGACGCTCACCTGGTAGTGCTCGTAGATGTTGATCGCGGCCTCGGCCTTGCGCCAGTCGTAGCCGTCCCGCCAGTAGGCGACCAGCTCACGGAGATAGCTGTCCGGGACGCCGTAGGACCAGTCCCCATTCCCCTCGTCCAGCGGCGGACGGGTCAGTGTGAGACGGTCGCGCAGGTCATTGAGGACCTCGTCGGACACATGGATCGGGGTGGGCTCCAGGGGGAAGGCGTGCGGGGTGGTCATGGTGTGGTTCCTTACTGGGTGGGGAGGGAAGCGGTGCCGTCGGCCTGGACAATTCCCCGCCTCAGTGCCCGGAATGCCGACGTAGGGCTGATCGCGATCACGCGATGCCGCGCACAGGACCGCAGAGACCGCAGGAGCGAAGGAGCCCCAAGATCCGGAGCGGAGCTCCGGCGCGGACACTCAACGGCTCTGACGATGGGACGTTTCCACATCCGCCCCCGGGGCGGCGTTGCATAGGTGGTCGCTCGTGAAACACCCGGCCGCGCGGCAACCCACCTGCGGCGAACATGTTTCATGAGTTGTTGAAAACGACTGGCCGACTGAAACACCCACATGAAACAGCCCGGGGTCGTAAGCGACGACTTCAAGCGCGTGGAATCGCACGACTGCCCGATGTCCACCTGCGCCGCCCCCCACGGGCTCCCCCATGCCGAACCGGCAAGGGCAAGGTGGCACTCCAATACCACACCGCCCGCTTCCGCCTTGTGCCCCAACTCGCCAAGGCGCTCAACGTGCGAGAGCCCCATGGGTTCAGGGGAACCGAAGCCTCTTCATCGCGAACCCACGGGTCGACCGGTGTGCTTCAGGCTGGCGCATCCGTGGGTTCGAGTGAAACACGAGGATGGTGATGAGGCTAAGGGCTGCGGCCGTGACCGGACAGCCCTCGGTGCGTCCCCACGCGGACTGCCTCTGGTCGCACACAAGATTCTCTGACTAGAGTCAGAGAATGGATGCGATGCAGATCGACCAGGTGCGGCGGTTCAACCGCATCGTCACCGAACGCGTGGGCGTGCTCCACGACCACTACCTGGGCCGCGACCGGCCCATCGGTGAGGCCCGGCTGCTGTGGGAGATCGGCGAGCAGGGGAAGGACGTGCGGCGGCTGCGCGAGCGCCTCGGGCTCGACTCCGGGTACGTCAGCCGGCTGCTGCGCTCCCTGGAGACCGAGGGTCTGGTGACGGTGGAGCCGCAGCCCCAGGACAGACGGGTGCGCACCGTCCGGCTCACCGAGGCGGGCCGCGCGGAGCGCGCCCTGCTCGATAACCGCAGCGACGAGCTGGCCGGCTCCCTGCTGGAGCCGCTCAACGCCGCCCAGCGCTCCCGGCTGGTCGCCGCCATGGCCGAGGTCGACCGGCTGCTGACCGCCGCGACGGTCACGCTGGATGCCGTCGACCCGGATCATCCCGACGGCGAGCAATGCCTGCGGTCCTACTTTGCCGAGTTGCAGGAGCGCTTCGAGACCGGCTTCGATCCCGCGCGGAGTCTGCTGCCCGACGCGGGCGAACTCCGGCCGCCGCACGGGCTGTTCCTGGTTGCCCGGCTGCACGGCGAGCTCGTCGGCTGCGCCGGTCTGAAACTACCGCCAGGCGCCCCGGCCGAAGTCAAGCGCATGTGGGTCGCGCCCCACGCCCGGAGGCTCGGCCTCGGCCGCCGGTTCTTGGCCGAGCTGGAGGCGCGGGCTGCCCTGCACGGTTTTGACGTACTGCGGCTGGACACCAACAAGGCTCTCAGCGCTGCGATCGGCCTGTATCACTCCTACGGCTTCCAGGAGGTCACCGCCTTCAACGACGAGCCGTATGCACACCACTGGTTCGAGAAGCGGATCACCACAGCGCCGTCGGGGTGAGGGTTCCGACGAACCCGCGGGGTCCACTGCCCTGGTTCTGGCGGATGGACCCTTGGGTTTGCGTCAAGGCACGGGACCGTCCTCGGCGGCCTGCTCCAGCAGGGCCCGCGCGGAGTCCGCGTAGCGGATGGCAGTCCCATGTCGCGCGGTCACTGGTCCGTTCGTGCAGTCCAGACGTGGGCCGATGGCCAGACCTGGGCGGGGCCGGTTCAGCTGCTTCCCGCGGACTCCTAGCGCACCACCAGGCCGTCCCCACACAAGCCGCCTCGTTCGAGTGCTTATCCCAGTGAATCTGCCGGCGCTCCGCGAAGGCGGCACCGCCGGCAGCGCACTTCCGCCAGGTGAACTCAGCCGTCCAACCCGGCCTCCCACTTGCGCCGCCGCAGCACGTGGTCGCTGAAGCGGTGTCGGCTCCGGTCGAGCAACTCGCCCACATCCGCGTCCCCGCGCCGCACATCCGCGGACGGGTGCCAACGCTGCACGGACTGCCCGGCCCAGGTACGCAGCTTCACGTCCGGGTCATCCAGCAGTCCGACCGCCACTCGCAGCGCCACAACCCCGCCGCACGCGTCGAGCAGCCGGAATGCGGCGACCCGGACATGCCGCGGCCGCTGAGAACCGATGCGCTCCAGCAGCCAGTCAGCGGGCAGATCCTTCGCCGACGGCAGCAGGGCGACGGCAGTTTCGCGTACGACACCCGGGGCGGGGTCGTCGAGCAGCGGCCGCAGCCGTTCCCCGCCCGCGAAGTCCAGTGCCCGCAGCCCGGCCACGGCCCGCGCCCGCACCCTGGCGGCCGGGTGCGCGAGCAACGGCCACAGGAACTCGGCGTCCGCGCGGCTTCCGCACTCGGCCAGCCCGATGACCGCACCGGGTGGCAGCTCGGGATCGTCCGGTGCCGCGCACCGCTCTCGGTACCAGGCCGTCGGATCACCTCCGGACTGTCGTACAACGTACCGGGCGCAGGCGCGCACCAGTGCTGAGCGGTCACTGAGGAACGACTGTGCCTGCTCCGGACTCCTCGCCCGCCGCAGCGCGGTGACGCCGGCCGAGCGGGTACGCGGGTTGCGCGCGGTCAGCAGTGGTGTGAGCACGTCGTCGTACGCGTCGTCGTCCCGCAGTGCTGTGATCGCCGCTGTGGCGCACAGGTCCTGGACCACAGTGTCATCGTCCCGGGTGGCCGCGCGGGCCAGCTCGGCGGGGCGGAGGACCTGCTGCTCCACGGCCAGCCGGTACGCGAACCGCCGTACAGTGCGGTCGGGGGCGGCGAAGAGAGCGGCGAGCCACCCGTGGGGTGCCCGGCGTAGGACCTCCCCGAGCAGATTGACGCCGAAGGCACCTCTGTCGCGGCGGCCGACGCGCAGGATCAGCGGCGCGAGATCAACGGCGTTGCCCCCGTCCAGAGCCTTACGCAACAGCTCCCGGGCGCGTTCGCGTACTGTTCGACCCAGTCGGCGCAGCGGATCGCGATCAGCGGCAGCAGACCGGGGTACCGCGTCGATCGACGCACCGCCAGCTCACGGATCCGCCCGTCGCGGTGGCAGAGAGCGAGCGCGAGCCGGGACTCACCGAGCTGCGTCAAGTCGACAGGCAGCGGTGCGGCGTGCTCCCACTCCGGCAGGGGCTCCGACCGGTACCAGGCAACCTCCCGCACTCCTGCGTCCAGCGCGAGCCAGTCGCCGGGGTCGGCGACGACAAGCGCGTCCCGAAGTGGAGCACCCTCCGCGAGCCGAACCGCCGCCGCTGTCCCGCCCCTGATGTCCTCACGCATTCCCGCCCCCGATCCACCCGGCCTACCGGGCGATCGTAGGGCTGGGTGGAGCGCAGGTCGCGCGAAATGGCTGGTCAACCTGCCGTGATGCGCCTGGCCGCCCCGGGACCTGTCGTGGCTCTTCCCTCTGCCACAACTGGCTCATGCTCGCCGCGTGACCGAACCGCCCACGTGGCCCTTCTCCACGCTCGCACACACCGGACCGGAGGCTGTCCGGGCGCGTATGGCCTCAGCGGCTACTGGCCGGGGGCGTCATACTGGTGACGCCTGACATCAGGAAGGGCAGATCTCGGTCGGAAGGCCGTTGGGAAGCCCGCTGCGTTCGTCGTCGGCGCCCCGCCAGGTCCCATCCCTGCGGCCGTCGGCGTCGTATCCGCGTAGTCCAACATCCCTCCACAGGCGGTAGGCCCGGGGCGTAAGCCACTTCACGTTGCTCGACCGGACATCGGACGCCCGCACGGCCGGGACGCTGACCATCTCCCCGCGCCGACCCATCACCTCACGCTCGACGACCGGACTTGCAGCCATATGCCCTTTTCGTACGGCCCACTTGTAGAGCCGCGTCAGCGCGGCCAGCTCCCGGTTCCACTTCGAGCCGCCGATCCGTTCCGGGTTCCGCGGCGACCAGCGTCGCCAGTCCTCGAAATCCAACAGGTCGTTGAGGTCGGCATCGCACCAGTTCTTGCCCCGCTGCCACAAGAAGTTGAAGAACAGACAGCAGTCATTGGCGTAGTTCCGCCGGGTCTCCCTGGCCAACCGTGCGAACGACGAGCGGGTCAGGTAGTGGGTCAAGCGCACGTCGACCCTGTACATGGGGTCCGTGATGAATATATCGCCAGGGTCGATCCGCCAACGTGCCTCGCGTACATCAAGGTCGGTCCACCGCCGAAGGACAGGGTGATCACTCGCCGGAACAGAGCCTCTCGTCACCCAGTGCACACACCAGAGCTTGCTCAATACACATCCCTTCACGCGCAACACAACCTGCTGCAACACGAAGATTCAATAGGGAAGTGGCTGCACGCGTCGACGCCGTCGGCGAGGGCCTGGACGCGGGCTGCCGGAGCGGAACTCGCGTGGACAAGCCTCCGGTGTGTGACCCGCTCGATCGCGCCGTGCGGCCGATGAGCTTTCCCGGGCCCCGGTCGCACGGGCGGATCAGCGCAGTCCGGCGAAGAGATCGTTCTCGGGTACGGCCGCGCCGGTGGCGTCCTTGACACGTACGAAGGTCTCCATGCCCATCAACTCGCCGAACCTCTCCTTGCCCATCTTGAGGAAGAAGATGTTCTCGCCCTGACTGGCGTGCGCGGCCAGCGCATCGAACTTCTGACCGCTGAATGCGGTGGTGTCCACCCACGTGGTGATCTCATCGTCGGGGAGGCCGATCTCGGCCATCGCGGCGGCCTCAGCAGGATCCGGCTCCGGCATGTCCTCATGAAACTCGCGCACGGTCTCCCCGAACCGCTGCATCATCGAGCGGGGCATCGTCGTCCAGTACACCTTCGGTGTCAGCGCGGTCATCTCCAGCGCCGCCATCGTGATGCGGTGGGCCTGGATGTGGTCGGGGTGGCCGTAGAAGCCGTTCTCGTCGTAGGTGACGACCACATCGGGTCGGTAGTGCCGCATGAGTTCCGCAAGTCGGGCGGCGCCTTCCTCCACGGGGGTCTGCCAGAAGGATCCGGGGGCGTCGTTGTTCGGCCAGCCCGTCATCCCAGAGTCGGCATAGTCCAGCATCTCCAGATCGCTGACCTTCAGGACGTCACAGCTCGCCTCGAGTTCTTGACGGCGCATCAAGGCGACGGCCGCCGGATCGTGCCCGGGATCGCCCGGCTTGACACCCCCCGTTCCGTCACCGCAACCGCCGTCGGTACACGTCACGAGAACCGTGCGGATGCCTTCCGCCGCGTACCGCGCGAGGACCCCTCCGGTTCCGGTGGCCTCGTCGTCGGGGTGGGCGTGTACTGCCATGAGCGTCAAGGGCCGGTCAGTCATGAAATAGTCCTCCTGCAGAAATACGTCTTGGTCCGAGTGCGCGGCGGGCGTACCGCGATCCCGGGGCCCGGATCCTGGTGGGGCGGACGACCTTGTGGTCTCCGTACCCGCCCGTGCGGCGCCGGTCCCTCGGTCGATGCAACCGTGCCGACCGGGCCGGCTGTTCCCGGCACGGCCGCTTGGCCTTCCAGGCCTTGGCCTTCCAGGCGTCGGCGTTTCAACGCGAACGAGGTACAGGCGCGACCTGCTGTCCCGTCGCATTGAACTTGTCCGTGGATCTTGAGCTGAGCTGTGGGGCTGCCAAGTTCTATGAGAACCCTAGGGGCAGCATTCTCAATGCAACTTGCTTCTGCGGAATGGTGCGCGATTTGCCCGTTGGCTCCGAGGGGCTGCCAGGGGGAACTGGGGCCGTACCAACCGCGGCGCTGCCACCGTCGCGGAGATCCACCTCCGGCTCTGCGTATGAACCCGCGAGGGTATCGCTGTCACCAGGGACCTATACGTTACGAGCGATCTGCGACCGGCTGACAGGAAGACACCATGACGCACAGCTCGAGACCTTCGACCAAGGCGACACTCGATGCTCTGCCGGGCCTCGCGCCCTTTGCTCGCGAGGCCGTTGTGCTCCGCCCAGAGCGGGGAGAGCCGACGGCACGGGACAGCTCGATCGGCGGGCCGCTGCTCTGGCCCGATGACGAACCATGGCCTACGTGCTCGCTACCCGACGAGACGGACCCCACAGGACTACCTGCGACGGCGATGGTGCCGGTCGCCCAGATCTTCGAGCGTGACATGCCAGGACCATGGTGGCCCGCCGGCACCGATCTCCTGCAGATTCTGTGGTGCCCCAACGAACACTGGGATCCCCCCGCCCAGCAGGCCGACGTCAGCCCGGTCGTTGAGGTGCGATGGCGTCGCGCGGCTGACATCGGCCGCACCGTGGCGGCGTCACCCTCTCCTTCACGGCGCTCTGAGGACGGTCATCTGCCACAGCCATGCACGATCATTGGTGAGCCACTGGCCGATTTCCCCTTTCGCGAGGAACTGCCTCCCGAGTTCCGACCGGCCCTGGAAGAATTGGTGCGCAGGACTGGTGACGGCGGCGACGTGATCACCCGTGTCGGGGGATGGAAGCTTGGTGGGTGGCCGACATGGCATCTGACGCACCCGATGGTCTTCCGATGTGACAGGTGCGCCACCGAGATGAGGCTGCTGTTCACGGTGTCCAGCGACGACGTGACTGAGGTCGTCGTAGGGCGGTGGGGTGACCTGCGGATCTTCACCTGCCCCGCCGACCACCGCCATCCCTTCCAGGTGGATCTGCACTGACTCGATCGAAGCAAACGCCGCCCGCTCCGAGTTCGAGGCAGTGAGAATCTGCCAGCCCGAATGAGATCGAGTGGGAATGCGCCAGATTGGATGCGACAGGACACCTGCACGTCTCAGCGCCACGTCGGATCCGACTTCCATCCGGCTCCAGCACCACATGGGGAGGTGGAGGTCACGGCGGCGGTGGAACGACGGCATGACCCCCGATACGGTGATCGTCGCTGTGCTTGCCTGCGGCAGCCGTCGACTACGGTCGCCGGACCGCTGGGATGAAGGGGGCGATGGATGCGGGTCGACCAACTGTGGCGGTATCCGGTGAAGTCGGTGGGCGGTGAGCGACTGACCGCCGCCACGGTCGGTGTGCTCGGGATCGAGGGTGACCGGGGCATCGCCATCCACGACGAGCGGGAAGAGGTCACCTGGGCCGGTGCTGTTCCGGCGCTCATGCGATTGCGGGCGGTCACCCTCGGGCCGGGCGTGGCCGAGTTGGTCCTGCCGGACGGCCAGCGGTTCCGCTCCGATGCGCCTGACGCCGCCAGTCGGCTCAGTGCGGCTGTCCAGACCAAGGTCACGCTGGTCGAGCACCAGCCGCACCGGCCTGACGCCGCGCTCCATGTATTGACAACGACGGCGCTGCGCAGCCTCGGCTCGACGCTGCCGGACAGTGCGATAGACGCCAGCCGGTTCCGGCCTAACCTGGTGCTCGACGACGTGCCCGGCGACCACGCGACCGGGTACCCCGAGCACGATTGGATCGGCCGCCGGATGGCCATCGGCACGCTGCGGTTGCGCTTCACCGAGGGGTGCGACCGCTGCGTGATGATCACCAAGGAGACTCCGACCGTCCCGCATGACCGCGCCGTGCTGCGCTGGGTCGCCCGCGAGCTCGGCAACGCCCTCGGCGTGTACGCGGCGGTCGAGACACCCGGCCATGTCCGTATCGGGGACAAGGCCCGCTGGCTCGACTGAATGTCATCACGATCACGCCCGCCTCGGCCGCTCATAGGGCCGACCTCCGCCGTCGCCTCGTACCGGGCGACCGGCGGCAAGCGCACGTACGCGGCGGTGGCCGCAGACCTCGGGATCACCGGGAAGACTCTGCGCACGTGAGTGCGCAAGGATGGGCGAAGATGTACTTCCAGGTGCCGTCCCGCTGCCAGAGCCGGAACAGGTCGTACACCCGGTCCCATGGCCCGTACCGCTCGGGCACACCCCGTCACGGCGTCCCGTCCGGGTCCGCCAACGTATCGGGTCGATCAGCTGCGGCCGTGTCCATATCGGCGGCCGTCCGGGCCTCTTCCCTCTGGGCAACAGCGGCTCCAGCCCGGGCCCACTGTTCGTCCGTCAGATCTGCGTTCGGGTCGACGACATTCCGGCCCCAGCCCGGCTCCCCTCCCCCTCCCCGCTGGCCTTTGCAACGCACGCGACCGAACCGCTGCGCAGTCGGGAGCGCCCGCCATGTAAACCGCCGACCGTAGCCGTGCTCTGACAGCGTCCAAGAACCGATCAGCTCCTGACAACACGCCGATCGCGACCTCTGCCCCATGAGCCGTAGCGGCTGATTGCTGCGCGGCCCTGTAGATCGGTGAAGGGCAAAAGGGGGCTACTGCAACCGGGCTCGCATCTGGTCTTGTTGGTGTATGAGACCGAATCCTGCTAGATGATCGATTCCAAGGGTTAGTGGTCGTAGGCGGTCAGTGAGCGCAGGGTGGGCTGGCCGGTATGGTCGTTGTGCCAGATCGCGGCGGTCAGTGCGAGGATGCGCTGCATGACCCGGGCGATGACGCCGCCGGGTGTGCGTCCGCGGTGCTGTTCGAGGTCGAGCTGGCCCTTGAAGGTTTTGTTGACTGACTCGATGACCTGCCGCAACGGTTTGAACAGCGGTGCGCCGGGCCGTTCCGGCTCGCCCTTGCGGGCCGGCCGCAGCAGCCGGATGCCCTGCTCGGCCAGTTGATGCTCGAAGTCGCGGCCGAAGTAGTTCTTGTCGCCGATCAGCTTCTGTCCAGGCCGGGCGGCGACGAGGCCCGGTTCGGCCGCAAGCAGGTCCAGCAGGGTCTCGCGCTCGTCGGCCTTGGCCCCGGTCAGGGCGAAAGCGACGGGCAGGCCCTGGAGGGTGCACACCAGGTGCAGCCGCAGGCCCCAGAAGAAGCGGCTGTGGCTGGCGCAGTACCCGTACTCGGCCCATCCGGCCAGGTCGGAACGTTTCACGGTCTCGCGTGAGCGGCCGCACTCCACCGGTGTGGAGTCCACGATCCACACGTCGTCGCTCCACACGGAGGTGTAGCCGGCCAGTAGCCGGGTGACTCGACGCAGCAGCTCGGCGGCCTTGCGCAGCCGCTTGTTGTAGCCGGGCTGTTTGGGAAGGTACGGGAAGAGATGCCGCAGGCGGGAGCGGGCGTGGCGGAGCCACCTGGCCTCGGAGGTGAAACCGAGCATGGCCTGCATCATCGCGAGCGTGACCAGCTCGGCGTCGCTCAGCAGCGGGGTGATCCCCACCGTCGGCCGCCGCGGAGCGAGATGCGGCGAGTCCTTCAGCAGGTCGTCGGTCTTTACATAGAGTGCGGTCGCGAGGGAGTCCAACTCTGTCTTCACACACTGACGTTGGACTCCCTCACCTCATGCGCGCAGCCGATCCCTCCGCGCCGAGGTGTTCGGCGAGCTTGAACGACGTGTACAAGGCAACGGCGCTGCAAGGGCGAGGACCGCGAAGGCGAGGACCGCGGCCATCGTCCGGACAGCGTGGGCGATCTGCCAGCGGTCCCGTACGTTGGTCCAGTTGGAGGGCGGGGCCTGGGCGTTCCAGTGGAGCTGGTCGGAGTTGATGGGCAGGTTGACGATGAGCGTGAGGCCGAAAACGAAGACCAGGAGGGCGAGTGCGGCCACGGTCAACCATCGGGTGTTTGTTCGGTAGGTCTGGTAAACCTGTACCGCTGTGGCGATCAGCGCCGGCAGGAGTGTGGCGACGGCGAGTTTGTCGAGGGAGTCGAGTTCGACCAGCCGGACCTGGGTGTAGACGGTGCTGTCGAAGCTGCGCAGCGAGAGTTCCAGGACAAGGACTGAAGTGAGGAATCCAGCGAATAGCCCCGCGAATACGAGGCTGGTGAAACGGGCGTACGTCGTCATGACCACGTTCTTTCGTGATGGGTGACCCGGGCGGCGAAGGGGCGGGCGGGACGGCCGAGGCATCTTCTTGACCTTGTTGGTGACCGTCGCGGGTTGTCGCCCGCTTTTTACCCGCAGCCCGGGTCGTGTGCGTGGCTGGTATTCGTCAGTTCGCGATTCCGACGACCTGCTCGATGGTGTCCGGCTGGTTCACCATGGCGAGCATGTGGTGGGCGACGTCGGCGCGTGACACGGAGAACCCGCCCCGGATGTTGCGGTTCCACGCGGTCCGGTACCTGCCGGTCAGGGGCTTGTCGGTGAGCTTGGGCGGGCGCGACACCGTCCATTCCAGTCCGCTGTCGCGCAGGGTCTGCTCGGTCACGGCGAGGTCGGCGTAGTGCCGGCCGAACATTGCCCGGGTCAACGGGCCGCCCAGGTAGCGCATGAAGAAGCCATCGCCGGGATCGTGCCTGGGTGGCGTCGGCCGGCCAGGCACCGGCACCGGTCCGACGGGTGCGGCGCTGACGATGATGATCCGCCGGACGTGCTCTGCCTGCATCGCCGCGACGATCGCGCGGGTGCCACGCGAGGTGATGCCCGCGTCCGCGCGCGGGTTTCGCGGGCCGAGCGCGGACAGTACGGCGTCGGCGCCGCGTACCGCCGCGGCGAGCGTCCGCATGTCGGGTCGGGTGAGGTCGACGGCGACCGCCCGGACGCCGCCCGGCAGCTCACGTGGGCGGCGGGCCACGGCGGTGACGTCATGCCCGCCGGCTACTGCCTGCTCGACCAGGTGCCGTCCGATACCGCCGGTGGCGGCCACGATCGTGAGTTTCATCGGGGTCCTCCTGCGGTGAAGGCGGCACGGTGGTCTTGCGCCCAGGTGGCGTACGTGCGTGCCGGGCGGCCCAGCAGCCGCCGCACGGTGTCGGTGGTGGGCCCGGCTTCGCGGGCGTAGTCGGCCAGCGAGCCGAGCAGCCGGTCGGGTACCTCGTCGGGCAGGCCGGCGGCGAGCATGCCGCGGCGGATCTCGTCCGGTGCGGCCTCGACGAACGACAGTGTCCGGTCGAGCGCCGCGCCGAGCGCGGCGACCTTCTCCGGCTGGCTCAGCGACTGCTCTCCGGTGAGCAGGTACGTCTGACCGTTGTGCTGCGGGTGGGTCAGGGCGAGGGCGGCCACCGCAGCGATGTCACGCTCGTCGACGGTCGAGGTCCTCGCGTGCGGGTATGCCCCCCGCACGGTCCCGGTCGCCTGGATCTGCCCGGCCCAAGCGAGGGTGTTGGCGGCGAAGTCGGCGCAGCGCAGGATCGTCCAGTCCAGGCCGCCCCCCTTGGCGATGTCCTCAACCGCCTGGAACTGCTGCCGGAAGCATGCGTGCCCAGCCGGGTACTGCACGGTCACGGCGGACAGCACGACCACCCTTGCCGCGCCCGTCTCACGGGCGCGGGCCAACAGGTCGATAGCGGCGGATCCGACGGCACGTGGGCTGAGCAGGATGGCCTCCACGCCGTCGATGGTGGGAAGCTCCGCGGGGTGGACGAGTTGGGTACCCGCGGGGAATTCGGCGTGGGGGTTGCGGGTGACAGCGGCGACTTTCGCTCCCCCCTCAACCAGGAGGCGCACGGTTTCCCGGCCGACGACGCCGGTGGCCCCGGTAATCAGGATCATGATTGAACCCCTAGTGCGTGTGTCGATAGTCGATCTTGCGCGGTGGGTGATCGCGGTTCGTATCGCGGGAAGGCGTCACGGACGAGCCGTGTGCCAGGACCATCGGCATGCGGCCTCACGTCGGCTGCCGGTGCGTGGTTCAGGCGGACTGTTCGGCGGTGGCCGCCGTCTCGCGGCGCTGGGCCCGCAGCAGTCGGCGGCCCTGCTCGCCCTTGGCCCAGGTGTGGGAGCCGGGCTTGCGTGCCTCGTTCACCAGCTGCTTGATGGTGAGCTTGCACACGAGTTCCTTCACCTTCGCGCCTGTTCGGCCGCCAAGATGGAGCCGCTTGGCGGTGTCGTCCTTGTGGGCGAACTGGAAAACGCCTGCGCGGCGCCCCAGGCTGATGCACTGGCCGGCGAACCCCAGGTCGATCGGTGCGGGCCGCTTGCTCGCGATGCGGCTGAGCACCGTGTCGGCGGCGTGCGCGCCCAGCGGGCCCGCGGCCTGGCAGCTCATCCGGAACGGCATGTCCGACGGTGCCGCCGAGTCCCCGGCGGCGACGATCCGCTCGTCGTCGACGCTCGTCAGGGTCTCGTCGGTGAGCAGGCGGCCCAGGGCGTCGGTGGTGAGCCCGCTGCGGGCGGCCAGGTCCGGCACGCCGAACCCGGCGGTCCAGATGGTGACCTCGCTCGACAGCTCACGGCCGTCGCCGAGGCGCACGGTGTCGCCGGTCACTTCCGTGACCTTCGTGTCGGGGCCCTGCAGCACGGTCACACCGAGGCGGGCCAGCCGCTCGGCGACCGAGCGGCGGCCGTTCGGGTGCAGGTAGGGCCCGAGCAGTCCGCCGCAGACCAGGGTCACGGTGCGGCCCGCCTCCGCCAGTTCGGCGGCGGTCTCGATGCCGGTCGGACCGGCTCCGACCACCATCACAGGGGCCGTGGCGGGAGCGGCGTCGAGGACCGTCCGCAGTCGCTGCGCCTCCTCGAACGTGGCGATCGGGTGGGCGAACTCGGCAGCTCCGGGCACGCCCGGGTCGGCGCTGCCGCTGCCCACCGCGTAGATCAGGTAGTCGTAGCCGACCGTGTCGCCGCTCGCCAGCTCCACCCCGCGCCCCGTCGCGTCGATCCGGGTCACGGTGTCGACCACCAGCCGGACGCGCTCGCCCAGGACCTTCCGGTAGTCGCTGACGGCCTCGTGCGTCCCGCCCGCCAGCTGGTGCAGTCGGATCCGCTCGACGAAGTCCGGGCGGCAGTTGATCAGCGTCACGGTCACGTCGTCGCGCTGCATCAGCCGGTTGGCCGCCATGACCCCGGCGTAACCGCCGCCGATCACGACGACTTCGGTGTTCTCAGCCATGGTTTCTTTCCTCCGCTTTCAGGGATTCGCACGCAAGATGTCGACTTGGCACGCCATGACGGCGTGCAGGACGGATCAGCCGAGGCGCTCCGGCGCCGAGCCGCGGAGCGGGGTGGAGTCCAGGTACCGGACCTCGTAGATGCGTTCGCTGAACTTCCAGCCGTCGGCGGTTCGCTCGTAACGGTCGTGGTACAAGGCGTAGTTCAGGTGCGAGCTGCCGTCGCGCATCCGTCCGAACTCCTGGATGTACGCCCGGCCGGCCGCGGTGTCGCCGTCCAGCCGGATGACGCCCGGGTGGACGTTCTGCACGAAGAACTCCCAGAGCAACTGGCCCCACTCGATCCCCGCGCGGATCTCCTCGCGACCGACGAACTCCTTGTCGATGTGCGGCCAGCGCATGGCGCCCTCGGGCGTGAACAGCGCGACGGCGCGGTCGAAGTCACGCATCATCACCGCGTCCGTGAGCTCGGCTCGCAGCGCCTCTATCTCGATGCGATCGGCGATGGCCCGCATGTCGCCCATCGGTTTCCCTCCCCATCCATGTGTGCGTCAGGCGTGTGCCGCCTGTCCGGTGGTGATGTATCCAGCATCGGTGCGGGCGGGCCAGCGGAACAATGTAAGGTTCCTTGGGCTATTCATAATGTGGCGGTTATGTATGGACGGGGGGTTGTGCATGGAGCTACGTGACATCGAGATCTTCCTGACCTTGGCCGAGGAGCTGCACTTCGGCCGCACCGCGGAGCGGCTTCATGTGTCCCAGGCCCGCGTCAGTCAGGCCATCGCCAAGCAGGAACGGCGCCTCGGCGTCGTCCTGTTCGACCGCACCAGCCGGCGCGTCGCCCTGACCCCGGTCGGCCGGCGTCTCCGCGAGGACCTCCAGCAGGCCGTCGACCTTCTCCGAGAGGGGCTCGCCCGCGCCGAAGCGGCCGGAGCGGGGACGGGGCAGACCCTGCGCCTGGGTGTGTTCGGCCATGCCGGCCACGAACTGCGCCCCCTCATCGAGGCCTTCCGCTCCCGCCACCCCGGCAGCGATGTCCAGTTTGGCGAGATCTACGGCAGCAACCCGTTCACCGCGCTGCGCACCGGAGAGCACGACGCGCACGTGCTGTGGCTTCCGGTGGCCGAACCGGACCTCACGGTCGGCCCGACCGTGCTGACCGGAGGCCGCGTGCTCGCCGTGGCGGCAGACCATCCACTGGCCGAGCGCGGCATCGCGTCGCTGGAAGACCTCGGCGACAACCATGTCGTCGACCTCGGCCCCGACGCCCCCGAGTACTGGATCGCGGCCATGATCCCCACGCGTACGCCGCTCGGCCGCCGTATCCCGCGCGGGCCCGCCGCGCGGACTTTCCACGAGGTTCTCTCTCTGGTCGCCTCCGGACAGTGTGTCCACCCGCTGGGCGAGATCGCCGCCCGCTACAACCGTCCCCCCGGCATCGTCTTCCTCCCCGTTCACGACGCCCCCACCATCCACTGGGCCCTCACGTGGCGATCCACCGCCGACGGCCCCACCCTCCGCGCACTGGCCCAGACCGCCGCTGACCTCGGTCCCATCTCCCTGTGACAGCCGATGACGGGCAGTTGATCGCGTAGCGCAAGCCCCGTCGGTTCGACCGGAGTCGGCGGCGCCGGCCTGGCCCCGCTCCGGGCGGCTGGGGAGAGCCGACGCCGCGAGGGGCGTTTGTTTACCTGCACCACAGACGACCTCGCTGACGAATCCCTACTCAGCGATCGGATCGCGATTCCTCCACGCCGCGCCCGAAAAGCCCGGAAACCACAGGCACACACAGAGTTCTAGAGACGCTCATCCACGAGAGCCCAAAAAAAATCGGACGGCGATGTCGAGAACCCGCGTCCGGCTCCGTCCCCGGGGTGAACGCGACCACAATGGGTCGCACGAGCACCGAGGAGAACCACGATGGCCAAGTACCTGCTGCTGAAGCACTACCGCGGCGCCCCGGCTGCGGTCAACGACGTGCCGATGGACCAGTGGAGCCCGGAGGAGATCACGGCGCATGTGCAGTACATGAACGACTTCGCGGCCCGGCTGGAGAAGACAGGCGAGTTCGTCGACGGTCAGGCGCTCGCCCCCGAGGGAGCGTGGGTCCGCTACGACGGTGAAGGGCGCCCGCCGGTCACCGACGGACCGTTCGCGGAGACCAAGGACCTCATCGCCGGCTGGATGATCATCGACGTCGACAGCTACGAGCGCGCCGTCGAGCTGGCCGGAGAGCTGTCGGCCGCCCCTGGGGCGGGCGGCAAGCCGATCCACGAGTGGCTGGAGGTACGCCCGTTCCTGGCCGCGCCGCCCACCATCACTGAGTGACGTCACCGATGGACGAGGTCCTGCTCAGGAGCCTCACGCCGAGCGTACTCACCGTCCTCGTCCGCCGCGGAGCCGACTTCGCGGCGGCCGAGGACGCCGTGCAGGACGCTCTGGTCGAGGCGCTCCGGGTCTGGCCCGCCAACCCGCCGCGGGATGCCAAGGGCTGGCTGGTCACCGTGGCCTGGCGCAAGTTCCTCGACGCGACGCGCGCCGACGCCGCCCGCCGCCGGCGCGAGGACCGCGTCGAGGAGGAGCCGGCGCCCGGGCCGGCGCCCGCGGTGGACGACACGCTCCAGCTCTACTTCCTGTGCGCCCACCCGTCGCTGACCCCGGCATCGGCGGTCGCGCTCACGCTGCGCGCCGTCGGCGGGCTGACCACCCGCCAGATCGCCGAGGCCTACCTGGTGCCCGAGGCGACCATGGCGCAGCGCATCAGCCGGGCCAAGCGCACCGTCTCCGGCGTGCGCTTCGACCGGCCCGGCGACGTCGCCACCGTGCTGCGCGTCCTCTACCTCGTCTTCAACGAGGGCTACTCCGGCGACGTCGACCTCGCCGCCGAGGCCATCCGGCTCACCCGGCAGCTCGCGGCCCGCATCGACCACCCCGAGGTGGCCGGGCTGCTCGCCCTCATGCTGCTCCACCACGCCCGGCGTGCCACCCGGACCGCGTCCGACGGCAGCCTGGTGCCGCTCGCCGAGCAGGACCGCGGCCGGTGGGACACTGCGTTGATCGCCGAGGGCGTCGGGATCCTCCAGGCGGCCCTCGCCCGCGACCGGCTGGGCGAATTCCAGGCCCAGGCCGCCATCGCGGCACTCCACGCTGACGCGCCCACCGCCGAGGAGACGGACTGGGTGCAGATCGTCGAGTGGTACGACGAGCTCACGCGCCTGACCGACAGCCCGGTCGTCCGGCTCAACCGCGCGGTCGCCGTCGGGGAGGCCGACGGACCGCGCGCCGGCCTGGCGGCGCTCGCGGCGCTGGACGCCTCACTGCCCCGCCACGCCGCGGTGGCGGCGTACCTCCACGAGCGCGACGGCGACCTGGCGACGGCGGCACGGCTGTACGCCGAGGCGGCCCACAAGGCACCCAACCTCGCCGAGCGCGACCACCTGACACGCCAGGCCGCCCGGCTCAACGCCCGCCGATGTCGCTGACGGATCGCGCTCGGATTTTCCCGCGGCACTGAGCGCGCCCCCGTGGCCAGAGCGGTCGCCTCACAGTGAGTGGGCGGGTCGAGACCAGCTACACAACGCGTTGCCGGCGGGGAAACTGAGCGGCGACGACATGCGCGCTGGAGGCGTGGTGACTAATGAAGATCCACCAACCTGAAATTGCTGGTCATAGGGCTGGTGTGAGCCGGTGACCGTGGCCTTGTGCTGGTCGGGGGCGGTTGCCCGAGGACAAGATCGTCTGTCCCCGCGAGACCTCGGTGTTGGTCAGGACGAGCAGGGCACGCAGAGCGTGGTGGCGTGAGGGACGTGCAGGCGGTACTTGGTGAGGATGCGCCAGTTCTTCTGGTGCGCGAAGGCGTGTTCGCAGACCGCGCGGACGGTCGCGATCAGTTGGTTGACCTGCTTCTTCGCCGGGGTGAGGGGTTTGGTGCGGGCGGCCTTGTAGGCCGCCCAGAGTCCCGGCAGGTCAATCGCGGTGATCCGGTGAATCCCGGCAGCCCGCAGCGGCCGACGAACCTGCGGTTTCCGTGATCAGGGAGCACCGCCCGCGTGCCATACTCGATCCTCAACCGGCTTTTTCGGAGCCTGTGTTGAGCAGGACGGCGAAGGGACTGGGGTTGGTGCTGGAGTCACCCAAGTGGCGCGTGATCCTCGCGTCGGTTTCGCGTGCGCCGGAGGACGTGCACAGCGAACTGAGCCGTGACGGCTCCTGGGACTCCGGGATCTCTATGACCCTTGAGCGACCGGGCAGGTTCCGCACGGCCGATCCCGCGATCCTCGTGGCCACCATCGCCGCGGCGAGTTCCGCCCTGACCGCGCTGGTGACCGGCATCCTGGGGCGCGGCGCGGCCAAGGAAGGGCAGCGCATCGTGATCGAACTCGCGTCCGGGGCCAGGCTCGAGGTGCCAGCCAGTATCGAACCGGCCGAGCTGGACCGGATGATCCGTCTGATCCGCGAGGATCCCCAGCGGATCCTCCTGCCCTGAGGCCGTGAACCCTCTGTGAAGTGAAGGGCTGCCGTGGGTGTATCCCTCCGATGAGGCGAACTCGTATGCGCGGGCGGGCGATTCCGCCTGGGACCGGTTCGAGCGATCCCGGTCCCCGGCGGAGCTGAGCAGCGCGATCTCCTCGTTCCGCGCCGCCGTCGCCGCGATCCCGTCCGACGATCCCGGCCGCGTACCGCATCTGTACCGGCTCCTCAGCGCGCTGCATCTGCGCTTCACGGAGACCAGGGAACCGACGGACCTGGACGATGCGATCACCGCCGGGCGCGAGGGCGTCTCCCTGGCCCGCACGGACACCGGCTGCCTCGCGGCCCTCGCGGCCGTGCTCCTCGAACGGTTCAAGGTGTCCGAGCAGAAGGCGGACCTCGACGAGGCGGTCGACGTCGCCCGTACTTCGGCGGCCCTGCCGCCTTCTCGTCCTCCGGACGGCCCTGCCGCGCTGGCAAATCTCGGCGCGGCGCTGAGCGAGCGGTTCAAGTACCTCGGATCGGTCGAGGACTTGGAGGAGTCGATCGACCTTGAGCGCTCGGCGGTCGCACTCAGCCGGCCGGGCCCCTCGCGCAAGCACGCGCTCCACAACCTGGCCCAGAGCCTGCGGCGGCTCGTCACGGCGACCGGACGCCCCGAGGCGCTGGACGAGGCCATCGCGGTCGCCCGGCGAGGGGTCAACGCCCGCCCGCGCGAAGGCGGCGACCAAGCCGTGAGCCTGAACGGTCTCGGCGTCGTCCTGGCGGACCGCTGCGAGCTCACCCACACGACGGAGGGACTGGACGAGGCCCTCGCCTGCAGCCACGCGGCCTTCGATATGACGCCCGGGGACCACCCCGACCGGCAGACGTATCTCGTCAGTCTGGTGGTCCAGTTGGCGCTCAAGGCCCGTCTCTCGGGGAGCCCCACGCACCTGGACGAAGCGGTACGCCTCGCGCGCGCCTCCGCCGAGAGCGCCGCAGCCCTCACCTGGGCCCCCGACGAACTGATCCTCGTGGCCGCCCTGGCGAACAGGTATCAGGCGACAGGCACGGTCGCGGACCTGGACGAGGCCATCGCGCTCGCCCGCGCCGGTCTGGCCCGGACGAAGGACCACTGGCCCGGTCCTGCGCACTTCTCCGGCGCGCTGTCCCAATTGCTGTTCCTGCGCCACCGGCAGGCCGGGGCGCTCGCTGACCTGGACGAGGCGATCTGCCACCAGCGGGCGCTGCTGCAGGACCCGGCCCTCGACCGCAGGCGGCGTACCTCGGTGCTGAATTCGCTGGGCCTGCTGCTGTGGGCCCGGTCCCGGCGCACGCGGGACCCGGACGACATCGAGGCGTCGATCGCCCTCGGCCGTGAGGCCGTGGCGACCGGGGTCCACCGGTCCGACCGGGCGATGCACCTGTCCA
Source organism: Streptomyces sp. NPDC002896 (assembly GCF_040295225.1). Lineage (NCBI taxonomy): Bacteria > Bacillati > Actinomycetota > Actinomycetes > Kitasatosporales > Streptomycetaceae > Streptomyces > Streptomyces sp. NPDC002896. The sequence continues at coordinate 13,796 of NZ_JBEOVA010000040.1, read as the reverse complement.
ACCTCGGCAACGCCCTGATGACGCAGTTCGCGGACAGCGGCCGGCTCGAGGATCTGGACGAGGGGATCGACATGACGCGTCGAGCCGTGGCGGCGTCGACCGGTCAGGAGGCCGACGATCTGGCCCGGTACCTCGCGAACCTAGCGCACGCCCTGACACAGCGGTACGAACGGACGGGCCACCCCGAGGACTTGGACGAGGCGGTGTCCGCGGGCCGCAGAAGCGTGTCGCTGATCTCCGGCAACCACCCGGAACGCTCCCGGTTCCTCGCCAACCTGGGCGCCGCGCTGCGCGCCCGCTACGCGCACACGGGCAACCGGGACGACCGGAGCGCCGCGACAGCGGCGGACATCGAGGCGTCGGCCGTGGACGCGGCGCCGGTGTGGCAACGTCTCGGCTCCGCGAGATCGGCCGCCGCAGACCTGGTCGCCACCTCCGAGGTGCTCCGTGCGACGGACCTGCTCCAGGACGCCGTACGGCTCCTGCCGGAGGTCAGCCCCCGCCGACTGGCCCGCAGCGACCAGGAGTACGCACTGGGCAGCCTGGCGGGACTGGCCGGCGAGGCGGCCTCGCTCGTCCTGGCCGATCCACGGCTGCCCGCAGCGGACCGGCCGCGGCGGGCCCTGAGCCTGCTGGAGGCAGGACGTGGGGTCCTCATCAGCCAGGCGCTCGACGGACGGAACGACCTGTCCGCACTGCGCCGCAGCCGCCCGGACCTCGCCGCGCGTTTCGTCGAACTCCGCGATCTCCTCGACCAGTCCTGGGAACCCGGCCCGTCGTCGGGCCCCGGGGAGCCCGGCGCTCCCGAGGCCGCACCGCAGCCCGGCGGCGGCCGCGAACGGCACGAACTCGCCGCGGAGTTCGCCGCCACACAGGCCAGGATCAGGGCGCTCGACGGCTTCGATTCGTTCGGCCTGCCGCCCGGCGCCGACGAGCTGCTCAGCGCGGCGCAGACGGGGCCGGTGGTCGTGCTCAACGTCAGCGCCTACGGAAGCCACGCCCTCCTGGCGACCCGGGACGGGGTCACCGCGCTGCCGCTCCCGGACATCGACGAGGACGGGGTGGCCACCAAGGCCTCGGCGTTCCTCGCGGCCCGGCAGTCGATCCTGATGGGGGACGCGGCGGCGGAGGAACGAGGCGGGGCCCGGATACTCTCCGTACTGGAGTGGCTGTGGGACACCGTGGCGGCCCCCGTGTTGGAGGCCCTCGACTACGGCAGCCGCCCTCCCCACGAGACGGAATCCTGGCCCCGTATCTGGTGGGTCCCCTGCGGCCTGCTGAGCCTGCTGCCGATCCACGCCGCGGGCCACCACGCCACCGCGGCCGACGAACGGTGCCCGCGCACGGTCATCGACCGCGTGGTCTCCTCCTACGCCCCGTCCCTGCGCACCCTCATCCACACCAGGCAGGCCACGTCGGCCGCGCGCATCGGACCGACACCCCCGGCCCTGGTGGTGGCGATGCCCGCCACGCCGGGACTCCCCGGCCTGGGACGCCTGCCATACGTCACGGAAGAGGTGGGGGTGCTGCGCAGACACCTCCCCGAACTCACGGTGCTCGCCGACCAAGAGGCCGCGCTGAACGCAGCGGCAGCGCCGACGAAGAAATCCGTCCTCGCCCGGCTGGCCCACCACCCGATCGCCCACTTCTCCTGCCACGGCGCCACCGACCCGCAGCAGCCCTCGCGCAGCCGACTCCTCCTGCGGGACCATGAGCACGACCCGCTGACCGCCGCGAGCCTGGCCCCGGTCGCGCTGGACCGGGCACAACTCGCGTACCTGTCGGCATGCAGTACCGCGGCGACCCAACCGTTGCGCCTGCTGGACGAGTCGATCCATCTGGCCTCGGCGTTCCAGGTCGCCGGTTTCCCGCATGTCATCAGCACCCTGTGGGAGATCGACGATCAACTCTCGGTCCGCGTCGCCGACGACTTCTACGCCCAACTCCGCTCAGCGAACGGCGACTTGGACGTAAGCCGCGCCGCACAAGCCCTCCATCGGGCAGTCCTCCGCGCCCGCACAGGAGACGGCGCTACGGGCGGCCCGGCGAACCCACTCCAAAACCCGTTCCTATGGGCGTCCTACGTCCACATCGGCATCTGACACTCGGGCATCTGGCATCTGACACCTTCGAGGTCAGTCGTCCTCGGGCCGCGCCAACTGCTCGTCGAACCAGACACGTCGCTCCCGGGGACAAGCCGTACGGAGATGACCCAGCGCCTGGTGAACCGAGTTCGTGTCATAGCCGGACGTGATCACGCCGCGCGACAAAAGGACGTTGAGCGCATAGCTCACCAGCCCGTCACTCAGCCGCCAAAGGCCCCGCGAGGCCTCCTCCTTGACGCGCGGCTCAGCCGTGGGCGAGGCCAGCAGGTCGGCGAGTGACCCCAGGGTCAGCATCCCATCGGGCGGCGCGCTGCACAGGCACCCCAGGGTCACCTCGGGGTTGGGGTGATGGAGGAAGACGTTGATCCAACTGGCGCGCAGGAGGGTCTGTGCCCGCTCCCCACTACCGATGTACGCCATGTAGCGACTGTCCTGCGGCCACAGATACGGCAGCGCGCTCTGCCCGAAGAACCGCGCCACGTCGATGTTCCAGGGAAGACGCAGCGGCGCCATGCCCCACAGCTCGTCCCCCATGGGATCGGCCGGCAACGTGACCATCTGCTCCCCGTCGGGCTCGCTGGGCGCCGCCGCGCGCCTGACAGGACCCACCTCGGTCTGGACCGACAACTGTCCGCCGCAGGCCCGGCAGAGGGGCTCGCGCGCCACGCCGCCGGCTCGGGCCAGGCCAATGCACACGGCGCACTGCAGCAACGAGCACGCACGGCAGTGGAACCCGCCGCCCATCTGCACCAGCCCCGCGAGCTCGTCGTAGGTCAGATACAGCCCCACCGAGCCGACGTTCTCGTCATTGATCGACACCTTGTACGGCACGACGAAGAAGCCGCACCAGGCACACCGGGTGCTCGACGGCGTAGGACTCTGGCTCTGCGGCCGCTCCCCCAGCTCGATCGGCTTGCCGTCGGCCTCGTGGAACAAGTAGATGAGGTCCCGCCCGAAGTTGCCCTCCGGGGTCTCCACGATGTTGTAGACCAGCTCGTCCTTGACATGCGCCCCACGAAGAAACTCCAATGCGGCCTGCCGACTTGGCCCGCCGTACACGTGGTACGTGGCCGTAGCGGTCGTCTCGGTCTGCTTGAACTGAACGCCACCCGCGGGCCCGCCGCCCTCATTGCGCCCCAGGAACGACATGCGAACCCCCGATGCTGTCGTGGACACCACTGTCCCATGCTCCACTGGTAATTGACGTGAGGTCAAACAACAACATCGAAGTTGTCACGGCGCCCAGTCATTGCCCTCCGGCGGCATGGAGGGAACGGGCCCGAGGTTCCCGTCATCCCTCGGGTCCTCCGCCTCCGGCACGTACCGCCATGTGTCGTCGGTCTCCGTGCTCACCGGCGTGGGGTCCGACGAGTACGCGAACGGGCCCGCGTGAAGATGCATGAGCAGGAGCACGCCTCCGGCGAAGAGGACGCTGATGACGATCAGCCGCTACGCCCACAGCCGGAGAGCATCGGTATCGGAGGTTCGTGATCACAAGTACTAGGCTGCGACGATGCAGTCTGCAGATCGGGACCAGGCGAACGACTACGACAGCTTCGCTGAGGCGTACTCGGCTGAAACCGAGAACAGCCTCGTGCACGCGTACTACGAGCGGCCCTCGATGTTGGCCCTCGCCGGAGACGTGACTGGCCGTCGGATCCTGGACGCCGGCTGCGGCTCGGGCCCCCTGTCGGCTGCACTGCACGACCGCGGCGCCGTCGTCACCGGCATCGACGCCAGCGCCGGGATGCTGGCACTGGCCAGGCGGCGGCTCGGTGACGACATGGCCCTGCACGTGGTCGACCTGAGCGACCCTCTGCCGTTCGACGACGGTGCGTTCGACGACGTGGTCGCGTCACTGGTCCTGCACTACCTGGAGGACTGGGGGCCCACGCTGGCCGAGTTGCGGCGAGTGCTCAGGCCCGGCGGCCGGCTGATCGCGTCGGTGGGTCACCCTTTCGTGGCGTACGCGCACCGGGATCCTCGGCCCGACTACCACGCGACCACCAGCTATACCTTCGACTGGACGTTCAACGGGCAGTCCGTTCCGATGAGGTTCTGGCGCAGGCCGTTGCACGCGATGACCGATGCCTTCACCACCGCCGGCTTCCGTCTTTCCGCCATCAGCGAGCCGCAGCCCGACCCAGCCGCCCGTGAGCTGTTCCCGGACGGCTTCCAGGACCTTTCGACCAATCCCAACTTCCTGTTCTTCGTCGTCGAGGTACCGCCGGCGGCTACCGGCTCGGGCAGCTAGCCAGTCGCGGATCACGAGCGGAGCCAGAGTCGGATCGAGGCGAGACCGCAGCCTTCACGAGATCCGCCGGTCTGCCCCTAAGCTGTGCCGCAACCTCTCATCTGTAGCTCTCTGTGACCCGACGGTGGTACCAGCGGAATCACAACTAGATCTTCCGGAGAGTGAGAGCCGCTCCGCCTGCCCCAGTACTGTGGCTTTGCCTGACCGACGTCGAGATCGAGATCACCGCAGACCTGGTCCACGACCTGCTGCAGGAGCAGCATCCGGACCTTGCAGGGCTGGCCATCCGCGAAGTAGCGGGCGGATGGGACAACCAACAGTGGCGCCTTGGGGACGAGTTGGCCGTGCGCATGCCGCGTACAGAACGTGCCCCGGATCTCCAGCGCAAGGAGTGCCGATGGCTGCCCGTCCTGGCCCCGCGCCTGCCGCTCCCGATCCCGAACCCTGTACGGATCGGTGAACCCACCGAACGGTGAGTGATCGTCTAGGGTCACACGCAAGGGACCGCTTGCACGCTGAGCTGCCGCCCTTCCACCGCTGGGGTTCAATCGCCGTTCCGGTTGATCTCGATCCTCCGAAGCGACGGCACCAGTAACGGCACCAGCATCGCCATCGCCGCCACACCGCCGCCGGTGACGGCGACCGTCGCCGTGCCGAACGCCGCGGCGAGGGCTGGCGTGGACAGCTGGCCGATGGGGATGGGCACGAAGGACCAGAACTCGTCCTGGGCGCCGACCCGGGAAAGAAGCCGCTCCGGGACGTGGGTGTTATGAACGGTCTCCCACACGACGGTGAAGAACTCGGAGGCCACTCCCGCCACGAACGCCGCCGCTGCCAGCCAAAACGCGTTCGCGCCGGCACCGAGCAGGATCAGCGGGACGGCGGCCAGCGCCATCGAGGACAGCGCCGGCGCCATCGGCCGCCGCACCGTCAGCTTCACCATGACGACACTGGCCAGCAGTGCCCCGACACCGCGGGCGCTCAGCACCAGTCCCCAGCCCTCAGCGCCGATCGTGTCGTTGGCAATCACCGGGCCCAGGATCTGCCAGACCCCCATGTTGAGGGCGTTGAAGACGGCAAAGGCCAACGTCACTGTCCATATCCACGGCTTGGAGCTGAAGTAGCTCCAGCCCTCCCGGAGTTCGCCGAGCATCGTCGGGCCGCTCTCGGTGCGCGGTGGCAGGTCGGGCAGCGACATCCGAGCGAAGCACGCGGCCGCCAGGAGGAAGGACGCGGCGTCCGCGGCGATCGCCCAGGCGCCGCCCACGGAAGCGGTCAGCAGGCCGGCTGTGGTCGGGCCAAGGATCCGAGTGGCGTTCCTGACGGACGCCAGCAGAGAGCTGGCCTGCTGCAGGCCGCGTCCAGCCGTCAGATTCGAGACGATGCCGCGCAATGCGGGCTTGGTCAGGCCCTGAAAGATGCCGTTGAGGGCAGACAACGGCAGCAGGAACGCCGGGTGCTGGTGGGCCAGGAGGAGGAATGCGACGCCGACCTGGGTGAGGCCGGCGCCCAGACTGGTGAGGCATAGCACGGTGTCGCGCCGGTAGCGGTCGGCGATACCGCCGCCGATGAGGAGCGTCGCGACCATCGGGACCAAGGCCGCAGTGGTGACCGCGGACAGCCAGGCCGCGCTGTCGGTGATCTCCAGGACGCCGAAGGCCAGAGCGACAGGCGACATGGCACTGCCGGTCATGGAGATCGACTGACCGCCCAGAAACCACCGGAATGCAGGGGAGCGGAGCGGTCGCCCGGACGCGAGGCCCGTACTAGACACCGGTAACGCGTCCCTTCCCGGTGGTTCAGGATCTCGGCTCTCTGGCACATCTGTTGCGGGCACAAGGGGCCACCGTGCCAGCGCATACAGCAAGCCTCAAGTGGTTATCACAGATGGTCGCGCGGCTGCGGGGCGCGGCCACAGCACCCAACGAACGCGAGTGACCCAAGCCACTCAATGCGAGCTGTCTGATCTGGTCCCCACTGCGATCACCGTCCCGGTCAAGCAAGCCCTTGGTCAGGCCACCGCGGTCGCCTTGCACCCTGAGGAAGCCCGAGACCGGCTGCGCCGGGCGGCCGCCGAAGCCATCACGCGGCGTACACAGGTGTCGCCACTCCCCCTTGCCGGACCGTTGGATGTCGAGGTCGACCTGCACAGCCCGACCACGGTTGATCTGGCGACACTCGTGCCAGGTATCTCACGCACCAGGAGCGGCCGTACGGTCGCCTTCACAGCCACCGACTTTGCCGACGTCTACCGGCTTGTCCTGCTGCTCGTACAACTCTCCACCATCAAACCCGGCTAGGGTCTGTCCGGCGGATCTTGCCGGGCCCGCGCGCCAGAAACAGCTGGAATCTCCCCCAGGGGGAGGTCCTACCGTCCTGACCGACCGCACAGGCGATGCTTCGAAAGAGGTCTGTCATGACGACGTTTCTGCTGGTCCCGGGGCTTTTCATGGGTGGCTGGGCCTGGGAGGCGGTGGCCGCCGAGCTGACCGCGCAAGGGCACCAGGCGCTTCCGGTCACCTTGCCCGGCATGGCCGAGCGGGCGGGGGAGGACCCCGCCGGCGTCGGGCTGGGCGAGCACACCGACGCCGTGGCGGCGCTGCTCGACGCGGAGGGCCCGGGGATTGTGCTGGTGGCGCACAGCTACGGCATCTTCCCCGCCCTCGCGGCGGCCGACCGGCGCCCCGGACAGGTCGCCCGGGTGGTGTTCGTGGACACCGGCTTCCCGGAGCCGGGTGAGTCGGTGGTGGCGCAGATGCCGCAGCTCAGCCTGCTGGACCGCGCCCTCGGCGGCGTCATCCCGGTGCCCGAGGAAATCCCGGCGGTGCACGCCGTCCCGCTGGCGGAGCTGGAGCGCTACCACCGCCTGGCCACCCCGCACCCGGTCCGGACCGTCACCGAGCCGATCGAGCTGACCGGCGCCTGGCTCAAGCTCCCGACCACCGGGGTGTTCTGCCTCGCGAACGGCCTCAGCCTGGAGTTCGCCCGCACGCTGCACGGCACCGGCCTGCCGCGGTTCGCCAAGCTCGCCGAGCCCGGTGTCACCTTCTTCGAACTGGCCACCGGCCACTACCCGATGCTCTCCACTCCGGTGGAGCTGGCCGACGTCCTGGTGCGCGCGGCGGCCGGCGAGGGCGTCGGCCTGTACGAGGGCTGACCGGGATTTTGCAGGTCAGACCGCCTCGGGAGCGTCCGAGTCCTTCGTCGGGGCGGTGCTGCCGAGGCGTTGATCTTTTTTCGGGACACGCGGTCGTCTGCGAGGCGCACCCGCGGCGTGCTGATGGGCCCGGCATGAGGTTGAGTCGACGCTGACCATGCTCCAGTCCACTCGCCCCTGGGCGTCGGCGCAGCGCGCAGCGCCTTCCGAGATCCGGTCCGCCGGTCGGGGCGGCCAGGATCAGATCGTCGACCGTGACCGGGACCAGCCGGGCCGCCACGCCGGATTCGCCCTGCAACCGCACGGGCCCGTTCGGAGTCGTGATCACGTGGCTGGGAAAGGATTGGACGGGGTGATGCTCGGGCTTGTAGCTTGCGGTGGACCGCGACACCGCCCGAGGAGGTGAGACCCATGAACGCTGTATCGATGTGGGTGCTCCCCCTTCCCGTCACGGTCGGGCGATTGACGTAGGTGTCGCCGGGAGTGCCTCGCCAACAAGGCACTCCCGAAAGGCAACACCTATGCACTCTCCGCAGTTCACCGCCGAGCCGTTGTCGAACGATACGGTCGAGCGCGACTTCACCGTCTGCGACGTCCCCGGGCTCCGGTCGTCGGCCTCCGGCGCCGATCGCGCGCCCCTCATGTTCGACGTGATCATTGCCGGGTGCGGGCCGACTGGCGCGATGCTGGCCGCCGAACTGCGGCTGCACGATGTGCGGGTACTCGTTCTGGAGAAGGAAACCGAGCCCGTGTCGTTCGTCCGCATCGTCGGTCTGCACATTCGCAGTCTCGAGCTGATGGCAATGCGCGGACTGCTGGATCGCATTCGCGAACACGGAAGACAGCGTCCGGCCGGCGGATTCTTCGCCGCCATCAACAAACCCGCGCCCCAGGGCCTGGATTCCGCGCACGCCTATCTGCTGGGCATCCCGCAGCCGGTCATCGTTCACCTGCTCGAAGAACATGCGACCCAACTGGGTGCGCAGGTCCGGCGCGGTTGTGCGGTGGCCGATTTCGAGCAGGACGACGAGGGTGTGACCGTCGAGCTGGCCGACGGCGAACAGCTGCGTTCGCGCTATCTCGTCGGCTGTGACGGCGGGCGCAGTACGGTGCGCAAACTGCTCGGCGTCGGCTTCCCCGGTGAGCCCTCGCGGACCGAGACGCTGATGGGCGAGATGGAAGTGGGTGTGCCGCAGGAGGAGATCGCCGCCAAGGTGACCGAAATCGGCGAGACCAATAAGCGATTCTGGCTCAGGCCCTTCGGCGAAGGGGCATACAGCGTCGTAGTCCCCGCCGCGGGAGTCAGCGATCGCGCGGAACCACCCACCCTCGAGGATTTCAAACAACAGCTGCGCACCATCGCCGGAACCGATTTCGGCGTGCACTCCCCGCGCTGGTTGTCCCGCTTCGGGGATGCCACCCGGCTAGCCGAAAGCTATCGGGTCGGGCGGGTGCTGCTGGCCGGCGATGCGGCACACATCCATCCACCCACCGGCGGACAGGGCCTCAACCTGGGTGTTCAGGACGCATTCAACCTCGGCTGGAAACTGGCCGCACAAATCCGCGGCTGGGCGCCAAAAACACTGCTGGACACCTACCAGGCCGAACGCCATCCGGTCGCCGAGGACGTGCTGGACAACACCCGCGCCCAGATGGAACTGCACTCCACCGAACCGGGCCCGCAGGCCGTGCGCAGGCTGCTCACCGAACTGATGGACTTCGACGAGGTGAACCGCTATCTCATCGAGAAGATCACCGCGATCGGCATCCGCTACGACTTCGGCGAAGGCCCCGACCTGCTCGGCCGCCGCCTGCGCGACATCGACGTGAAACAGGGCCACCTCTACGGTCTGCTGCATCGCGGCCGCGGCCTGCTGCTGGACCGCACCGAACGCCTGACCGTCGGCGGCTGGTCAGACCGGGTCGATTACCTCGCGGATCCCACTGCGGTACTGGATGTTCCGTGCGTCCTGCTACGCCCCGACGGCCACGTCGCCTGGATCGGCGACGATCAGCAGGACCTGGACGACCACCTCTCCCGCTGGTTCGGCAAGCCCGCCAACTGATTTCGCCTGAGCAACCGAAAAGGCCCGTACGGAGGATCGGAACGGCCCGTAGCGACTGACCATCGGAAGGCTGGAGGCAGCATCAGCCGTGGTGCTCTGGCGCCAGGGTCGGCCTGCGTGGAGGGTCAGCCTCCGAGTGACGACCGGAAGACGGCGGAAGAGCACCGCGGAGTGGATCGGCGCAGGCGGCCGTGCGTTCGTCTAACGGTCCGCCTCCGGGACAGTGGGAGGCAGGACGAACGTGGTCTCGGACAGATTCGTCCAACGCGCCAGACGCTGCATCTCCCCATCGCTCAGGTCCGTCCCATCCAGGACGACCGCGACCGGATTGCCGGAGTAGGGCCCGTGGAAAACACGTCCACCTGCACGAACGAGCGTGTACGCGGCTTGGCCATCGAGGACCTTTCGGTAGCGGCTGCAGCGGATTCTGCGCGTCCCAGCCGTCGGCGGAAGCAGGTCCATCCCAACGGGCGCCCGGACGGCCAGGACAGGGCCAGTCACAACAAAGTGGACTGATTGAACCCTGAATTGAGGACGAGGCGTACACCCGTAGTGGTCCAAGGGCGAGCCACTTGCATTCGGCTACCCCAGGCGCAAGCGCCTGGGGTAGCCGCGCGTTCGGTCCCGACACCCGCCACGTCCCGCTCACCGCGTGCCGTTGGGTGTGACCAGGAGGCCGCCGACGAAGGTGTGCGTGGGGTTCAGGTCGCGCAGGGCGTCGCCGGGGCACTGAGCGGGGTCCCGGTCCCAGACGGTGAGGTCGGCGAGGCGGCCGGGGGTGAGGGTGCCGCGCACGTGGTCCTCGCCGGTCAATCGGGCGGCGTTGACGGTGTGCAGGGTGAGGGCTTCGTCGTAGGAGATGGCGTGTTCGGGGCCCTTGACGCCGATGACGGTCTGCCGGGTGGTCATGCCCCAGACCGAGCGCATGGCGCCGAACTGACCGACGGGGAAGTCGGATCCGGCGCTGACCTGGGCGCCCAGGTCGACCCAGCCGCGGGCGGGGAAGAGACGGGCGACGCGTTCCGGGCCCCAGAAGCCCTCCTCCACCTCGGCGGTGTCGTGCAGCAGCGGCTGCTGGATGGTGACGGGGATACCCAACGCGACGGCGCGGGCGCGCTGTTCGGGGCCGGCCAGGCCCCCGTGCTCCATCACCAGCGTGCCGGCTGGCAGACCGGGGTTGCGCTGAAGGACGCGTTCGTAGACGTCCAGCAGGACGCGGACCGCGCGGTCGCCGTAGGCGTGCGTGCCAACCCGCCAGCCACGACGGACCACCGCCTCGACCGCCTCGACCAGCGCGTCCGGCTCCCAGATCAGCATCCCGGAGAACGAGTGGTCGCAGGCGTACGGCTCCTCGGTGGCCCCGGCCTCCAGGCCGCCGTCGAGGCCGAACTTCACACCCCACACCGACAGCCACGGGTCGGAGTTGTCACGCCACTCCTCCATGACGTCGAGCAGGTCCTCCACCTGGGCCGCGCTGGTCAGTCCGAGCGCCGAGATCAGCGCCCGCACCCGGGTGCTGAGCGCCCCCGCCTCACGGGCGGCCAGGAGCACCGCGTAGTCCTCAGGGGTGACCGCGCAGTCGCGCACGGTCCCGATGCCCGTGGCGGCGTAGCCTCGGCTGGCCAGGCGCAGTCCGTCGATGCGCTCGGTCCGGTCCGGGGCCGGGACCAGGTGCTCCACCAGGTGCAGGGCGTTGTCGATCAGCCGGCCGTCCAGCTTGCCGTCGCTGCCGCGGCCGATGGTGCCACCCGGCGGTACGGGGGTGTCCTCGGTGATGCCCGCCAGACGGAGCGCATAGGTGTTGCGTTGTGGCCGCCGCGCTTGATGAGGACCGGGTGCCGGTCGGTGGCCTGGTCGAGTTCCGCCGCGGTGGGCATGCGGCGCTCGGCCAGATTTAGTTCCTGCCAGTTGGTGGTGATGCGGATCCACTCGCCCTCGGGGGTGACGGCGGCCCGCTGCCGGATCAGGTCGAGAAACTCGGGGATGTTCCGGGCCCGGTGGACGGGGACGTCATGGGCACCGAGCGCCGCGAAGATCAGGTGGGTGTGCGTGTCGTCGAAGGCGGGCAGCACGGTGGCACCGGGCAGGTCGTGCACCTCCGTTCCCGCGCTCACCAGGTGGTCAAGGCCATTGGGGTCGGCGGACACGGCGGCGATACGGTCGCCGCGCACGGCCAGTGCCCGCTGCGGGGCCTGACCGGGCACCAGGGTGTGCACCGCGCCGGCGCGGATCAGCAGGTCGGCTCCATGATCAGTCATCGTCTTCTCCCTCATCTCGAAGGTGTCGGATCCCGAAGGTGTCGTTCGGTGACGAGACTGTTGTAGGAGCCGTGCGGGCATTCACCGCCAAACTGAAGTCCTCTGCGTAGGAAACACGCCAGCGCCTCCGCCTATCATGCGGATCATGCGACAAGTGCTCGACGAAACCGATCGGCGGATCGCGGCCGCCCTGGTCGCCTCGCCGCGTGCCTCCTGGCGCGAGGTGGCCCGCTGTCTGGGCCTGTCCGAGCGCACCGTCGTACGCCGTGTCGCCCTGCTCTACGCCGACGGCACCCTGCGCGCGACCGTCGTACGCAACCCGGCGCGCTTCCCGCACCTGGTCCCCGTCGCCCTGCGCATCCGCTGCCGCCCCAACAAGATCCGTCAGGTCGCCCAGGCGCTGGCCCGCCGCACCGACACCGTCTGGGTGGACATCCTCGGCGGCGGCGACGAGATCTCCACGGTCTTCTTCCTGGAAGGTCCGGAGGCCCGCAACAACCTGCTGCTGCGCGACCTGCCCGCCACCGACTTCGTCGGCTCCTGGACCGCCCACACCCTGCTGCGCGTCTTCCCCACAGCGTTCCGCTGGACCGCCGGTCTCCTCTCACCCCGGGAACTCGCCGAACTCGCCCCCGACCCCGCGTCACCGACGACGCCGACAGCGTCGTACACGCATCTCGACGTCGACACCGCGCTGATCGCCGCGCTGACCGAGGACGGTCGGGCCACCTACACGGACCTGGCCCGCCGCGCCGGCACCACGGCGCTCACCGCCCGCCGACGGCTAGAGGCCCTCGTAGGGGGCCAGGTGCTGCGCCTGGCCACCGAGCTCGATCTCGCACTGCTCGGCGCGCAGACCGAGGCGTTGCTGTGGATCGCCGTACAGCCAGGTGCACTGCAGAAGACCGCGCAGACCCTAAGCACCCACCCGCACGTCCGGTTCTGCGCCGCCACCACCGGTCCCGCCAACCTGGTCGTCGCTGTCGCCGCCGCGAACCTCGACGCCCTGTACACCTTCCTCACCGACACCGTCGGCCCACTCGACGGGGTCACTGCCATCGACACCACCCCGCTGCTGGCGACCGTCAAACGCACGGGCCTGATCCGTCACTGACGAAGGCAGCGACGCGCGCATGCGGCGTGAACTCACCGTCCGAGCGGCCACACCCGGTTGGGGATCCACGACAGAGATCTCTCAACGGGCATTTGGCACTGGACAACGGACAACAACAAACCCTGTCCATAACTCGTCCTACTGCGCGAGGGAACCGTCCTGCTCGGCAAACGCCACCCCAGCTGCAAGTTCGCACCGTCCACCTGGCATCTGCCGACCGGACACCGCGAGGGTGGTGGCCGCTGGCCGCGCTGCCCGACCCGATCGTGGACTACACCCGCGCCGCCCTGGAGACCATCACCAACGGCGCTCACTACTCCACTCTAGGCTGGAGCTGACCTCCACACTCCGCTCGGGCCGGGCCGGGCCTGCTGATCCCGGCCGGCCCACCCCGCACCGTGCCCGTTCACAAAGGGAGGGGCCCTCGTGTTCACCACACAGGACGAATGGAACACCGGCTACGCCGACGGCCGCCACTACCGCCAACTCACCTCCGCCGAGCGATCGCTGCTCTCCGATCGCGTACCGGCCCCGGCTGAAGGCCGGGCCCTCGACGTCGGGTGCGGCTTGGGGGAACTCGCTGCGTTCCTGTCCTCGCTGGGCTACCGCGTGGACGCCGTCGACTGGTCCGACTACGCCCTCAGCCAGGCAGCCGCCACCCACAAAACGGCCACCCGATGGCTGCACCTGCACAGGTGAAGACGGTGCCCCACCACACGGTGTACGGCTGCCTGTACATCCGCGACGGGCAGTTTCCCGGCGGCAACACCGACACCAGCGAAGACCCCCTGGCGACCGCACACCGCGAGGCCGCCGAAGAAACCGGACTCTCTCTCGGCCAG
>NZ_JBEOVA010000039.1:0-59515 GCF_040295225.1 Streptomyces sp. NPDC002896 | reverse complement strand
CGTCCGCGAACGGGCCACCGACGGTGATCGACAAATGGACTCCACCGATACAGAGGGTGACACGCGCCTGAGTTATCCATTGCGTTGGGGGCGTGACCGGAGCCCCTTGTGGGGTCCCGCGCTCCCGCTCCAGCAGGGAGCCGTTGGGCATGACGAGCGGGGCAGCGAGCCACCGCCGCACATACAACTTCACCCAAACGGCGTCGGTATGCGCTTCCACCGCCTTGACCAGCAGGTCCCAGGGCACACTGTCGAAGAACTTGGCGATGTCGAACTCGACCACCCAGTCCCGTTTCCAACAACGTTCCCGGCACCTTTCCACCGCGTCCAAGGCGGACCGTCCGGGACGGTATCCATAGCTGTCCGGATGAAACACAGGCTCCACCCGTCGCATCAGATGCCGGGCCACCACGGTCTGGGCCACACGGTCGGCAACAGCGGGAATTCCGAGCATTCTCTCGCCACCTCCGTGCGGCTTGGGAATGGCCACCGCGCGCACCGGCGGAGGGAAGTACGATCCCGACGACATCCGATTCCAGACCTTGTAGAGATTATTCTTCAGGTCCTTCTCGAAGTCGTCGACACTCTGTCCGTCCACTCCAGGTGCGCCCTTATTCGCCCTAACTTCCTCCCACGCTTCCCTGACTTCCCACTTCGAGATATCAAACGGCTTGACCTGTGACTTCAACTGGTCCATCGAACTCCTCCCGGAGAACATCCGGTTGATGCGATCAACACAGTCACGAACGACCCGGCCCCTTCACTCCACCCCCGTTACAGGGGCTTCACCGCTACTACGAGCCGGTCCGCCAGCAGGACCCGCATCGGTACTCAACCCCTCGCAGTGTCTGCCGCTTGGGGCACTCCCTCTCGCCCACCACCACACGGCAGGCAGTATCGGGACCTGCCTTCTCCTGTTCCATGCGGAAGCCGCAGACCGGACTCACGTCGCCTGCATGCCGGACACCGCCTGGCCAATAGACGGGCACCCGCCAGGCTCATCCCGGAGTTCTGGTAACACCCCGGTTTCGATGTCGTCTATAAGCCTTTCGACACGTCAGCAGCGATTCACTTGCGTTCGTCTTCCCGGTCCCTACCTGACGCCTCTCGCGGCGCCTTTTCCTCATCGCTCACCACGACGGTCTTCAGCCAACGCAGCATGAGGCGGTTTGAAGCCTCCCCCCGCAGGGCGGCTCCGAAGGGCCACAAAACCTTCATCTTCCGCACAGCACCACTTTCAGAAGCTGCCCTACAACCAACTTCCTTCCATGTTCAGGACGCAACACCAGGGGCTTCTCGCGTATCTGATGCTGGGTCAAGCCCGTCTGCTGTCCCTAGTCGAAAAGATCTCGGATCTGACGGACATGCGGCATACCCTGAGCCCCGTCCGCACTATCTGGGAGAGTCATGACAAGTAGGTTCACCGAGTTGGTCGTTGACTGCCACGATCCGGAGATGCTCGCGGCCTTCTGGTGCGAGGTCCTGGACTTCAAGGTGATCGACCGGAGCGAGGGCAAGGTCGAGATCGGCTCCTGGGTGCCGACCATCGAGGATGTTCGGGCCCGCCAGATGCCGCCGACCCTGCAGTTCATCCAGGTACCCGAGGGCAAGACCGTGAAGAACCGGCTTCACCTCGACGTCAGCCCGATTGACGGCAGCACCGAGGACGAGGTGACCAGATTGCTCGGCCTCGGCGCCACCAAGACGGATGTGGGCCAGGGCTCAGACCGAAACTGGGTGGTCATGGCAGACCCCGAGGGCAACGAGTTCGACGTCCTGCGCACCCTGGCACCGCAGAACTAGGCCGCGAGCGGGCACCCGCACCCCGTCACACACCGCAACTATCACGTTGCCGAGAAGACCTCACTGAGGGATGTGCATCGTGAGAGCGGCGCGGCGGCCCGCGCAGCGGAACCCGGGCAACGACCCCAACCGGCAAGCCAGACGATCTTCACCGTGGACACCCACCGACGACCGGCACGAGTACCCCGTCCGCCCCTCGCAACAGAGCCGTGACCTGCAAATGTCACGATGCACAGGACTCATTGAGGCGCGGGGCGGCGGAGGATCCCTCGGGCGGGACCCTAGTGGCCTAAGGCCCGCACCGCGAGCCGCACCTCCACCCGCGACATGCCCTCCAGCAAACGGGGCGGCCAGCGCTCCCCCTCCGGTGCCGACGGCCCCACCTACGACCAGTTCTACGCGGAGGCCCGCCGCCGCAACATCCGCGGCCGCTCGTCGACGAACAAGGCGGAACTCAAGCGCAAGCTCGGGCGCTGACACCGACGAGCAAACGCCCGGCCTTACTCGAACGGCCGAGCGGCTTGGCACCAGGACGCACGTGGTCAGAGGGGCTGGAGCCGGGTGTGCAGGAGGCAGAATTCGTTGCCTTCCGGGTCGGCCAGGACGTGCCAGCTCTCGGTGCCGGTCTGGCCGACGTCGACGGGCCTGGCGCCGAGAGCGAGCAGCCGCTCCAGCTCGGCGTCCTGGTCGCGGTCGGTGGCGTTGACGTCGATGTGAAGTCGGAGCTTCCCGGTCCGCGGGGCGCTGCTGGGGCTGAGGACGAGGGTGGGCTGCGGGCCGCCGAAGCCGGCGTCGGGCGGCCCGATCTCGATGCTTCCGTCGTCCTCCCGGCCGAGTTCGACGTAGCCGAGGACCTTGCTCCAGAATGCGGCGAGTCGGTCGGGGTCGGCGGCGTCGATGACCAGCTCACTGATGCGGCATGCCATGCCCGTCAGTGTACGTAGACAACCGAGAGACGCACCGTTCAGCAGATGCTGGAAGCCCGCCGGTCCGCGGTGACCCGCATGCCAGCGGGCGACATCAGCCCCGCACACCGCCTGATCCGCGAAGGCAAAGCGCTGCTTCCCGCCACCTGCGGCCGAACCCGGGCCGTCCTGCTCAGCTACGAGGCCGGCAGCTCACCGGGGAAGCGGAACGCGCCGCGTACGCCGTGAACGAATCCGTCATCCTCGCCCGCCAGTTGCAAGCCCCGCGCCGCATCCGGCTCATCGAGGACCTCTCCCCCGCCTTCGCCCTGTACACCACCACCGAAGGCGTCCCCGAACTCCTCACCCGCCTCGGCACAAGCTGATCTGATCGCGGCGTCGGTCCAGTCCAGCGGGACTATCCCTCGTCCTCACCGGACGACTTCGGCGGACGCCCCCGCCGGGGAAGAGGCCCTGCCGCGCCGGGCAGCCGCCCCGCATCGGACAAGGCCCTGCGCAGCAGAAACTCGATCTGCGCGTTCGTGGACCGCAACTCGTCTCCGGCCCACCGGGCCAACGCGTCATGGACCAGCGGATCAAGCCGCAACAGCACCTGCTTGCGCTGTGCGGCCGACCGCTTCGGGGCCGGGCCACCACCCGGCTCACCCTCGGACGAAGGGGACGTCACTGGTACAACGACCCGGTGTTGAGCACCGGCTGCGCGGCTCGGTCCCCGCACAGCACCACCATCAGGTTCGACACCATCGAGGCCTTGCGCTCCGAGTCGAGCTCGACGATGCCCTGCTCGGCGATCCGAGCGAGCGCGGCCTCGACCATGCCGACCGCCCCGTCGACGATCTGCCGCCGGGCCGCCACGACGGCACCGGCCTGCTGCCGCTGCAGCATGGCCGAGGCGATCTCGGGTGCGTACGCGAGATGTGTGAAGCGTGACTCGATGATCTGCACACCCGCCGCCTCCACACGTGCGTGGAGCTCGATGGCGAGCTTCTCGGTGATCTCCTCCGCGTTGCCGCGCAGCGAGAGCCCTTCTTCATCGTGCGCGTCATAGGGGTACTCGATGGCGATGTGCCGTACGGCCGCCTCGGTCTGGGTCGAGACGAACTCCAGGAAGTCGTCTACCTCGAAAGACGCCTGCGCTGTGTCTTCGACCTTCCATACCACGACCGCGGCGAGCTCGATCGGGTTGCCGTAGGCGTCGTTGACCTTGAGAACGGCGGTCTCGTGGTTGCGTACCCGCGTCGAGATCTTGACCCGGGACGTCAGCGGGTTGACCCAGCGCAGACCGTCGGTACGGATCGTGCCCCGGTAGCGCCCGAACAACTGGACGACACGGGCTTCGCCCGGGGCCACCATGTTGAGGCCGCACATGGCGAGGAACGCGGTGATGCCTATCAAAATGCCGACGACGATCAGCGCCGCCTTCGCGCCGGACGAGGCGGTCACGGCTCCGAGCACCACGAGGCCGACGGCCGCGGCCAGGCCCACCAGGCCGAGCAGCAGCGCGAGCCCGCCCCCAATGGAGTGTGCGACGAACTCCCGCACTCGTGGCTCGGGCATCTCGGGCAGGTCGGCTATGTCTGGAGTGCTCGGCGTGTGGTCGTGTGTGCTCATGGCGTGCTCCCCGATTCGAGTGCTTAGAGCTGTGGGCGAGGTTCGTTGCCCTGCCGGTGGTCAAGCTCATTATCTAGCATAGTGATATCACTTTAATGCCTGGGGCAAACCTTCACGCACCTGGGAAGCGCGGCCTCAGTGGGAAAGCGTGCGGCCAGGCCATCCAGGAGCCGAGCGTAGGCGGCACGCTCGACCGGTCTGCCAATTGCCGACGGACTCACGCCGGCTGATCAGCGCCTTGGCGATCTGCTCCTGGCTGAGGCCGGCCGCTTCCCGCAAGCGCCTGCATTCAGCAGGCTGCGGCGGGGAGTCCTGAGCGACCCGATCGAGACAGGGCGGTCGTGCGGTTGTCGACGACCTCGGCGATGTCGTCGAGCCGCCACTCCGCCATGCCGTCGACCACGGCCGGGGCTGACGGGCGCTGAACGTACAAGCTGAACGTACAAGACGACCGCCGTTCCGGCGATGGTCCGGTCCTCGTGCATGGTGAGCACTTGAACGGCACCGGGCCTCACCGTTGCCAGCGTTCGGGTGGAGTTCGCGCCCTTCATGGAGCCTGGCGCGAGCCACGATGCGTTTCGCCGCGTCCATCAATTCGTAAGCGCGCGCTGTCTCGGGAGCCCGTTGATCATCCGGACGCCTGCACCTGCTCGGCCTTCAGCCTCTGGGCCTTCTGCTGGGCGCCGTGCTTGCTGTTCACGCACAGTGCCTCGTTGAACCTGTGCCAGTGCGTGCCGACCGCACGCCCCGCCTCGATGGCCTTCAGCTGGCCGGCATCCGCCTGCTCTCTCAGGTACTGCCACAGCTTCGTACGGATGACCGCGGCCTCGCCCATCACGTCCTTCGGGTCGACCTTGGTGGTGTCGACACGCAGCTCGCCGGCCATCCGCTCCGCGTGCCGCAGTACGAGCAGCAGCTCGTCGCAGGCCGGGAAGCGCTCGAACTTGGGATCTCCACCAGCCTGGTCCAGCTCCCGGAGCCGGTCCGCGAGCGCGACGGTGTTGATCTCACCGAGACGGATCGCAGAACGCTTCGGACGCGGCTTCTTCGACTGTGCCACCACGCCAGAAGACGCGCTCCGCGCCGACTCCCAATCTGAGACCCGCCTTGATCCACCCGAATCAGCGACGAGACGTGACCGAGCGCTCTGGTTGGCCAGTGAGCGGGATAGTTGTTGGCCACAGTGAGCATGGCAGTTGGCCACAAACCCGTGACGTGCCGATGCCCCGGCCCGTGCGGCTTGCCGCGCAGGTCGGGGCACGGCTGTGCGGCACATGCTGCTCGACTGCGCCAAGACCGAGGAGGTTGACCTCATCCCTGAGGCGGACTGAACCAGCCGACGCCGCAGGCCCGTTGGCCACGAGCCGAAGAACGGGACGGCGGATCACTCAAAAAGCTGGTGACGGCAGGGACACGTGTTCTTGGATGAGTCCATGACGGCACCCCCACCGCCCGCCGACCCCCCCCTCGCGCAGTCGCCGGAGGTGACGTTCGACGACTGGAGCGAGGCGTTGGAGTGCAGTGCCACGGACTGCTTCGGTCGGCGCCTGGCCACCTGGAACCCCGCCATGGGGAGTTGGGAGGCGATCCGTACCGCGGGCAACGATGCCGAGGCCTGCCTCCACCACGCCGACCCCGACCAGCGCGACGCCTACTGGGGCCGACTCGTGCCCGGTGCCCCCGTCGACCTACGGCGCACTCGCCTTACCGAGGAAACACTGCACAAGCTGCGGGAATGCCTCCAGAACCGCTTCGGGGACGCGGACTTCCTCGAAGCGGAGTTCACCCAGTACGCGAACTTCCTCGGGGCGGCCTTCACCCGAAACGCGCGCTTCTCCTGGGCGACCTTTGCCCAAGGTGCGCGCTTCGGCGGGGCGACCTTCGCGCAGGATGCGCACTTCTACGGGGCGGCCTTCGTTCAAGACGTGGACTTCGTCGGGGCGACCTTCGCCCAAGACGCGGGCTTCGTCGAAGCGAACTTCGCCAAGGACGCGAACTTCTATCAGGCATTCTTCGCTCATGGCGCGCACTTCAACATGGCGTCCTTCGCCCAAGACGCCAACTTCATCGGGGTGACCTTCGCGCAGGATGCGTACTTCAGCGGAGCGACTTTCAGGGAGGGCTGGGTGGCGGCCGATCTACGCTGTGCGACCGACCTCAGTCTCTTCCGTGCCAGGTTTGATGGGCCGGTGGACATCAGGACCCAGGCACGGAACATTGACTGCACCATGGCGCGTTGGGAGCACAGCGTCACACTGCGGCTGGATGGCGCCCACGAGGTCAATCTCGCCCACCGGGTGGCAGGCCGCCGCGCCGTCACGCGGCTCAGCCTCGCGGATATGGTGCGCAGTGCGGAGTACCCGTTCCTGGTCCTGGCCCCTGATCCCTTCCTTGAACCCGGCGAGGCTCTAGCCCCAGAGGACGCCCTCGACGGTGCGCAAGACGTGGAAAGCGCCGTGCGGGCCGTGGTCCTGGAGGATCTATCGGGTACGGACACGACGCGAATGGTCCTGACCAACGTGGACGTGTCACGCACCAACTTTGTCAACGCGCTCAACCTCGACCAGATCCGTCTGGAGGGCCGCTGCCGCTACCTGCGCACCCCGCGCCCCGGCTGGAAGCGCCGCGGGACCTGGCGCCACACCGCCCGGAACATCATCGTGGCCGAGGACACCTGGCGCCGTGCCCGAACACCACAAACGAGCAGCACACCGGTGCACGACGCTCCCGCGAACGCGGCGTCCATCGCGCAGCCGGCGTCCCTGGCCCCCGTCTACCGCTACCTGCGCAAGGCCCTGGAGGACGGCAAGGACGACCCGGGGGCGGCGGACTTCTACTACGGCGAGATGGAGATGCGCCGCCTGGACGTCACCCGCCTGCGGGCCGAGCGGTGGTTGCTCACCCTGTACTGGGCGATCTCAGGTTACGGACTGCGCGCCTCCCGCGCGCTGTGCGCGCTCCTGGTGGTCATGAGCGTCTCGTTCGCGCTGCTCCTGCTGTTCGGGATCCCGGCGAAGGAGACCGGTACCTCGACGGTCGGCTACATCAGCGCCGACGCCGCCGCCCTGGCCGACGCCGGTCTGAAACTCCCGGACAGCTGCACCGCCGACGACCCGTCACACCCGGAGTGCCGGGTGGTGGTGACGGCCGGCGAGTCGGTCGATCCCACCGTCCCGACCAACGCCCTGGTCGACCGCTTCACCGCCGAACGGGCGGGCAACGCCCTGGAGGTCGTCTCCTCGGTGTCCCTGTTCAACGCCGACGAGCAGGAACTCACCGGCTGGGGCAAGGTCATCGCCTTCGCCTCCCGCTTCCTCGGCGCGCTCCTGCTCGGCCTGGCCATCCTCGCCGTCCGCAACCGCGTCAAACGCTGACCCCTCCCCTCAGGTAGACCGAGACCAGCTCACCTGCAGCGAGACACGTCAGTCACAGCTGTGACTGAGCACCATAGAACGCTCAGTTCCGTGTGGGAGGGAACGCCCGCCGGAGCGCCGCCCGTCAACCTTCCTGGTGCGGCGATGGGGACGGCAGCGGAGCGCGGGACCACCGGACGGGATGGCCGTCAGGACCGTCGGTGAGCCAGGAGCCGTCGCCCAGGGGCTCTAGCTCGTACGGGCTGGTCACCTCGATGGCGATCTCGCCGCTGAGCGTGCCCTTGCGCACGTCGATCAGGTGGTAGCGGAACCACTCCTCTCCGGCCTGGCTCTCACCGCCCAGGGTGACGACAGCCGTATCCGGGGTCAGGTAGCCGCCGCTCCATTCCACGAAGGCCTCCTCCGGGTCGTACCCGAAGGCCTCGACGGGAAGAGTGAAGAGCACGTCCCCGCTGGGGTGGCGGTGGAACGCGACGTCCCCCTGCCCGTGGTCGACGGTCATGAAGTGCCGACCGCCCGGCGCCAAGTCGATCAGGCACCGATCGCGCCACGGGTACGTCACGAACTCCGGCTCGCCGTCGGCCCCGGTCCTACCCCGGAGAATGACGGAGCCATCCTGGCCCTCACCGATGTCGAGGTAGACGCTGCCGTCCACGGGGTGCACGCGGTGGTCAGCACCGTGCCCGACCGTCTCCAACTCCCGTCGGACGAGAACCACCCCACTATCGGCGTCGTACACGACCCACTGGTCTCCGCCGCCGCGTTCCGCCATCGCGTCCGGCCGGTAGACCCACACAGTCCGGCCATCCAGGGACAGCGCACAGCCAGGCCGGTGGCCATGGAGCACCTCGGAGTGCGGCTCGAAGTCCGACGCCCACACCAGGTCACCAGCGCGCGTGAGGCAGACGACCCTGTTCAGCGTCGTGTACACGACGCGCTCCAGATCGGGCCGGACCGCCGACTCCACTATCTTCTCGCCGGCCTGCGGCTGGAACACCGCGGCGGGTTCCAGCGTCCCGAAAGCGCCAGAGTCGTTCACGTAGGCATGGATCCGCCCGTCGCGGTGGCGCGTGATGACCTTCGGAGGCCGCACAGGAATCATCCGCCGAGGCTAATCCCCAGCTCAGGCCGACCATAGCCGGGGCCCGTGCGCGATCGCCGTTACGCGCTCGCAGCGGGACTTGCCGAGCCAATTACGCACAGGTCAACTGCGTGCTCTAGGCGGCCAACTGTCGTGCTCAGTGGCCAGATAGGATAGTTGGCCACGCTGAGCGCCGTAGTTGGCCAGTCGTTTCGCTAGCCACTTGTTCGCACCGAGACCGTCCATGGCCCAGTTCGTCAGGAACCGTACAGCGCGGGTGGGGACGCCGTGTTCGCGGTGCGCCGAGCCGACGGCATGGGCGACCTCGACCTTTCCGGGCTCGGCGATGGGGACGAGCTGGGGCTCAGGCAGTGGAGAGAGGTGATCCGCACAACCGGCTCGGACTGCGGACAGCGAACCGCATCACGGCCTGGCAGATCTGGCCACGACGGAAGACGCCTCCACGTGCACCATCGCGACCGCCTGGGCCTTCTGCCGACGAGGTCGTGTCCCAACTCGGTTGTCTCGATGTCTCACGATGGGCGCGGAGCCAACCTCGTCTTGTCAAAGGACTCTGCGGTTCGGGCATACTCAAAGGCTCGGCCCGCGCCCTGAAGGCCAGCTCCAGCCCGCCCTCGCCGTGACTCCGAAACGCGGGGAACAGGACTCGATACTGTCCTTCGCGTGCCATTAGGCCTACTCCTCCCGCGTCAACCGCGCCTACCTGCGCAGGCACGGAATCCGGGCAGTGATCCCCGAGAAGGCCGACCAGGCCGCCAACCGCAATAACAAGGGCCGCAGCGGCGGGCGTCCGGTCTCTCACGACGCCGAGCTGCACAAGGACCGCAACACGGTCGTGCGGCTGATCAACAAGATGAAGGCGTGGCGGGGCGTGGCCACTCGATACGACACGACACCGGACAGCTACCTGGCCGGACTCCAGCTCCGGGGCACGATCATCTGGATCCGCCTCCGCCCCGCCACTTGATCACGGCTCCTTACAGGTGGACCCGGCGGCCCGTTGCGGAGGCGAAGCCCAGCCAGGTGTGCCGGTTGCCCGCCCAGCACCAGCCGACCTTGGGGGCGTTGCGGCGCTCGCGGCCGTCCCGCCCGGTGCCGTTGCTGATCCAGATCGCCGGGGTGCGGGTGTCCAGGGCGCCGTTGGCTTTACGCAGCCGGGAGCCGATGGTCATGAAGCAGTGGTTGCGCTCCAGGACGGCAGGCTGCTGCAGCACCCAGTGGATGCCCTCGGTTAGCAGCAACGGGGTGCGAGCCTCGGCGGTGAGAGCGGGCAACACCTCGTTCGGGCTCCAATTGGCCATGTGGTCACCGCGGTTGATACCGGTGAGGAGGTAGAGCGGGGCGTCGGGCAGCGCGACCGCGTCGAGCGGGGTGAACAGGTCGACGTCGGGCATGTCGGCGACGACGAAGCCCGGCTTGCCGTCGTGGCGGAGCAGCGGCGCGAGGGCGGAGGCAGGGGCTCGGTCTGGGTGAACAGCAAGCAGGGCGCCGTCGCCGCCCGCAGGGGCCTCGGCAGCCGCGGCGAAGGTACGAATCTCGGCGGCGGGCAGCCCGGTGATCTCCTGCACCCCCAGCTCGATCAGTCGCTCGGCCTGCGCGCTCAGGCCCGGGAGTAAGGGAAGAACGGTGGAGGTGGCGGGCGTGGTTTCGGACACGATGCTCCAAGGGATAGCGACGTGGACGGGCCCAGAGGCAACGAGACAGCCCACCGGAACAGTTCCCGCCGCTGCTGCCCCCGCGCCCTGCCGTGATCACGACTCCGTACACGCCCTGGAGGACCCGTCCGGCGCCCGCACCCATCTGGGGACCGCCGCGGCCTATGCGGAGCGGTGCGGCGACACGGCGCTGGCCGCGTGGGCATACGGGGCACACAGCATGGTGGCGCGCAACATCGGCCTGGTCGGGCTGTGCGCACGGCTGGTCGGGGTCGTTCCTCCGGAAGACTGGAGTCGGGACGCCCTCGAGGCAGAGCTCTCCATTGGCGTCGTCCCCGGACCTCGTCGGGACACACATGGCGTCTGGAGCTCGACGACACCGGGGGCTTGCCTACGGGATCTGGCCGGAGCCGACGACGCTTGAGTCAACGCGGGGTGCACCGCCATACACAACGGTTGCGCACCCGGCACGTCACTCAGGCCTACGCCAGGGCTACACGAAACCGTGAGCAAGAGTCGCGGTCGCCGGTGCGGCCCTCATCGGGTCACGGTGTCCGGCGGCTTCCAGATGGCGATGTCTGATTTCCGCCAGCGCGGGGACGAGCATCTGCGGATGCTGGAGCCATGACCACGACTTATGAGGTGCAGGCCATCGATCCGGCCGTGCTGAAACAGCTGCGGGAACGGGACGACGCCGGTTGCACCCGGGCACCCGTCATTGATCCGGAGGGCGGTGCCCCGCTGCGGTGCTGTCTGCGGCACAGCGAAGCAGGTGAGCGGATTGTCCTCGTCTCGTACGCGCCGTTGCGTCGCTGGGCGGAGGAGACAGGCGCTGAGCCCGGTCCGTACGACGAGTGCGGTCCGGTATTCGTTCACGCCGAGGAGTGCGGCGGGCCGACCTCCGGCCCCGGCTATCCAGCCGAACTGCACGGTGCGCGCCGGATGCTACGCGCCTACAGCGCCCAGGGGCACATCCTCGGCGGGAGACTGATCGAGATCCCCAAGGAGCGGGCCACCGAGGTGGATCACGCCTTGCGCGATGTCTTCGCCGATCCGGCAGTGGCACTGGTACACGTCCGCGCAGTGGAATTCGGCTGTTTCATGGTCGAGATCCGCCGCCGGTAGGCGAGTCGGAACTCGGTGCGGGTCGCCGGACCCCAGGCATCAGAGCACCATCACGCCGACAACTGCCGACACCGTCGTTAGATCTCAATTCCGGGTGGCAGGCCGGCCCTGTCACTCGTGGGGTGTGTGGACGCGGAGTTGTCCAACTTTCCTACACGCTCAGCTACTCGGGCCGATGGTGTCGGCATGAGTGCTGTTTTCAGTGAGGCGATCCGTGCGAAGGCGCAGCGGATCAGTTACGAGTCAATCGCGAGTGCTTCCGGTCGTCCGCCTGGTGTGCGTTCGTGGAGGTGTTTGCAGCGCGAGGAGGGCTACGTCGTCGACGCCGGCTGGGTGGACTCGGCGCAGGAGCTGGTCGGTGAAGGCGTCCAGGGGGCGGTGGGCGAGGGCGGCGGCGTGTTGGCGCAGTCGGTTCAGGCCGTCGTCGAGGGTGTGGCCGGGTGCTTCGATGAGGCCGTCGGTGTACAGCAGCAGTATGCAGCCGGGCGGCAACGGGGCTGTGGCGTTGGGGCGGGGTGAGTGGATTCCGCTGCCCAGCAGGATTCCGTGCCCGTCGTTGAGGTAGTTGGCCAGGCCGTCGCGGGTGACAAGCAGGGGCGGTGGGTGGCCGGCGTTGGTCCAGGACAGCTGCCAGTGGCCGTCGTCTGTCTCGGTCACCCGGGCGAAGATGAGGGTGGCCATGCCGACGTCGGTGATGGGCGTCAGCGCCTCATCCAGCCGTTCGACGATCCGGCTGGGGGGCTCTTGCTGGGACCAGGCGTAGGCGCGGAGCACGTTGCGCAGCTGGGCCATGCCGGCCGCGGCCTCCAGGTCGTGGCCGACGACATCTCCGATGGCCAGGGCGGTGGCGCCGTCGGACAGGGTGAAGGCGTCGTACCAGTCGCCGCCGACCTGTGAGGCGTCGGGGGCGGGCAGGTAGCGGACGGTCATCTGCAGGCCCGGCACGCGTGGCATCTGGGGCAGCAGATGGTTCTGCATGGTCTCGGCGACTTTGCGCTGGCGCTGGTAGAGGCGGGCGTTGTCCAGCGCGAGCCCGGCGCGGCGGGCGATGTCCTCGATCAGAGGGAGGTCGGTGGTGGTGAACTTTCCCGGTTTCTTGGCGCGGCCCAGGGTGAGGGCGCCGAGGACTTCGCGGGTGCTGCGGATGGGGGCGATGGCCGCGGAGTGGATGCCGGTGGCCTCGAACAGACGGCGCTGTTCGACCGCGATTCCGGAATCCGGGGCCTGCTGGTAGGTCTCGGGTCCGGCCAGGGCGGAGGCGACGCCCCGCAGGGCCCGGGACAGGGGCATCGGAGATTCCTCCGGCACCGGCGGCATCGGCCCCTGGAGATCTTCACTGTGCACCAGAGTGTTGCCGTCGGCCTGGACCACGGCGGTGCGCCACACCTCGTCGCGTTCGGTGATCAGGTCGATGACGGCCCAGTCCGCGAGCCGGGGTACGACCAGGGCCACCAGCCGGCGCAGCGCCTCGTCGACGTCCAGGGTGGAGGTCAACTGGGCGGTGGTCTCGGCCAGCAGGGCCAGTCGTTCGAACTCGGTCAGCGGCTCGGCGGCCTGCTCCGGGCGCGGGCCGGCGTTGTGCGCTTGCTCGGGAGTGTGGAAGACAACAAGCGTGCCGGTTTCCTGGTTGCCGATCTCGTACGGGGTGATCAGCCAGGAGATGAGCAGCAGAGAGCCGTCGGCGCGGCCGAAGTAGTCTTCGTCGACCTGTGCCGGGCGTCCGGCGTGGAACGCCTGTCGCATGCTGCACTGAGTTGCGGGCAGCGGCTGGCCCTGAGGTCCGCGGTGCAGCAGGTCGTGGGCATCATGGCCGACGAGGTCTTCAGCGGGCCGGCCCAGCATCCGCTCGGCGCGAGTGTTGACGGCGACGATGCGGCCCTGTTCGTCCACGACGTAGGCTCCGGCCCCGATAGCCTCGAGCGCGCCGGCGAGCTGCGCGGTAGGCACTTCCCGGGACTGCCTCTGGTCGGTCTCCGTGTTTTCCGGCCCCGTCATGTCCTCGCCTCCTGGCTGTCGAGCAGCCGTCCCCGGCTCGCTGCTCGCGCGTGTGGCGAATGATGCCCTCACGTCTTCCCGTATGCCCCCACTCCGAGGTAGAACTCTCGCGTCATCCGGAGGCTTGGATGATCTTCATTGTGTACGCACCGACCCGGCCGTCCATGCCGCGAGGGCCGGGGGTGCGCGTGCAGGATCGGCGGCCGGCCGGGGACGGGCCCGGCACCGGTGGGTGCAGCCGTCCGCTACATGGGTACCGGGAGAAGGGGCCTCAGCAGATGCCGTCGACGCATCGGGGAACGTGCAGCGTAAGCAGGTCCGTTCTGCAGGGGATGCACTGAAGGAAGTGCACCCTGCTCAGGCCGGGGAGTCGGGCACCTGCGGATCGAGTCTCGGCAGATCACCGGAATGGTCGGTGATCAGCCGGACGCCGGCTGCACGGGAAGCTCCCGCAACTGCTTGCCTTCCAGGTCCCGGTGGCCTGCCTCAGGGTCTGTCCAAGGCGAAGGAGTCGCTCGGTTTCGTCTGGCTGCTCGCGCACCACAGGTTGCTCGCCCAAGCGGCCAAGGCCGGACGGCGCAGACGGCGGATCTGTTCGGCCAGCTCGCGGTCTCCGGAGGCGCTCGCGACTTTCGCCCGCTCGTCGCGGGTGGTGGTGAAGCCGCCCGGCGGCATCCTGTACAGCTCGTCGGCGACAGCGTCCAGGCCCACCCGTCCCTCCAGCCCCACTGCTTAGTGTTGATTTGTCCCCTTTTTGCCCGGGTAGGTGGGTGGGCGTGGTGCTCACTCCGCCCCTTGAGCCGATGCAGCAGAGAGTCAACCGCAAGCCCGCGACGGCCGCGCGTCTGGCCCGGGAGCAGCCGGCCCATCTGATCTTCTCTGTCAAGAGCGTGTTGAACCCCTCGCGTGCCGAACCATCGGTGGCGGGGCGCCTGTGCCTCACCGGTACGGGCAGTTGATCAGACGTGGATGGCTTGGCGGATGCGACGCGAGCGAGTGAACCCGTACAGGTCGAGTACGCCGGGCGGGTCGCCGAGCCCGGGACCGCCAGCTTCGCCCCAGGCAGCGATGTCCTCGGCGGCCTCGGGGTCGTGACCAGGCCCAGCCATACCGCGCGCCCTCCTGGAACGCCAGCAGTTCCTCCCGGTCGTCGGTTCCGTTGGCGGCGCGCCACTCCGTCGCCGAGGTGCTGCACAACGTGTATGCGCCGGGTCGGTTCACGGGTGCTCGGCGGGCTCCTGCCTGCCCACGCTGACCAGCCCGGTCTCGTAGGCGGCGATGACGGCCTGGACGCGGTCACGCAGTTGGAGCTTGGCGAGGATGCGGGAGACGTGGGTTTTCACCGTCGTCTCGGCCAGGTGCAGGCGGTCGGCGACTTCGATGTTGCTCAGCCCTCGGGCCACCAGGCCCAGGACTTCGCGTTCGCGCGGGGTCAGCGAGGCGAGGTCGCGGTGGATTGCAGTGGTGTGGCTGTCCTGCTGCGTGCTGTGTCGATGTTCGCCTCCGGCAAAACGCTCCACCAGGCGGCGGGTGACGGCTGGTGCGAGCAAGGCGTCGCCGGAGCGGACCGTGCGGACCGCGGAGATCAGCTGCTCGGGGGTGACGTCCTTGAGGAGGAAGCCGCTGGCCCCGGCGGACAACGCCGCGTAGACGTACTGGTCGAGGTCGAAGGTGGTCAGGATGATCACGCGGGGTTCGCCCGGGGTGCCGGTGAGGATGCGGCGGGTGGCCTCCAGCCCGTCCATCTCCGGCATCCGGACGTCCATCAGGACCACATCGGGCCGGGTACGGCGGACCGCGTCGACGGCTTCGCACCCGTTGATGGCCTCGGCGACCACCTCGATGCCGTCGGAGCGCAGGATCATCCGGAATCCGGTGCGGACAAGGGTCTGGTCGTCGGCGAGCATCACGCGCAGCGGTGGCTCGGTCACGGTGCCTCCAGGGGGATGAGTGCCTCGACACGGTAGCCGCCGGTGAGGCGCCGGCCGGTGTGCAGGGTTCCGTCGTAGACGGAGAGCCGCTCGCGCAGGCCGAGCAGTCCGCGGCCGTTTCCGGTGGCCGCGCCGGGGCCGGGAGGGCCGCCGATGTCGGAGACTTCCACCCGGAGCCGGTCGGGGGCGTACTCGACGCAGACGGTGGCATGCGCCCCGGACGCGTGTTTGACCGTGTTGGTCAGTGCCTCTTGGACCACGCGGTAGGCGGTGAGTCCGATGCCGGGTGGCATGGGGCGGGCCGCTCCGGTGATCTTCAGGTCGACCGGGAGGCCGGTGTCCCGGACCCGTCCGATGAGTGTTTCCAGCTGCTCCAAGTCCGGCTGTGGGGTCAGGTTCTCGGCGCAGGTTGCATCCTGGTTGCCGCTGTCCATGGTGAGCAGGCCCATGACGTGGCGCAGCTCGGTCATGGCCGCCCGGCCGCTCGCCTCGACGGCGAGAAGTGCCTCGTCGGCCTCGTCGGGGACGGCTCTCATGACCCTGCGGGCGGCGCCGGCCTGGATCACCATGACGCTGACGTTGTGGGTGACGACGTCGTGCAGTTCGCGGGCGATTCTGGCGCGTTCCTCGTCAACGGCGCGACGCAGCGCCTCGGCCTGCTCGCGTTCCACGGCGGTCAGCCGGGCGCGCCCCTCGTCGGTGCGTACCCGCCAGGTGCGCAGGCCGTTGGCAGCCATCGCCAGCGGCCCGAGGACCCACAGGACGACATACTCGTTCGGGACGATGCCCGGCTGATACGGATAGACGTGGTTGGTCGAGGCGCCCGACGTGTAGACCAGGAGGACCGCCGTCGGTACGGCCGCCAGGGTGGGAATCCTGTACGGGCTGTAGGCCGCGGCGCTGTAGACGGCGACGACGAGGGGATAGAAGGTCAGCCGCTGAACGTCCTGCGGGGTCAGCAGCGCTGCGCCGGTCACGATGCACAACACGGCGAGCGGGTGGCGGCGGCGCAGTACCAGGGCACCTGAAGTGACGAGCGCGAGGACGCTCAGGGCGACCCGCGCATCCGTTCCCGACGGGTGGATCGCCCTGCCCACACCGGGGAGGACCTCGCGTATCTGATTGTCGGCGACATCGATGGCGTAGTACACGGTGGCGACGGCGAAGGCCGCCGCCACGACCAGGTCGAACTGCCAGCCGCGCCGGGTGAGGCGCGGTGCCGGTCCGGTCGGGCGCAGCGCACGGCGGGCCGCCTCCCGCAGCCGGTCCACCGCTGTCGTCTTGTTCGTCACCGGCACATTCTCACCGCCACCCCGTCCTCGTGGGATCCGTCTTGGCGACCGCGTACATCAGCCGCCTACTTCTCAGGGATGACGCCGGCAGGCCCTCGTTCCGTCGGAGGACCGGAAACGGCTCGGGCGAAGGACGTGGCCGAGGCGGGAGCCCGCCTAGCGTCCAGGGCGCCAGATGTGTGGACCCAAGGACCCAAGGAGCCTTCATGACCGAGGCGTTGATCGACCTGCGTGACGTGAGCCGCAGATACGACGACGGGCCGCCCGCCCTGCGCGACGCGTCGCTGACCGTGTGGCCCGGTGAGGCCGTCGCGATCCTCGGGCCGTCCGGCAGCGGCAAGTCCACGCTGCTCAATCTGATCGCGGGCCTGGACCGGCCGGACACGGGGACCGTCACGGTGGACGGTGTACGAGTCGACCAGTTGGGCGAGGCCGTGGCGGCCCGCTACCGGCGATCCAAGATCGGCATGGTCTTCCAGTTCTTCAACCTGCTCGACGACCTGACCGTCGCGGACAACATCGTGCTTCCCGCGCAGCTGGCCGGTACGGCCCGAGACGAAGCGCATCGCCGGGCGGCGGAACTCCTCAAAACCCTCGGCATCGACCGGCACGCCCGCGCCTACCCGGGGCGGCTGTCCGGTGGTGAACGCCAGCGCGTCGCGGTGGCCAGGGCGTTGATGAACCGGCCGCCGCTGATCCTGGCTGACGAGCCCACCGGTGCGCTCGACACGGCAGCAGGTCAGGATGTCAGCCGCCTGCTCAGGGACCTCAACGCCGAGGGCCAGACCCTCGTCGTGGTCACTCACGATCTCGCCCTGGCCCGCTCCTGCACGGACCGCACGGTGCGGATCGTCGACGGTCGGATCGCCGAGGACATCAGCGCGGAGGTGGCTCGATGAGCGCGCTGGGCCGGGTGGTGCGCTCGGGCGTGGGACGACGCCGGGTGCAGACGCTGGTGATCGTCCTGACCACGATGGTGGCGGTGGCCGCGTCCGTCCTGGGAGGCTCGCTGCTGGTGGTCTCCGGCGCGCCGTTCGACGACGCCTTCGCCCGGCAGCACGGCGCGCACCTGTCCGTCGAGTACGACGCGGCCCGCACCAGCGCCGGGCAGGCGAGGTCGACCGAGCGCGCTGATGGCGTGGCAGCTGCGGCAGGCCCGTTCCGCGCGGTGTCGGTCAACCCACGCATCCACGAGGCTGCGGATGCGTGGCCGATGACCATCGTCGGACGCGGCGATCCCGATGGAGCGGTCGACGACCTCACTCTGACCGCTGGGCGCTGGGCCGCTCGCCCCGGCGAGATCGTGCTGAACACAGACGCCTCGCTGTTCCCCACCCTCGGTCTTGAACTCACCTTCCCCGGCCTGCCGAGTTCCCCCACCTTGAAGGTGGTCGGCGCTGCTCGCTCGGTCACCCAGAGCGCCGACGCGTGGGTGACACCGGCCCAGGTCACTGAGCTCAGCACGCCCGACCGTCCCGGCGGCTACCAGATGCTCTACCGCTTCACCGCCGCCGACACCGCCGCACAGGTCTCGGCAGGC
Source organism: Streptomyces sp. NPDC002896 (assembly GCF_040295225.1). Lineage (NCBI taxonomy): Bacteria > Bacillati > Actinomycetota > Actinomycetes > Kitasatosporales > Streptomycetaceae > Streptomyces > Streptomyces sp. NPDC002896. The sequence continues at coordinate 41,161 of NZ_JBEOVA010000039.1, read as the reverse complement.
CGCAAGGCCGTGACAGCGGGAGTCAAGGCGGTGACGGGGACGCAGTCCTGGCTCACCATCAGGGCCTCCGCCGAGCGCGACACCGCGCTGTACGTACCGTTCCTCCTCGCGTTCGGCGTCCTGGGCCTGGTCATGTCGGTGCTCATCGTTGGCAACGTAGTTGCCAGCACCGTGGGTGCGGGGTTGCGCCGGATCGGCGTCCTCAAGGCCATCGGCTTCACCCCGGCGCAGGTCGTGCGGGCCTACGTGGGCCAGGCGCTGATCCCGGCGGCGGTCGGCACGGCACTCGGCCTCCTCGCGGGCCACCTGCTGGCCGTGCCGGTGATGTCCGAGACTTCGGACGTCTACGGCACCGCCTCCCTGGCCGTCGTCCCCTGGGTCGACGCGGCCGTGGTCGCCGCTGTGCTCGGCCTGGTCGCGGTGACCGCGTGGGCGAGCGCCTGGCGGGCCGGGCGGCTGCGCACGGTCGACGCGATCGCTGTCGGGCGTGTGGCGCAGACGGAGCGCGGCCGGTGGGCTGCACGCCTGGCCGGGCGGTTGCCGCTGCCGCGGCCACTCGCCCTGGGGCTGACCCGTCCCTTCGCACGCCCCGCCCGTGCTCTGGCCATGGGGACGGCGGTTTTGTTCGGCGCCGCCGCCATCACCTTCACCGTGGGGATGGGAGCATCGCTCGGCGAAGTGACGAAGGCCAAGGCCCACGCCGCCGCCGACGTCACTGTCGCCGCACCTCTGCCGAAACTCGGCCCCGACGGTCCGATCGCCACAACGCAGCCTGCGCCCGATTCGGCCGCCGTCGCCGCCGTGATCGAGGCCCAGCCCGCGACCCGGACCTACTACAGCACCGCGTCGGCCCGGGCCACTCTGCCCGGCGTGGCCGGCACCACTGCGGTGGTCGCCTTCGCCGGCGACGCCTCCTGGGGCGGCTACACCATGGTCTCCGGCCGCTGGATTGCCGAGCCCGGAGAGGCCGTGGTACCCACCGCCTTCCTCACCGCCACCGGTAAACACATCGGGGACACCGTCACGCTCAACGGCCTGGGCGAGGCGGTCAACGTCCGGATCGTCGGCGAGGTCCTCGACCCCCGCAACGACGGCATGCAGGTGTTCACCGACGCCGCGACGCTCGCACCCGCGCATCCGGATCTGACGGACACCACGCAGCACATCGCGGTGAAATCCGGTACCGACGTGGCCACTTACGTCGACGCGCTGAACAAGGGCCTGAAGCCCCTCGGGGTCACCGCCCGGACCGGCGGGGCCGAAGGCGGCAGCGACATGGTCGTCACCCTGAACGCACTGTCCGCGCTTCTGACGCTGATGCTTGTCGCCGTCGCAGCGCTGGGTGTGCTCAACGCGGTCGTACTCGACACTCGCGAACGCGTTCGGGAACTCGGCGTCCACAAAGCCCTGGGCATGACCCCCCGGCAGATGATCGCGATGGTCATCACCTCCATCGTCGTGACCGGACTGGTCGGCGGCGCCTTGGGCGTTCCGCTCGGCGTCACCCTGCACGGCTGGGTCATCCCCGCCATGGGTCACAGCGCCGGCCTCAACCTCCCCGACTCCGTGCTCGCCGTCTACCATGCGACCGAACTGGCCCTGCTGGTCCTGGGCGGCCTGTTCATCGCCGTCCTGGGCGCGCTGATGCCCGCGAGCTGGGCCGCCAGGGTACGCACCGCCACCGCCCTGCGGACCGAATAGGAAAGGAACGCGCCCCTGCCGGGTGCTCAGAGTCGACGATCAGATGAGGTCGGGCGGCACAGGGCGTGTGGTGTCTCCGCTGCGGGACTGTATCGGCAAGATCCGGACCACGCTGGTGCCGTTGGCCAGTTGCTGCCGCAGAGTGTCGGTGGACGGCCGACGGGTCGTGGTCCGCGTGCGGGTGCGGCGTCTGGTCTGTCCCACACGAACGCGGGCTCCTGCGTGTAGAGGCTGGAGCAGTCCCGGTAGCGCGCGGCCGGTTCCTGTTCGGAATGAAGCAGCTGCGCGCCGACGTGGCGGAGCGGCTGAAGCACGCGGCCAGCTGGTCGCCGAGCGCGTCGGTGCCGGCGCCGAGCAAGCCCACGACCGAGGAGCGGCTGACCGCTCTTGAGAAGCGCGTCACGGCGCTGGAGGAGAAGGGAGTCTGACCATGGCTGTCGACGGTCACGGAATTCGACTCTGTCGCTGAAGTCGAGGTTGGCGCGGCCGAAGCCTTGGCGTTTGAGGAGCTTCGCTCTCGTCACTTGGCCCTCAACCTGGCCGGAGCTCCAGGAGGTGGACAGCCCGGCGGTGACGGCGTCCTCGTCCAATGCCCGCCTACGGAAGACCACCCGCAACCGCGGCCATGCGGAGGTCGCCGACCTAGGGAGCATGCAGCGGCAGTCTGTCCGCAGTGCCGTGTACTAGGGAGTCTCGGCCGCAGGGTGGCCGCGATCAGCGAGGGGGAACGTGCGCTTCAGCGGCTGTTGGATGCCCGTGCAACGGTGGCCGAGCGGGTTTCTGCTGTCGTGGAGCTGGCCCGCAGTGCGGTGCGGGCCGTCGGGTGTCTCGACGGGCCGAGGGGATGCGACGTCTGGTTCCTCGGGCCGAACTATCAGTGGAGTGTGGCCTTGGTCGGTATGGGGGTCCAGGCGTCGATGGGTACGGCCTTGGTCCGGTAGCCGTTGTCGTCCAGGAGGTGGCCGCTGAGCTTCACGGCCCAGAGGGCGATGGCGCGGTCGCCGATGACGAGGCCGGGGATGCGCTCGCAGATCCGGGTTTCAAGCTTCTGGATGTCGTTGGCGGATTGCACCCAGGCGATGACGAGGAGGTTGTGCCGTCCGGTGATGCCTGCGCACAGCCGCATGTCACGCAAGCCGGCGATGAGGCTTGTGGTGCGCTCGACGGCGTCCGAGGGGACCTGGGCCCACAGCACCGCGGTCACAGGCCGTTCGGACAGGGGGCGGGCGACTTCGCAGCGCAGATGGAGGGCTTTCGCCTCGATCAGGCTGTCGATGCGGCGGCGTACGGTGTCCGCGCTGGTGCCGCAGCGTTTGGCCAGGGTGGTGTAGGAGGCTCTGCCGTCTGCTGAGAGAGCCACCATGATGCGGCGATCGCGTTCCGAGAGTTGGAGCGTGCCTGTGTGGTGGGGGTTGGCCGTCGTCCGCGAGTTGAGCGGCCTGGGCGGCGGTGAGGGAACGCAGGCGCCACCGGCTGCCCTCGGTGTAGATGGAGCCCGCAACCTGGGTCCTGGCGGCTGTGACGGCCGGGAAGGAGGCGAGGACGTGGGTGAGCCAGCGTGAGAGCGTCCCCAGGTCAGGTGCCATGACGGTAAGCAGCAGGTCGCGGTCTCCGGTGACGTGTTCCACGGTGGTGACCATGGGCAGTTGTGCCAGTTGGTCGGCGACTTCCAGCAGGCGGCCGCCCGCGCAGTCGACCTCGACGAAGGCCAGGCAGCCTTGCCCGGACGTCGCGAGAGCGGGCCCGGGGTAGCAGCTGATCCACGCGGCGCCTTGGTCAGCGAGCCGTGCCCAGCGCCGGGCCAGGGTCACGGCGTCCAGTCCCAGCACCTTGGCGATCCGGGCCCAGCTGGCCCGAGGGCTGATCTGGAGAGCGTGGATGAGTGACGAGTCCACCTCATCCAGCACCTTGTATTCCTTCACCCTGAGAGCCCTTCTGCGGTTTTCCGGCGTCTTCTGGCCAAGTCTGAGGCTGTCACTTCATGGTGGGCCCACGGAAGAGGCGCATGACGCGCCGGTGTGCGGAACATGACGAGAGGGCGACGGACGGATGTCGGTACTGGCGGATGCTGAGGAACTGCGGGCAGACCTGGTGGCGTTGCGGCGGGAGCTGCACCGCGAGCCCGAGCTGGGGCTTCAGCTGCCGCGCACGCAGGAGAAGGTCCTGGCGGCCCTGGACGGGCTACCGCTGGAGATCGAACTGGGGAAGAACCTGAGTTCGGTGACGGCGGTGCTGCGCGGGGGCCGCCCGGGCGGTGCGGTGCTGCTGCGGGGCGATATGGACGCGCTTCCGGTGCAGGAGGATTCCGGAGTCGACTATGCCTCCCGCGTGGCGGGGCGGATGCACGCCTGCGGCCACGACCTGCACACGGCCGGCCTGGTGGGCGCTGCTCGGTTGCTCACGGAACGACGCGAATCGCTGCACGGCGACGTGGTGTTCATGTTCCAGCCCGGCGAGGAAGGCCACAACGGTGCCGGAATGATGATCGATGAAGGGGTGCTTGAGGCCGCTGGCAAGCCGCTGGACGCGGCCTTCGCCATCCACGTCTCGGCCAACCGGGTCCCGCAGGGCCTGGTCGTCAGCCGACCCGGCACGGTCATGACCGCCGCTGACGTCCTGCGGGTGACCGTGCGTGGCCGTGGCGGGCACGGGTCCTCACCGCATTCGGCTCTCGACCCGGTACCGGCCGCGTGCGAGATGGTCACCGCCATGCACAGCTGGACCACCCGCACCTTCGACATCTTCGACCCGGTCGTGGTCTCCGTCGGCAGTTTCCACGCCGGAACCCAGCACAACGTCATCCCCGAGACCGCGACCTTCGAAGCGACGGTGCGCAGCTACTCCGACGAGAACCACAACCGGCTCGCCGAGGGCCTGCCCCGACTCGTGCACTCCATCGCCGCGGCCCACGGACTCGACGCGGACGTTGACTACCAGGTGCTGTACCCGGTCACCGTCAACGACCCGCAGGAGACCGGCTTCGCGCTGGAGACCGCGCGAGACCTGGTCGGGGACGACCAGGTGTGGGTCTCCCCGCAGCCAGCCAGCGGCTCGGAGGACTTCTCCCTGGTGCTCCAGCAAGTGCCCGGCGCGATGCTGCTGCTCGGCGCGGCACCGCAGGGATGCGATCCAGCGGCGGCGCCGATGAACCACTCGCCGCAGGCCGTCTTCGACGACGCGGTCTTGCCCCGGCAGGCAGCGCTCCTCACCGAACTCGCCACCGCGCGCCTCTCCCGCACGCTACCGATCGCGGACCCCGTCAGTACGCGCGAGGGGACGTGACCGAAGTCCCTTGACCACGGGGCGCGTATCACGCCCCCGTGGCCGAGCGGGCGTGATACGCGCCCGCCGGCCTCTGGTTGAGAAGACGTGAGAGTCATGCCCCCGCCTGGCAGCTATCCCCGTCGCCATCCGAAAGGTGCAGTAGATGAGCGTTACCGAGGCCACTCCGGACGACGTCGTGCCCGAGGAGAGCCGAACACGGGTGCGTGCCGTGGTCGGGCTGCTCGTCTTCGTGGAGCTGACCAGCGGCTTCATCCAGGGCGGCACCACTCCGCTCATCCCCGCGATGCGGGACGCGCTGGGGGTGAGCACCGGCGACGCCCAGTGGATCACGGCCGTCCAGTTCCTCGCGGCCGCGGTGTCCGTGCCCGTCTTCGGGAGACTGGGCGACCGGTACGGGCACCGGCGGATGCTGCGGGTGGCCGTCCTGTGCATCACGGTCGGCTGTGTGGTCGTGGCGCTTGCTCCGAACCTCGGACTGCTGCTGCTCGGCCGGGTCCTCCTCGGGCCGCTGGCGGCCCTGCTCCCGCTGGAGATCGGGCTGTGCCGGGACCGGCTGAGTACCGCGGACAACCGCAAGGCGGTCGGCATGCTGGTGGCCTCGCTCGCGCTGGGTTCCATGATCGGCTCGTTCCTCTCCAGCCCGCTCCACCACTTGCTGGGAGACGTCCGTTTCACGCTGTGGGCGTTCGCCGTACTGGCCGCGCTCTGCGCTGCGGTCGCCTACCTCGGCGTGCCAGAGAGCCGCGAGCGGGCGTCGGGGCGGATGGACTGGGCCGGTGCCGGGATGCTCAGCGTCTCTTTGGTGCTGTTCCTCACGGCCATCTCCCGGGGAAGCGACTGGGGTTGGCTGCAGCCGGGCACGCTGGGGACGATCCTGGTGGCGCTGGCCCTGTTCGCAGGGTGGGTGCGCTGGGAACTGCGCCACCCTGCCCCGCTGGTGGACGTCCGCGCCGTCGCCGGCCGTCGGGTCGCCCCGCATCTGCTGACGACGTTCATGCTCGGCGTCATCATGCTCGCCGCGCCCGTCGTCTCCATCACCTACCTCGAAGCCGCCCCGGACGAGGACGGCTACGGATTCGGCCTCTCGGCCCTGGAAATCGGCATCTGGGGAGGCATTCCGCACATCCTGGCCTTCCTGGCCGCCAGCCGATCCGGAGCCCTGGCGGAGCGCATCGGCATGCGCCGCTTGCTGCTGATCGGTCTGGTCCTGCTCACAGCCGGTCAAGCCGGCCTCATCGCCGCGCACTCCTCGCTGTACCTGTTCGCCCTGGCCTACTCGGTCGCCGGAGCGGGGATGGGCCTGGCTATCAGCGGCCTGCCCACAGTGATCGTCGAAGCGAGCCCGACGGACCGCTCTGCCAGCGCGGTGGCCGTCTACAGCAACGTCAAGACCATCGGCGGCACTATCGCCGGCGGCTTGTTCGCCACCCTGCTCGGAACGCTGGTGACGAGCGGTACCGACATCCCGACGCTGAGTGCCTACCTCCTCGTGTGGGGCCTGTGCACGGCCGGCGCGGCCGCCGCGCTGCTGGTCACGTTGATCACCCGGCCCCGCGAGTGACGCCCCCGACACACCGTCCTGCCCAAGCCCACGGAGTCCGAACGGTGCTGGATAACCCCCGATTCACAGAGCCGAGTTCGCCGGCTCGCACCGCGACAGCGAGCCCACGGGCCGTCGCGGAAGCCCACATGACGGCGCTGGTCGCGCTCGACCCGGTCGTGCTGGCGCTCGCCCTGCGCGGCCCACACGTTCGTCACAGCACAGCCACAAGACTTCCGCACACGCCGCCCCGTTGAGAACCTGAGCCTTTCTGATCATCGTGTACCAGGGGGGTACTCATGGGCTTCATCAACAACGCCAAAGCCAACGAGGCGACCAGAGTCGCAGCTGAGGCCTACGCCAGCGGGCGACAGGTTCTCACCTTCAAGATCATCGAAGCGAACGCTAATCACCGGACCACCGGCATCATGCCCGGCGTCGGCGAGCAGATCGAAGCGATCGAAGCGCAGGGCTGGGCGCTGACAAACATGGCGGCCGCCGAAGCCAAGGCGTTCACCGGCGAGCGTACGGCACTCGTCTGCCTCTTCCGTCGCCGCTGAACACCTGTTGACCGGCCCGGCCTCCACCTCCCCGGCGGCCGGGCCTTCGCACGCCCGGAGGTGAACCGTGGCCGTCAAGAAGAACAAGCGCCCAGTCACCGACGAGGACCGCGCCGCCGCCACGCCGAAGGCCTCGGCCGCGCGCAATCGCCCGCCAGCTGCAGCGCTCGCCACGCACGATCAGCACCATCGCCGAGGAGCTGCAGCTCGACTTCGACCGCAGCGCGACCGCCGTCGCCACGCAGGCCCGCGCCATCGACGCCGAGGCACGCCGAGCCGCGATCATCCAACGCGCCTACGCCCGCGCAGAGAAGATCTACGGCCGGCTCGAAGCCGACGAGACCAGCGGCTACAAGTTCACCGCCACCACGGTCAACGGAATGATTCCCCCACGGGCGACGGCCGCGGCCTCTCCTGGCACGCTGCCTCACCACCGGCCGATGACTTACGTCCGCGCCCTCGGCGGGGTCGGTCACGCACACGCGCCAGTCGTCGTACTCGCCCTCGTCGGGAAGCTGGTCGCCCGGCGCAGCCGGAACGTGGCGGAGCCCGGGAGTCGTATCCAGCTCCCGGGCCCCTGGGGATGCCACCCAATTGCACACGCCGGCGGCGTTTAAGAGGACGGATCAGTCATCATGCCGTCGTGTTCTTCCTTTGAACTACCGCACCGCGCAAGAGGTGCAGGCGAGAGTCGAACTCGCATCCGACGGCGTTCGTCCGGCCTCGGTCGATCCGGCGATCGGCGGCGATGCTGAGACTGGAGCGAGAGTCTGAGATTGATTGCGGCTGCCTCTGCCATGTTGGGCTACCCCGGCCCGGATGGGTGTTCGTAATGCCGGGGGAAGGACTCGAACCTTCACTGTCACCGCTTTTTCAGGCTGAACTTCAGTGTCAGCTTGCGCTCATCGCGCGGGCCGGTCCTCAATCCGGCCCGCGCCTGTTGCGCACCCCCGCGCTCGCACGCGGGGGCGATCGTGGATGCTACCCGCGGCCGCCGTCAGCCGAACAGGTAGCCGAACACCGCGTCGCCGACCCGCTGGTCGGTGACCTCTGCACCGTTGGCCTCCTCGCGGGCGAACTTCACGGCCTGCTGGAGCTTCTCGACGCGCTCCACCAGTTCATTGACCCGCCGCGCCGGAAGCGCCCCGGAGAACTTCACGGTCGTCCAATACCCGATGGGCACGTCCTCGTAGTACACCTCGACCTGCGCCGGGTGCTTGTCGGTCGCCTCCGCCTTGACGTGGTTGCGCGGGACCTTCTTCGTGCGGATCGTGCGGACCGGGTCCGTCTTCCACCAGTCCGTGGACGGGTCGTGGGACCAGGACTCGGCAGCATCGAGCGTGGGGAGCTTCTTGACGAAGGTGTGCAGGTCGGTGAGCTGCTTCTCCAGGAAGAGGAGGTAGCTGACCGGAACGTCGGCGACGATCGTCCGCCCGTCGACCGTGACGTCGGCGCGCGCCGTGCAGTTGGCCCAGTCCTTCGTGGCGGTCACGTCGAACAGCCGGGTCAGCGACGCGGACATCTCACGCAGCACGTCCTCTGCCTGCACCTGCACGCGCGTGGACTCCGGCGGCAGCTGCTCGCCCTCCTCGTCCTTCGGCTGGTACGTACGCGAGATACCGGCCAGCAGCGCGGGCTTCTGCACCTTGTGGTGCGCCACGGTGATGTCCTGGAGCGACTTGCTCTTGACACCCTTTTCGACAGCGATGATCTGGTTCAGCTTCGCCACTTGGTCCCCCCCCTTCGAACAGGCAGGAACGTACCTCACCGGCTCGAACGCCTGCACTCCCTTTATGGACCCTGCCCCCAGCTGTCAGGTGGCGTTGTGATCACAGTGGGTGGCGCATTTACCTCCCTTGCCGGAGGCGAACTTGCCAGGCGCTGTCCACCGCAACGCAGTTCGGGGTTTCAGGGTCCGCAGGTTGACAAGAGAGCTTCGAGTCGACGTTCTCCACGGTCAAGCTCCGTGCCAAGGTCACCCGCGCAGCCGGCAGCCCGGCCGCAGCCCTCGCGATGGTGCTCAAGCTCGCCCAGGCCGCCCAGGCCGCCCAGGCCGCCCAGGCCGCCCAGGCCGCTCAGGCCCGCTGGCGGGCGGTCACTGCACCCCCAGGGCTTCGGCGTAGTCGGGTGGCGTCCGATTTGTGCTCAAGCAAGGCCGACTTCGACAAGATCAAGACGGTTCTCGCAACCGCCATGCCATGAGAGGCGGCGGCGTCCCGCCACGGTGCGAAACCGCCGCCCACCCTCCGCCCCAGCACTTGTTTCACCTATCGAATTTCGATAGATTCCCATCGCAACTCGATGGAAGGATGAGTCATGGGAAAGCTGACAGTGCGTGCGCTGCGCGCCGTGCTCGTGGTGGTGCTCGCCGGCACCGTGTTCGTACAGGCATTGATGGTGTGGGCGTTGGCCACCGACCCGGAGGACGGGTCGCTCCCACTGACCCCCCTGCGCGTGATCACGATCCTGGGCATGGTGTCGGTCCAGGTCGCCCTGGTCTGCGTATGGCGGCTGGTGACGATGGTGCGACGCGGAACCGTGTTCTCCCACGCCGCCTTCCGGTACGTGGACGGCGTGATCGGCGCGATCGTGGCGGCTGCCCTCGTGTGGTTCGCGGTCACGGCCATCAATGCGCCGGGCCAGCGGGACGACCCGGGCGTCACCGTCATCATGGGCGGGGTAGGCGTGGCCATCCTGGGGGTCGCGCTCATCGTGCTCGTGCTGCGGATGCTGCTCGCCCAAGCCGTCGCGCGCGACGTCGAAGCGGCGCAGATACAGGCCGAGTTGGACGAGGTGATCTGATGCCGATCGCCGTCGACATCGACGTGATGCTGGCCAGGCGGAAGATGTCCGTAGGCGAGCTCGCGGACCGCGTAGGGATCACGCCCGCCAACCTTGCGGTACTCAAGAACGGCCGCGCCAAGGCGGTACGCTTCGCAACCCTCGCCGCGCTCTGCGAGGTGCTCAAGTGCCAGCCGGGCGACCTGCTGCGCTGGGAGGCCGAGGACGCCGCCGGCGGATGACGTGCCCCCGGGGCGGGCGTAAAAACGCCTGCCACCACCGGCCCGTGACACGGCACGTGGACCGCATGGACGTGGATCACCCTCACCCGCAACACCGTCCCGACCCCGTTGGGTAGATTCCGGTTCACCCGCACCGCACCGTCCTGGTCGACGATCGCGACCTGCGAACGTGCCCGCCACCGCAAACCCCCGTCCTTCCAGCGCGAGCGGGGGTTCGTCGTTGGGCGGGCAGTCAGAGCTTCGCCGTAGACGTTTGACGCCCGCGTGACGACCTGTCAGTTCGACGGAGTTCTGGGAACGTGACAGGCACGGGCTTCCAAGATCATGGAGTTCTCGACGCGTGCAAGCACGGCGGTGTCCTCACGCCCCACCTGTCCCATGCAGAAACGGGCTGATCGTTTCCACGATCAGCCCGTTTCGTCGGTGCTGCCAGGGCACTTTCGTCGGTGCCCCCGACGGGGGGCGGGGGTGCAGCGTGCACGGATGGGGCCGTTCGGTGCGCGCGGTTAGTCGGTGACCTGTTCGGTGGCGGTCTGCAGGACTGTGCGGGCGGCTTGCCGCATGCTGCGCCGGCGGGGCTGGCCGGGTCTCCTCCGCTGGCGAGGGCGGCCGCGAGCAGGTCCGCGTTGGCGTCGGCTGTCTGCTGGGCGGCGTCGATGACGCGTAGCGGGTGTTCGGTGTGTCCTGCACGGCGTCCTCGGCCTCGAAGGAGGAACCGAGCATCCGGTAGCAGTACCCCGTCAGCTCGACCGCCCGCCGGCAGGCTGCGGCCCCCGGCGTTGATGTAGCCGAGCCGCTTGGCGGCCTTCACCAGCGAGGGGCCCGAGGTGCTGGAGAACTGCCGCTCGGCCTCCCGCCAGGTGTTCACGACGGGTTCCGCGCCGTGGTCGCGGTGGACGCCGCCCAGCGGCCGCAGCTGGCCTTCGTTGAACTCCTTCGCCGTGACGTGGATGAGCGCTTCCACGACGGGCCTGGCGCGGATCTTCTTGTTCGCGTAGTCCGCGGAGCGGGAGGGAGAGGGAGAGGACAGGCGCATGGTTCTCCTCCCTCCGGTGAACGTCATGTCGCGACATTCGCACTGTCTTGTGGAGCGTCTTCCTTGGGGTGCGGCTTCAGGACGCCTCGCCCACCCATACGGTCCATCTCGCGCCATTCCGGCCGCAGTCCAGCCAGGTTCGTGGTGAGGAAGTACGCGGCCCCGCCGGCGAGCAGCACCGGCACAAGTCCGACGGAGGCCACCGCCGCCCCAGCGATCAGTCCACCGAGCGGGATACCGGCCCAGGCCAGTGAGTCACCGAGTGCGTTGACCCGGCCCAGCATCCGGCGCGGCACCCGTTCGAAGAGGAGGGCCCCCAGCACCGGGTTGAGGAAGCCCGCACCGAACCCACTGACGGCGAAGACGGCCAGTACCGCCTCCAGGGGGGCGTCGGAGGCGAGGATCAGGAATCTCGGTGCCCCGGCCAACAGGAAGCCGGTGAAGAACACCACCCTGCGCCGCAGCCGGTGTGCCGCCACCGCAGCAATCAGGCTCCCGGCAACCGCGGCGGCTCCCATCACGCTGCCCATCAGGCCGATCGCAGTCGGCCCGTTGCCGGACTCTCTGGCCCAGACGGGCATGAGCACCGTGGTGAACGCAGCGTCCAGAAGGTTGGTGATCCCCACCATGACGATGATGCTGAGCAGCAATAGTTCGCCGCGCAGGAAGGTGAAGCCCTCGCCAAATCGTCGCCAGTAGCCCGGTCCTGTCGTTCCGGCCTGCGGTGAGGCTTCCTCGGCCGCATGACCCATGCCGCGGGGCAGCGCCAGTCCGATGATCACCGATCCGAGAGCAAAGCAGCACGCGTTGACGACAAGCCCCGTCAAGGGGCCGAGCAGCGCCACCAGGGAGCCGCCGGCCGCCGGGCCGATGGTGGAAGCGAGCCGCTCGGTCACGCCGGACAGACCGGTGGCCCGCTCCATCGGCACCCCGCTGCGCTCAGCCGCTTCCGGGACCATGACCTCCTTGGCCAGGTCGCCAGGGCCGCGGACCGCGCCGATCAGCGCGACCAAGGCCAGCAGAAGCGGAAAGGAGAGCAGATCCAGGGCGTGAAACAGGGGAACCGCCGCGGCGGTGGTTGCGCTGACCAGATCCGTGGACCAGGAAACCGCCCGCGGGCCGATCCGGTCCACCAGTGGCCCGGTGAAGGCCTTGACCACCACATAGGGAGTCATCTCGCAGAAGGCCACCAGTCCGGTCTGGGTGGCGCTGCCGGTCGTGACGAGCACGAACCAGGGCAGTGCCACGGCCGAGATCCGAGTACCAGTCAGCGACACGGCCGTGGCCGCCAGCACCCCGCCTAGCGGCCGTAAGGACCGCTTGCTGGGTATGCCGTCGACGCCCGAGGCGTCGTTGGTCATGACGTCTCCGCTCCTGTAGCTGTCTGAGGACTGGAATGGAGCGCCGGCGCGGCAGGCGCATCCAGTTCCGGCAGGAGGTGCGTGATCACGGCGACCCGTTCGGCCCCCTCGGGGGCACTTGCCGCTGCCTCCGGCGTGTCTCGCCGGTAGCGAGTGATGACTGTCTTCAACTCCCGGCGCAGGGCGGCGGTTTCCTCGGGCGTGAGCCGCAGGGCCCAGTCGCTCATGTCGAAGGTGTCCCGCCACGCGCGGGGCATCGTCTGCAGCTCGTTCAGCGTCTGCTGAGTGCGCAGGGTGTAGATGGCGGCGACGGACTGCAGGTAGGCCAGTGTGGCCTCGGGCTCTCGATCGGCCAGGTCCGGGTCGTTGAACCATGTCGTCCGGTGTACCGAACGCCACCAGCGCTCTCGCGCGTTGCCGCGTTCCGCATCCTCCTCGACGAAGCCGGCCGCGCCGAGCTGGCGCAGGTGGTAGCTGGCCGTCCCGGAATTCACGCCCAGCCGCTCCGCGAGGCGGGTAGCCGTCGACGGGCCGTACTTCCGCAGCAGCCCGACCAACTGCACGCGCACTGGGTGCGCCAGGGCGCGCAGCCCCTTGGCATCCAGAACAACCGAGTCCTCTTCAGCGTTCGGGCCATCCGGCCTCTTCAATGCGTCGGTCATACCGCACACGGTAGACCGCAAAGAGTTCTTCGCAAAGAGTTCTTCGCGAATAACTCTTTGCGGTTCGGGGGCCGGCGCGGGGATTGATGCAGCCCGTCAGGGAGCCTGGGGCCAGGAGCGCAGCACTGTAGCGATCTTGGTAGCGGTGCATGTGGGCTCGCGGAGCAGGTCACGCAGGGCGACCGCGTCGTCGTGGGCTGGCTGGTGCGGCACTCATTGCTGGCAGCTGAGGAGAGCGTCGTGACGGCGAAGTCAAGCAGTTCCTGGACACCTGATCGTCGTACCAGCCGGTCGTTCCCGGCGAAGACGAGAGAGGCACGTAATTCCGTTGCTGAAGCATCAGCATCTTCGATCGAATGCCTCCATGACTGCTCATGACGGCCGTGTGAACCATGTGGAGCAGAACCGACGCTATTGGGATGACCAGGCGGCTGCGTGGCACGGCCGCTCGCCCGCGACCATTGGTCGCAGGTGGAACCGCGCTGGGGGTTGTGGGCCACCCCTGAGTCGCAGGTCTCCGTGCTTCCCGACGGCATAGCCGGGATGCCCACCATTGAGCTGGGCTGCGGTACTGCCTACGTTTCCGCTTGGCTGGCCAGAGCAGGGGCCCACCCGGTCGGGATCGACCTCTCGGAGAAGCAGCTCGCCACTGCTCGCGCGATGCAGACGGAGTTCGGCATCGACTTCCCCCTGGTTCTGGGCAAAGCCGAGGCAGTGCCCTACGACGACAACACGTTCGGCCTGGCAATCAGCGAGTACGGCGCCTCTTTGTGGTGCGACCCCTACCAGTGGATCCCGGAGGCAGCCCGGCTTCTCGTTCCTGGAGGCCGGCTGGTGTTCTCGCGCTACTCACCGCTGTTTGCGCTGTGCGTACCGCCCGAGGGGCCGGCATCCACCACCCTGCGCCGCGCGCAATTTGGCCTCTCCCAACTGGACTGGGGAAGTCACGTGCAGTTCGTCCTGCCGCATGGCGAGATGCTCCGTCTGCTTCGGTCCTGCGGCTTCGTCGTTGAAGACCTGATTGAGATTCAGGCGCCCCAGCCCGCACATCGCGACTACGCAGAAGTTTCCGCCGACTGGGCCCGGCAATGGCCCAGCGAGGAGATCTGGAAGGCTCGGCTGGCAGGCTGACAGGGGCCGTCGAGGTCACCGCGTCGGACAGGGCCGGAGAGCTTGGGATTACTCAGGCCGGTCAGCACCCTCGCGCAGGGCGGGGTCGGCGGCGACCAGGACGGCCTTGAGCTGGTTGATCTCCTGCGAACGGGACTTGGTCGCGGATGCCTTGAGCCAGGCCCAATTCGGTCCAGCGTTCGCCGACACCGCGGGCGACCAGCAGCCGTTGCCCGTCTGGCTCTGTTCATGAACAGTAGGTCCGTGCCACCGAACATTGAGTGGCGCGAAGGGCTGGTGCGCCGGGGTGGCGGTTGGGAGCTTGCGGATGCGCACACGCACCCGTTCCGCCGCTATCCGCGCTGCTCGTAGCGCCTCCACTCGCGTCCGCCGTCGCGAGAGATCCATAGCCCTTCGCCCTTCACCAGGTCGTACGTCGCCGTCGTCGCGTCCGCGATCCCGTAGAGCGTCGTGCCGTCGACGGTGAACGACGTGAATTTCGCCGGCGTCTTCAGCTCGTGGAAGGCGCTGTTGGTGCGGTCGTCGGCGAGCCAGTAGCGGCCGCCTTCCTCGCCGACGAGCAGCCGCCCGTCCGCAAGCAGCTCCAGGACCAGCGACTCCGGGCCACGCTTCAGGTCCCTCCAGGGAATGCCGCCGGCGAGGACCGTCTGCCAATTCTCGCCGCCGTCCGTCGTCACCAACAGGCCGCGCACGCCCTCGCCCCGGGTGAGGGACAGCGCCGCGGTGCCACCCCGCGCGGCGAGGATGCCCCCCGCGTACGGCTTCGGGACGGCCGTGGAGCCAAGGGTGCGACCGTCGCGCTGCCATACGACGCGGTTGGGGTCTTCGGTCAGGGGCTGGTCCAGGCTCCAGGCCGTGCCCCGCTCGTCGACGGCGAGGCGGATGGCGTCGTCCGGCACTCCGGCCGGGGGCGCCACGGTGCGCGTGGCGGGGCGGTAGATGAGGGTCGGCTCCAGTTCGGCGAGCAGGATGTCGCCGGGGCGGGTGCGCAACGGGGTCTCGGTGATGATGACCTTGTGCCGCTTGCCGCGTACGTCGAGGGCGTACGCTCCCTCGGACCCCTCCCCCGGCGGCACCCGCACGAAGCCCCCGCGCATCCCCTTGAACGCGGCCGGCGCCGCCTCCGCGTCCGCGTGTTCCGCATGCTCGGCGACCGTACGGCCGTCGGGGCCGACGATGCGCCAGGCGGTGGCGGCCGGCCCCTCGTCGTCCTCGACATTGCTGGCGTCGTACGTCAGGAGCAGCGAGCCGTCGTCCGCGCGGACCACGCCGGTGGGTGCGCCGGCCGCCTCGATGACGTCGGCGGGGCGCGGGTGAGGGTCTTCGATGACGCGCTTGTACTTCGCCTCGCGGTCCCCGGAGTCCCCGTCGTCGGAGCTGCCCTGGCTGCAGGCGGTCAGCGCCAGCGCCGCACTCGCCGCGGCCACGAGCCCGACCGTCCGCATCCCGCGTTTCCTCAGCCACGCCATTGCCACATCCTCACATGAGGCGGCGGCCGCCTTGGCGGGAGCAAGTGACCCAGGCCGATCCGCATCGGCCTCGACTCCTCGGGCACGGGGATCGCGTCCGGGGACACCTCCGCCGTGCGGTTGGTCGCGCTGGCCGAACGGCTCGGCGTGCTACGGGAGTTCCAGCCGACGATGTCCGCGTCCCGGGCCCGGCGGGCGGCCGAGAACGCGGACGGGGCGGCGTACGCCGACGCGGTGTCGGGGTACGCCGCCCTGGGGCGACCGCGAGTTGCGGGAGGCGGCCCGCGCTGTCATGGGGGTTACTTCGGGTCGCGGTTGAAAGCCGCCTTCGACCAGAAGTAGCCGAGCGCGGACAGGGCCAGGCACCAGGCGAGGGCGAGCCACCCGTTGTGGCCGATCTCGGTGCCGAGGAGCAGGCCGCGCAGGGTCTCGATGGCCGGGGTGAACGGCTGGTACTCGGCGATGGGCTGGAACCAGCCCGGCATCGTGTCGGCCGGGATGAAGGCGCTGGAGATGAGCGGCAGGAGGATCAGCGGCTGTGCACTGTTGGCGGCGGCCTCGGCGTTCGGGCTGGCCATGCCCATCCCGACCGCGATCCAGGTGAGTGCCAGGGCGAACAGCGCGAGCAGTCCGAACGCGGCCAGCCATTCCAGGGTCGTGGCGCCTGTGGAGCGGAAGCCGATGGCCACGGCGACGGCACCGACGAGGACCACGCTGGCGATGCACTGCAGCACGCTGCCGACGACGTGCCCGATGAGCACGGAGCCGCGGTGGATCGCCATGGTGCGGAAGCGGGCGATGATGCCCTCGTTCATGTCGGTGGCGACGGACACCGCGGCCCCGATCACGGTGCCGCCGATGGTCATCATCAAGATGCCCGGGACGATATAGGCGATGTAGTCGGAGCGGTCGGCGCCGCCGATGCCGGTGCTCATCACGTCGCCGAAGATGTAGACGAAGAGCAGCAGCAGCATGATCGGCGTGAGCAGCAGGTTCAGGGTGAGGGAGGGGTAGCGGCGCGCGTGCAGGAGGTTGCGGCGCAGCATCGTGGACGAGTCGCGTACGGCGAGGGAGAGGGAGCTCATCGGACCGACTCCTTGGGCTGGCTGGGCTGGTTGGTCTGGGTGGGCACTTTGGTGCCGGTCAGGGCGAAGAACACGTCGTCGAGGTCGGGGGTGTGCACGGTCAGCTCGTCGGCCTCGATACCTGCGGAGTCCAGCCGGTCGAGGAGGGAGCGCAGTTCGCGCTGGCTGCCGCCCGAGGGGATCTGCAGCGCCAGCGCCTCGTCGTCCCGGGTGACCTCGCGCAGCGCGACGGCGGCGGACTGGTAGGCGGCCGGGT
Source organism: Streptomyces sp. NPDC002896 (assembly GCF_040295225.1). Classification (NCBI taxonomy): domain Bacteria; kingdom Bacillati; phylum Actinomycetota; class Actinomycetes; order Kitasatosporales; family Streptomycetaceae; genus Streptomyces; species Streptomyces sp. NPDC002896. Next base: position 24,052 of record NZ_JBEOVA010000039.1, on the reverse strand, counting down.
CGGTGAAGCGGAGCCGGACATGCCCGCCGGGGATCAGCCGCTTCAGCTCCTCGGCGGTGCCATCGGCGGCGATCTTCCCGTCGTTGAGCACGGCGATGCGGTCGGCGAGTTCGTCGGCCTCTTCCAGGTACTGGGTGGTGAGGAAGACGGTGACGCCGTCGGTGACGAGTTCGCGGATGATCTGCCACATGTTGTGGCGGCTGCGGGGGTCGAGGCCGGTGGTGGGCTCGTCGAGGAAGATGATCCGGGGGCTGCCGACCAGGGTCATGGCGATGTCGAGGCGACGCTTCATGCCGCCGGAGTAGGTGGAGGCGGGCTTCTTCGCGGCCTCCACCAGGTCGAAGCGCTCCAGCAGCTCGGCGGCGACCCGCCGTCCCTCGAGCTTGGACAGGTGGTGCAGGTCGGCCATGAGGAGCATGTTCTCCTCGCCGGTGATTAACCCGTCGACGGCGGAGAACTGCCCGGTGACGCCGATCGCGGCACGCACGGCCTGGGGGTCGGTGGCGAGGTCGTGGCCGCCGACACGGATCTGGCCACTGGCGGGGTCGGGGGAGATGAGGGTGGAGAGGATCTTGACGGCGGTGGTCTTGCCGGCGCCGTTCGGGCCGAGCAGGGAGAAGATCGTTCCTTCCGGGACGGTCAGGTCGACGCCGTCGAGGACGGTCTTGTCGCCGTAGGACTTGCGCAGCCCGTTCGCCGCGATGGCCAAGTCGGTCATGAGGGGTGCTCCTTTGGAGGCTGCGGGTCAGAGGCTGCGGGCGGTGATGTCGCCGTGGGAGGTGGTGGCGTGGATGTCGAGTTCGGCGGTGCCATCGTTCTTGAGGGCGTTGCTGACGCGGCCGTAGGAGGTGCCGGCGTCCAGGGAGGCCGAGACTCCGGCGGCGGCGGCGACCGAAATGTCGCCGGACTGGGTGCGGAGCACGACCGTGCCGCGCACGGCCTCGGCGATCCGGATGTCGCCCCTTGCGGTGCTGATCTCCGCGGGGCCGCCCAGTCGGCCGACCTCGACGTCGCCGTCGGTCGCGGTGAGGCGGACGCTCGCGGCCTCGTCGATCTTGATCTGGCGGTACGCGCCTTCGAAGGCGATGTCGCCGAGGCGTCCGACGGCGCGGAGCTCGGCGCTGGCGGCCTTGGCCTCGATGCGGGAGCCGGCGGGCAGCTGGATGGTGACCTCCAGGGATCCGGAGGGGCCGAAGAGCTGGTTGTCGGGCGTCGAGGCCGTGATCCGCAGGACGCCGTCGGCGTAGGCGACGACTGTCTGCTCAGCGGTCTTGGTGTCGCGGCTCTTGGAGGGGTTGGCGGGCAGGACCTCGACGGTGGTGTCGGCGCGGTCTGCGGCGATGAACTGGATGCGTCCGGCGGGGATGTCGAGGACGGCGGCGATCGGGGCGGGGGTGTCGAACTTCTGCATCATGCTCTCCTGCGACTCGTCGTTTCTGACGATGGAAAAGCTACGTTGCATTCAAAGATCACTCAACATGCTTGTTGCGAGAAACTGACGTAGCACCAGGTAGAAGCCCTAAAATCGTTGCAACGCTCCTGAAAGTAACGCAACGTCAGCCGCTCGGACATTGCAATGAATTGAGAGTGAACGCTATGTTGGAGGTGTCGGGAAGCGCTGAGAAGCACCAGGAAGCGCCACGGAGTACGAAGGAGACCGCGATGCCGGGAGGCAGGCTCACCCAGACCGAACGCCAGCAGATCGCACTGGGGCTGGCCGACGGCCTCGCCTACGCGGAGATCGCCAGGCGCCTCGACCGCCCGACCTCGACCGTCACCCGCGAGGTGATGCGCAACGGCGGCCCCACCACCTACCGCGCCGACCTGGCCCACCGCGCCACCGAACGCCGCACCCACCGGCGTCGGCAGACCGCCCCCCGGGGGGCGCAGGCACCCGTGCAGGCCTACGGACGCGACGCCGAAGCGGTGCGCGAGTACGAGGAGGTGTTCACCACCGTCATCATGGCTTCGGGCGCGCCCACGATGATGGCCCGGGTGATGGCCTGCCTCACCCTCACCGACACCGGCAGCCTCACTGCCTCCGAACTCGTCCAACGCCTCCAGGTCAGCCCGGCGTCCATCTCCAAAGCAATCGCCTACCTCGAGAGCCAGGGCCTGGTGCGCCGGGAACGCGACGAACGCCGCCGCGAGCGCTACGTCGTCGACGACGACGTCTGGTACCAATCGATGATGGCCAGCGCCCGCTCCACCGCCCACATCGTCGAGACCGCACGGCAGGGCGTCGGCATCCTCGGCTCCGACACCCCGGCCGGCGCCCGCCTCGAGAACGTCGCCCGCTTCCTCGACTTCGTCAGCGAGAGCACGATCCGCGCCGCGGAGCAGGCCCGCGAGATCCTCCACACGAAACCCGAAACGCCCTCTGCGGTGCAGTGATGCGTCACGGACGGGTGAGCTGCGTGATGCAGACGCTCTGGGGCCGGTCAGGCGACGGGACCGAACTAGCGGATCCAATCGGGCCTGATCAGCACAGGATGTGCCGCCCCGCCCGCGCCAGCTGCCGGTGCCAAGGGCCGCTTGCACACCTCGCACCGCAGCCCGCCCGCCGGCACGTGAAGGCAGGGGCGGCGGCTTCGGGCGAGCCGCTGCCTGCGCCCGCTGCCGCTCCGCGTCGCGCACCTGCCGGGCGTAGCGGGCCTCGCTCTCCCGCCGCTTCTTTCGCCTCCTTGCTGGCCTCACGCTGCGCGCGCGCAGCTTCTGCTGCAGCGCCTCCGGCAGCACCGCGCCGCCCGGACCCAGGTCCAATTCACCGAGCGGGATTGCCTGACGCTCCGGCTCGTCCAGCGCGCACGGCGGATGGTGCAGCCCGAACACCGAAAGGTTCTCGGCCTTCCACCACTGGTGCACCCGTTGGTGGGGTCGGCCGAACGCCGTCCATACCGAGCCCTTTGACGGGGCGTAGAACCACACCGACAGGCCCTCGTCGAGCACCACGTGCGGGAAGTGCACCCGCGGCCGCCAGAACCACACATCGACGATCCCCTGCCGGGCGCAGTCCCGGTGGCGCACCCGCCACGCGTCGTCGGTCATCAGCATCCGCTGTGCCTCCAGCGCCAGACGCGTCCCGTCCTCCAGCCGCACCGCGACGTCCGCGCGGCGATCCTGGTCCGGAGTCCACTGTTCCAGCCGCGCCGTGGCGTGGGTGGTGCGGTGGCGCTGGTGTGCTCTGGTGTCCGCGTCTGCCGTTCCGGCCGCCAGCACCGACGCGTCCCTCTCCAACGTCGCCGCCGTCGACATCCGGCACCGACGCCTGGCACTTGGGCGGCCCGCGATTCGAGCTGCGGCGCGGCTAGGGCGACGCGGGCGCGATCATCGCAGGCGAGTAACCGCAGCGGTGGCGGGCGAGCGTATGCGAACTCACCCGTCACCAGTTCGCGGTCACACGTCCCAGGTGACCGGGAGGTTCTTCACTCCGTAAATGTCCGCGGTCTCCGGGCGCAGGCCGACTTCTTCGGCCGGTACGGCCAGGCGCAGCGTGGGGAAGCGGTTGATCAGCGCGGAGAGGGCGATCCGCATTTCGATGCGGGCCAGTTGCTGGCCCAGGCACAGGTGGGTGCCGTGGCCGAAGGCGAGGTGCCCGCCGTCCTGCCGGTGGAGGTCGAGCACGTGGGGATCGGTGAAGCGCTCGGGGTCGCGGTTGGCGGTGTTGTACGACAGGACGACCGTCGTGCCGGCCTTGATGGTCTGGCCGCCCACCTCGACGTCCACCAGCGCCGTCCTCATGAACGACTTGGCGACGCTCAGATACCGCAGCAGCTCTTCCACGGCCTGGTCGGTGAGCGCGGGATCGGCGCGCAGCGCGGCCAGTTGCGCCGGGTTCTGCAGCAGCGCGAAGGTGCCGAGGGACAGCATGTTCGCGGTGGTGTCGAACCCGGCCGCCAGCAGGATCAGGCTGATCCCCTGCAGCTCCTCATCGGTCAGGTCGCTGTCGGTGAGTTCGCTGAGCACGTCGTCGGTGGGGTTCGCGCGCTTGGCGGCCACCAGCTGTGCGAGGTAGTTCTGGGTCGCGGTGTAGGCCGCTACCAGGTCCGCGTCGCTCGTCTCCCCGTTCATGAACTTGTCGATCTGCTCCTGGAATGAGTCCCGGTCCTGATACGGCACCCCCAGCAGCTCACAGATGATGATGGTGGGGATGGGCTTGGCGAACGCGGTCACCAGGTCCGCCGGCGGCCCGGTCTTCTCCATGGCGTCCAGGCAGTCGGTGGTGATCTGCTCGATGCGTTCGGTGAGCAGTCGCATCCGCCGTGCGGTGAACTTGCCCACCAGTGGTTTCCGGTAGCGCCCGTGCTGTGGTTCGTCCATGAGGAGGAACTCGCCGGGCGGCGCCGGAGGGATCTCGAAGTCGACCACGTTCAGGAGCTCTTTGCGCGAGCTGAACCGCGAGTCGGCCAGGATCGACCTGACCAGGTCGTATCCAGTAATCAGCCAGCCGGGCTTTCCGCCGGGGTGGGTGTAGCGACTGATGGGGCCGTGCCGACGGGCGTCGATCAGCTCTGCCGGCGGGTCGAAGGGGCAGCCGGGCTGACGCTCCGTTGGCAGCGTCGTGACGGTGTGGAGGGATTCGCTCATGGCCATTCCTCATCTCGCGACAGCGTGTTTGACGCATGCCGAAAGCTACGTTGCATTCGGAGTACCGTCAATCGCTCGAAAGGTGTTTGTGCAGGTAGATGGCGGTAAATTGATGCAATGACGCTGGGGTCGAATGCAATGCTGCGTTGCAATGAATGAAGGCGAAGGCAATACTGGTGGCATGCCAGGAGGACGGTTGACCCAGCAGGACCGCCAGCGCATCGCGACCGGACTCGCGGACGGGCTCTCCTACGCCGAGATCGCCAGGCGGCTCGACCGGCCGACCTCGACGATCAGCCGGGAGGTCGCGCGCAACGGCGGCCCCGGCGGCTACCGGCCCCAGCAGGCGCACCGGGCGACGGCCCAGCGGGCGCAGCGCGGCACACCGGCACCCCCACGCGCGGCCGGAGTGCCGGGCGGCACGATGGAAGAGGAGATCATCGAGCTGGCGGTCAGGTCAGGGATGCCGAGGATGACAGCGCGCGTGCACGTCGACCTGTTGCTGTCCGAGGACGGCAGGCGCACCGCAGCCGAGCTGACCCGCCGACTGAAGGTCAGCCCGGCCTCCGTCTCCGTGGCCGTAAACTTCCTCGTCCAGCAGGGGTATGTCCGGCGCGAGCGCGATCCGCAGCGGCGTCGCGACATCTACGTGGTCGACGACGACGCCTGGTACCACTCGATCGTGATCAGCTCGCGGCAGACGCTCGAGTCGGCGCAGGCCGCGATGGCGGCGGCCGAGACGCTCGGGCTGGACACGCCCGTGGGGCAGCGGTTGGCCAAGGTGGGGACGTTCCTGGAGCGAGTCATCGAGGACATGATGGAGTCGGCCGGCCGCTGGCGCACCCTCCTGGCGTGATGGGTCTCGTGGCTCTCCTCCTGGAGCTGGCACTCTCGAACTTCAGGCGGGTGATCGGTTTACCAGCCAGTCTCAGATCCATGGCCGATCGGCCGCAGAGTGGCCACCGGCCGTGAGATTCGGCCAGGCAATCTGAGACCCCACAGGTTGTTGGCCTTTGTGCCGACGCTGGAGCAGGCGCAGCTGAAACCCGTGATGCTGTACGCGGCACGGACCGCGGTGGTGCTGGCCGACCACTCCAAGCTCGGTGCCAGCCCGTTCCCCTACTGGGCGCCGCTGGACCGGCCATACATCCTGGTCGTGGATGAGCAGGCGGATCCGGCGACGGTCGCACCGTTCCGGGCCGACGATGGCATGGTGCTGCTCGCGCCGGTCACTTCCGCTCCAGCGCGGCCAGCCGCAGCTCAAGCTGGTCAACCCGGTGCCGTAGCAGGGTGACCTGGGCTTCCAGGCTGACTTCTCGTTCCGCCCTGCGCTGAATGCGCGGTGACGCGGCGGCGCGCTCGATCACCGCGTCCAGCTGGACCAGGCGCTGCGGCCCGTTCGGGCCGTCCACCAGCCGGGACTGGATCTCGCCATTGCGGTACCAGGACCGCAGGGCGGAGCGGGAAACGCCGGTCTCGGCCTCCGCCTTGGCCAGCGTGACCCAGGGTGTCTCGTCCAGCTGCTCGAACAGCTCCAGCTCATTCTGCCAGCGCGCGAGCCGGTCCTCCCAGTCCGACGGTGTCTCCATCACACCCTCCCTTCAGCATGGTGACCCTATCAATAACAGTGTATTGACATGGTTGAGACCATGGAGCCATGCCATTTGAAAGGTTCACGGTGGAAGCCCGCAAGGTGGTCGTCACGGCTCAGGAGGAGGCGAGGCTGCTCAAGCACAACCACATCGGCACGGAGCACATCCTGTTGGGGCTGCTCGACGCGCCGGACAGCATGGCGGCGAAAGTTCTGCACCAGCTCGGGTACGACAAGGAGACGGCGCAGGTCGATATCGCCGCGGTGGTCAAGCCCGGCACACAGGAGCTAAGCGGCCATATCCCGTTCGCGCCGCGCGCGAAGAAGACGCTGGACCTCGCCCTGCGCGAGGCGCAGCAGCTGCACCACACCTACATCGGTACGGAACACATCCTGCTCGCCCTGGTCAGGGAAGGTGAGGGCGTCGGCGCGAAGGTGCTTGCCGAGCGGATCAATCCGATCAGCAAGATCCGTGCCGCGGTGCTGGCATCAGTGAAGGGATCGCAGGACGTCGCGGCCAGCCCATGGCCGGCCGGCACACCTGCCACCGAGGACACCGTGTCCGCCGCCAGCGCGCTGGCCGGTGGCGCACCGGTCGGCAGCCATCACCTGCTTGAGGCGATGCTGCGGGCGGAGAACAGCATGGCGGCCAGGGCGCTGCGCGAACTCGGGGTCGACCCAGACGCGGTCGCCGCCAAGATCGACGAACTGGATCCGGAGACGACCACGGACGCGAACCCGGAGGAGGCCGCCGCGCGCAAGATGGAAATCCGGCTGGTCGACGATGAGGTGCACCTGATCCTGCGGGACCCGGCAACAGTCACGATCGCCAAGAAGGTCACCGAGCTGTCCGACGGCCCGATCCAGGGCGTCGGGCCGGTGGCCGGCATGTTTGTCCCGCTCTGGCGGTCGACCAACCAGCTGCTGCTGCAGATCCAGCGCGTGCTGGAACCGGAACCCGAAGAAGAGGGCGGATCCGTCGCCAGCAACGTGGCCAAGGTCGTGCGCACGGTGCTCGCGCCCCGGCTCCGCCGGTGAACCGGCTGATCAGCGGGCCGGAAACTGTCGGTGGGACAGGCGAGGACGGGGGCGTGGTGAGCGACGATGCGCTGGCGTCGTTCTCGCCGGCGACCAGGGCGTGGTTCACAGGCGCGTTCGCCGCGCCCACCGAGGCGCAGCGCGGCGCCTGGCAGGCCGTCGCCGCCGGCCAGCACGCGCTGGTAGTCGCCCCTCGCCGAGCCAACCGAGGCTGGCCAGCTGACCACATTCCCGGCCGAGGCGATCGGCGAGTCCGGGATCGCGTTCGGCGCCCCGCCGGTGGTGGCCCGCGCGCACCACGGGTCGATCTCCCGCGAGCAGGCAATACGGTGAATCGGAGGCAACCGTGACCATCACCATCGTTGGAGCCGGCTTGGGCGGTCTGGCCCTGGCCCGTGTGCTGCACGTGAACGGCATCGACGCCGTCGTGTACGAACGTGAATCGTCACGCGGTGCGCGCGGTCAGGGCGGCATGCTCGACATCCACTCCGGCCAGCGGGCGCTGCGCGAGGCCGGTCTGATCGACCAGTTCTACGCGATTGCCCGTGGCGAAGGCCAGGACATGCGTCTTCTCGAGCCGGATGGCACCCTGCTGCTCCAGGAGGACACACCCGACGACGCCCCGCTCGATCGACCCGAAGTCGACCGCGCCGATCTGCGCAACCTGCTGCTGGACTCCCTCCCCGAAGACGTGGTGCGCTGGGGGCACGCGTTCAAATCCGCCGACAACGGCCTGCTGCACTTCGCCGACGGCAGCAGTGCGACGTATGACCTGCTGGTCGGCGCGGACGGCGCGCAGTCCCGGGTCCGCGCGCTGCTCACCGACGCCCGCCCGGCGCATATCGGCCAGAACGTCGTCGAGATCGGCATTCCCGACATCGACCGCACGCACCCCGACCTCGCGGCGATGGTCGGGCGCGGCAACTACTGGGTGCTCGGCAACGGACTATCCCTGGCGGCGCAGCGCAACGGCGACGGCCGCGTTCGCATCGGCCTCAGCTTCTATAACACCGCCGAGGACTGGTTCGCTACCAGCGGGATCCCGTTCGACGACCCGGCCGCCGCCCGGGCGCGGCTGATCGACCTGCTCCCCGGCTGGGACTCACGGTTCACCGCGCTGATCGCGGCCTGCGACGACACGGTCGTGCCGCGGTCGATCACCACTCTCCCGGTCGGCCTGACCTGGCCGTCGACGCCAGGCGTCACGCTGCTCGGCGATGCCGCGCACCTGATGCCGCCGGTGGGGCAGGGCGCCAACATGGCGCTGCTCGACGGCGCCCTGCTCGGTCTCGCGCTGGCCGCGCACCCGGACGACTTTCCCGCCGCCGTCAAAGAATACGAACGCGAGATGTTCGAACGCACCAGCGCTGCCGCCCGGATGTCCGCGGACATGCAGGAATTGCTGACGTCGCCGGACGCCGCCCAGAAATTGCTCGCATTCTTCCAACCTGGCTGAAGGTAACCAAAATCCGCCGAGTAGCCAGGCCAAGCTGCACCGGCCCGCCTGGGGTCCACGCCGAGGTCGTTGAGGACGCGGCGGGCGCGGGAGCCGGGGTTGGTGGCGATGACGGCAAGCAGTTGCGGTATGCCGCAGGCCGGGGTGCGCTCGGTGGCCGGCTGCTCGGCGCTGACCAGGGCCGTCTGGGCCTCGGCGGAGAAGACCGGCGGACCAGAGCTCGCCGATCACGGTCCAGGAGTAGTCGGCGTCGCGGGCCTGCTGTACGACCTGGTCGACGGCCGCGTCGGCACGGCCGGACACGTCGCGGGTCAGGGCCAGGACGGCGTCGAGCAGGTCGAGCGGGTCGTCACTGGTGGCACGGGCGTGGGCCGCCTGGTGACAATCGTTTGTTGTCACTTGATGGCCGGGGTGTCGATGATCCGGCAGATGTCCGCCTCGGTGCAGGTGCTCGGGTCCGTGGCGACGGCCCGTTCGGACAGCGCCCGCAGGGCGGTGCGGGTCTTGCGCAGTTCGGCCATGCGGCGCTCGATGTCCGCGAGATGCTTCTCGATCAGACCCGCGACATGCGTGCAGGGCGCTTCGCCGGAATCACGCAGAGCCAGGACGGAGCGGATCTCGGCGAGGGTGAGCCCGGCCGCCTGCGCTTGGCGGATGAAGGCCAGCCGGTGCGCGGTCTGCGGCGGATAGTCGCGGTAGCCGCCTGCAGTGCGCGGTGGCTCGGGCATCAGCCCGGCCTGTTCGTAGAAGCGGATCGTCTTGGCCGTCAGTCCGCAGACGTTGGCCAGTTCTCCTGTGCGCATACCGCCGAGGCTACGCCTTGACCTTCCAGCGCACTGGAAGGTCTACGGTCGGGTGCAGAGATGTGAGCTGGGAGGACGACGCCATGCGGATCACCGTGCTGACCGTGCCCGACTGCCCCAACGCCCCCGTGGTCGAGGAACGGCTCGCCCGCGCACTTGAGGGCCGCCGCGCGGAGGTGGAACTGGTCGAGGTCCGTGATACCGGGCAGGCCGAACGCCTCGGGATGACCGGGTCCCCCACGGTGTTGATCGACAACGTGGATCCCTTCGCATCGCCGGGTGCGCCCGTGTCCCTGTCGTGCCACCTGTACCGGGGGCCGGACGGCCGCGTCGAGGGAGCACCGAGCGTCGCCGACCTGCGGCGTGTACTGGCCGATGCGGACGCCGCCGTGGACTGCGACTGCCCGCCGATGGATGCTGCCGGCCGCGGCGGCCGGGGACGACTCGCCCCGGTGGCCGGCGGACTGCGTGCCATTCAGCAAGCCCTGCTCCGCCACTTCGCGGCCACCGGACACAGCCCCGCGATGGAGGATCTGGACGCCGCGGCCGCCGCTGATGGCCGTACCGCCGCCAAGGTCGTCGCCGACCTGGCGGCCGACGACTTCCTCGTCCTCGATGACCACGGCCGCATCCGGGCCGCGTACCCGTTCTCCGCCGTATCCACCACCCATCGCGTCTGCCTCGCCGACGGCGTCGAAGTCTGGGCGATGTGCGCGATCGACGCGCTGGGCATCCCGGACATGCTCTCCACCGACGCCGTGATCACCTCCGCCGACCCGGTCACCGCCGACACCATCATCGTCACCTCCGCCGACGGGCACATGACCTGGCAGCCGCCCACGGCCGTGGTCTACGTCGGCCAACGCTCCTGCACCGGACCCGCCGCCGACGTCGCCTGCGGCGCCCTGAACTTCTTCACCAGCCGCCGCACCGCCCGAACCTGGGCACGACAGCACCCCGACAACACCGGAAGGACCGTCGACCAGGCTCGCGCCGAAGCCCTCGGGCGGTCCATCTTCGGATCCCTGTTTCCCGCGGCGGAGCCCGCCGAAGGGCGAGGATGATGACCGGCATGCGCATCCGCATCGACGCCGACAACCTGCCCGGCCTCACCTGCGCACCGGCCGAGGGCAGCGACCAGGCGTACCGCAACATCCACGTCGCCGTGCAACGCCGCGACCGCCCAAGCGAACTCCTCGACCCCCAACCCGGTAACGCCCCCTTGGCAAGCTGGACGCTGGAGTGCACAACGACCGCGTCGCCGGCCGGCACCGACGTGAAAGGCCCCCACGTGCAAGGCCGCCCGGGCAACCGGTTCATCTACCTGTCGTGGGGCACCGCCGACGAGCCGGGCACCTTCACGATGTTCCGCCGTGCCAAGCTCATGCTCGACGTCATCCCCGCCGAAACCCTCACCGCAGCCACGCAATCCGGACTGCTCGTAGGGCGCCTCGGCCTCACCGACGCATGCGGCAACCCCCTGTGCGCACGGGTCGTGCCCCCGGCCATCACCTGGACCGCCGCAATCGGCGACTAGAACCCCGATCAACCCGGACGGCCAACGCTGGGCCGCCCCGCGGGTCGCACGGCCATCGCCTGCGCGGAGTCGTCGGACACTGCCGTGTCTGCCGGGGACAGGGCGTGCACGTCAGGGCTGAGCCCCCAGAGTGAGCTGGGCGCGGTGGAAGTCAAAGTGCTGGGTCGGGTAGCGATACACCTCTTCGAGGGTCATCACGTCCTTGAAGAACGGATCCCACCCCGTCGGAAACGCCATCGTCCGTGCCAACTTCGCGTCCGGCTCGGCATCCACATGGCGATGAAGGGCCGCAAGCGTCCGATCGAGCTTCGCCCCCATGCGCCGATGGTTGCAGAACCGGGCGCCACCCACGGCTCCAAGGTAGTTGATCACATCGAAGGGGCGGGTGGCAGCGTTCAGCAAACGCGCCCACGCACGGCTTGCTCCCGCCGGAAGGCGACCGAACAGGCGCACCAACGGAAGCAAGGCCAGCACGACGATGTAGCCGAACAGCATGTGGTAGAGCAGCTGCTCGTTGGTCCAACGGGTCCCTCGCTCCGGCGACGCAAGTCCGCGGCAGTGGCCGACTCCAAAAACTGGTGGAACGCAGCACTGGCCTGCCGCAGTTCTGCGTGGACGAGCTCTCTGTCCATACGTTCCTCCTGGCCACAGTCCGTGGAGCGGCTGCTTCATGATGTCGCTCGCAGTGGCATCCGGTACCAGACTTGAAGGGCGATTCTCTGCGGACAACGGACAACTTCAAACCCTGTCCGCTGAATGGGGTAGGCGGCTCCGGTACCCGGAAAGGTCACGGTGGGAACGTCGAGGATGATTCGCGGCCCGGTCCAGGCCCGGCTACGGTGGCTGCCCAATTCGAGTGCGCTTCCCGGGCGCAGCCAGCACGCCGGCCATACCTTGGAGCGGCGCACGGAGGCGGCTTTCGTATCCATGTTGGTCACCGTCCTGCCTCTCTGACCTGCTGACAGCGGGTGCAGTAGCTGGCTTGCGGCACGATGCGCAGCCGGTCCAGAGCGATGGGCCGTGTACACAGCTGGCACCTGCCGTACCGGCCCTGATCGATGCGCTGCAATGCCGCTTCCACCTCGGCGAGGACCATGCGCGCGGCGGCGGCGAGCTTGATGTGGACCTCGATCTGCGAAGCGGACTGCTGCCCGCGCACCTGGTCTGCCCGTGCCTGCGAGGTCCCTCCGATCTGCTGCAGCTGCTCCTGACGGAAGAGGCGCTGCTCGTGCAGGCTCTCGCGCAACGCGGCAAGGTTCTCGGGGCTCAGGCCCGCGTTGTCGACGCCGATGACCTGACTGTTCACTTCTTCATGCTTTGCGCGAGCGAGCTGGAGAAGTCGCGAGTCATGCGCACGACGCTGGCGGGCCTCATGCCCCATAAGACGTTTGGGGCGGGATTCGGGTCGGGCGGTATCGAGCGACATGGGGATGCAGTCCTTTCCAGGAGGTCGGTGTCCGGGAGCGGCCGCGGGATGTCTGTAGTGGTGGTGGGCTGCGGGCCACGGCTGCCTGCGACCGGGGCGTTGGATGAGCTGTGTGGTTCATGGCTCCCACCCTGCTCGGCCCGGTCACGGGGGGCCATCGGCGGCAGCACCCATTTACGGCAGGCCCGAAGATGTAGGCGCCAGAGAAGAAGCGGCGGTTGGGCCCCGGCGTGGGGGACGCGGGCGAGTTTCGACAGGCCCGGAATGCACTGGCAGGCGAGGTAGCCGATGTGGGCCGTGCCGACGAGACGAACGGCAGGAGATGGTGCTCGCAAGCCGCGCATGCCCGGAGTTTGCCCGGGCGGGTGGCCTGCGGGAGCCTGGATATGTGATTCGTCGGCGTGTGTCGTTCCGGGCGCCCGACGCGCCGCAGAGGTCGCGTACCGAGAGCAAGGCCGAGCCATCGCCCACAAGCACGGTCAAGGCCCCGATGGCGTATATCGCCGCGTTGACAGTGCCGATCGTGGCACTGGAGATGGTGATCGACGACCGCACGGTGCGGCTCGTCCCCCTGCTGATCCTGCTGCCCGCCTTCCCTGCGGCGGTCGGCACCGTGCGCCAGACCGTCTACGCAGTGGGCTGGGTGTTGATCGTCATCACGGGAGTACTGATCTACCGGCCGCTCCCCTCCTGGTACAACTACGTGATCATCATGGTGCTGGCCGCAGTGCTTGGCGTGTTGTGCGTCCTGACCTGCCACTGGCGGATCCGCCGTGAGCGGGAACTGAGCCGAGTGCGGTCCACGGCTGTCGCCCTCCAGCGACAGGTGCTGCGGCCCCTGCCGATTCTCACCGACCGGGTGATCGTCGACGGCGTGTACCTGCCGGTGGAGGAGGACCGGCTGGTAGGCGGAGACATTTACGAAGCGGTGGCTTCGCCGTACGGTACGCGGCTGCTTTTCGGCGATGTCCAGGGCAGGGGGCTGCCGGCGATCGGAGCCGCCTTCGCCGCGCTCGGAGCGTTCCGAGAGGCTGCCCTGCGTGAGCCGACGCTCACGGCACTCGTGGATGACCTGGAGAGAGCAGTCGTCCGGCACAACACCTTCGCGGAACAGATCGGCGAACCTGAGCGGTTCGTCACCGCTCTGATCCTGGGGATCGACGATTCGACCGAGACGCAGGCCGTCAACTGCGGGCATCCTCCGCCCTACCTGTTGAATGCCGGACCGGTGAGCCCCGTGCCGCTCGGCGACCCGGGCGTGCCACTTGGTCTTGCGGACCTCGCTGCGCTACCCAGGATCGTCGCCTGGTTCCCATTCCCATCCGGCGCGACCCTTGTTGCCTGCAGTGACGGCGTCACCGGGGCCCGCAGCATCACCGGTGATTTCTATCCCCTCGAAGAGCGCCTGCGGGCCTGGGCGGATGGCTCCCCATGGGAGCTCGCCAGCAACCTGGTCGACGACCTCAGCTCCCACACCGCAGGGCAGCTTCGGGACGACATCACCGCGCTCGTGGTCCGCAGGGCAGCCTGAGCAGGTGCCTCCCGCATAGGGAGCACACAACACGACACGGTTTGGAGGCATCCTCAATGACGAACGCCGCCCCTCCCGCACCGATCGTGGTCGGCACCGACGGCTCCCCCGGCTCCGGGCGGGCCGTATGCTTCGCCCTTCAGGAGTCACAACTACGCGGTACCGGGCTCCGCGCCGTATGCGCGTACGACTTCGCCGCCCGGTACAGCGGTTTCGAGTGGCCTGCCGCTTCGGGTTTCTACGATCTGGACACGCAGCTGCGCGACGCCACGTTGGAGGCGGTTACCAAGACGCTTCAGGAGGCGCGGGAGCAGGTCGGCGGCGCACCGGTGGACGTAGAGATCAGAGTCGAACGGGGCCGCCCGTCGCAGGTCCTGCTGGACGCCAGCAATGACGCCTGCCTCCTGGTGGTCGGCAGCCGCGGCTCAGGCGTATGGGGGCGCCTCACCCTGGGCTCCACCAGCACCGAGGTCGTGCATCACGCCCATCTCCCGGTCGTCGTCGTACCGGCCGAGCGGCCGGACCAGCCGTCGTGAAGTGAGGGCCTGTGGTGGCGGCTTCTGTCACGGGCGGAGGACGACCAGGGCGGTGTCGTCGGTGGCACCGGCAGGTGGGGTCAGGTCGGCCAGGAGGGCGTCGGCGAGCGTTTCGGGGTCGGCGCTCTGGTGGCGGGTGAGGGAGTCGGCAAGCCTGGTCAGGCCGGCATCGATGTCCTCGCGGCGTCGTTCGATCAGCCCGTCGGTGTACAGCACAAGGGTGGCCCCCTCGGTGAACGTGGTCTCGGCCTGGGGGCGGGGGATGTGGTCGGGTCGGGCGCCGAGCGGGGGGTCGGTGGCCTGGTCGAGGAAGTCCACGGTGCCGTCGGCGTGCAGCAGGGCTGGTGGAGGGTGGCCGGCGCTGCTGTAGGCGATGGTGCGGTTGGTGGCGTCGATGACGGACAGGACCGCCGTGGTCGACTCCGCGCCGTCGACCGAGCGGGCGTACAGGCCGAGGACGTCCAGGGCCTGGGCGGGGCCGTGGGCGACGCGGGAAGCGGCGCTGAGGGCGCTGCGCAGCTGACCCATGACGCCGGCGGCGGCCAGACCGTGGCCGACGACGTCGCCGACGGCCACCGCGATGCGGTCGCCAGGCAGGTCGACGAGGTCGTACCAGTCCCCACACACGTTCAGGGCCCCGACCGCCGGGCGGTAGCGTACTGCCGCGCGGTGGTGACTCAGCGGACCGGGGGCGGGCAGCATCGCCTCTTGCAGGCTCAGGGCGACTTCGCGTTCGCGGGCATGGGCCTCGCGCAGCCTTTCGTTGACCTCCTGCATTTCCCGGGCCCGGGTGTACAGCTCGGCTTCCAGTATCGTCGCCCGGTCGCCGCTGCCTCGGCCACTGCGGGTGCGGATCAGCTCGGTGATGTCCTCCTCCCGGTGCAGCAGCAGCGCCACCCGCCCGTCCGGGCCGAAGACGGGGACGTTGACCGGACTCCAGTACCGCTCCTCCCACACCCCGGGCCGGTCCGGGTACTCCACGTCGTAGCGGTGCAGCGTCATGGCGTCACGCTCCCCGGTGGCAGCCACCCACCGCAGCGACGCCTGCAGCGTGCGCATGCCGGTCACGGCGGGGTCCTTGGGGTCGTCGGGGAAGGCATCAAACAGGTAGCGGCCTACCACCTGGTCACGGGTACGCCCCATGCTGCTCAAGAACGCCTCGTTGACGTCGGCGTACACCAGGTCGGTGGTGAACAGGGCCACCGCGCTCGGCAGCGCCTGGAACACCGCCTCGTAGTCGATCTCGGATGCGTTCACGATCCACCTGCCCGCGACGCCATGCCGATCACATGTGCTCTTTCACGATAAGCACCAGCGGCGCTCCGGGCAGGTCAGCACCCCAGGGCACCGCAGCCGCCAGGCGTGGGCGCGGACGAAACAACCCGGGGTGTGACCCGGATACGCGTCAATGTTGAAAGCCTGAGCGCCAAGCCCGTCACCCGTTCGGTCCAGGCGCCTGCGTGTGGCCAGCCGGCGGGCGGCATGGCCCGTTTCTGGGCCGGGGCTATCGCTTCGCTTCCGCAGAGAGGGCGGACGACTCCGACGGGGTGATGTCGCCGGCGGGACGAGAGGTGGTGGCCTCGGGCGCGTCCGGTGCCGGGTCGGCGTGCGGGATGGCGGCCGTGGGGTGGCGGGCTCGGCCTCCGGGCAGGAGGGAGTGTGCGGCCTTCAGGGCGCGGGCGAGCAGGTGCGCGCGCGCGGCGACGATGGGGCTGAGGACGGCGAGGACGAGGACGTAGCTGGCGATGAACGGGGCGAGGCGGCCGTCGAGTCCGGCGCTGGCGGCCATGGCGGCCAGGATCAGCGCGAACTCGCCGCGTCCCAGGAGCGTGGTGGCGATGTTCGCGGTGGGTTGAGGGCCGTAGTGATACAGGCGTGCTGCGAACAGTCCCGCGGCCACGTTCATGGCGATGGTCAGTGCTGCTGCGGCGGCGACGGGCACGACGACGGAGGCGATGTCTGCCGGGTTGATGGCCAGGCCGAAGGCGAAGAAGAAGATCGCGGCGAAGGCGTCGCGCAGCGGATGGACCAGTTCGCGGATCCGCGGCCCGGAGGGGGTTCCGGCGAGGATGAGGCCGACCATGAAGGCGCCGATCGCGTCGACTACACCGAGGACCTCGGAGACGCCGGCGATGAGGATCGCGGCGCCGAGGAAGCTGATGACCAGCAGTTCGTTGTCGCGGACCGCGATCAGGCGCCCGATCAGGCGAGTGCCGTAGCGGGCTGCGATGGCCAGCACCATCAGGAATCCGAACGCTTTGGCCGCCTGGAGGATCGTTTCCACGATGCCCTGGGCGCCGCTGATGACGGGCTGAAGCGCGGCGAGGTACAGCGCGAGGAAGATGTCTTCGACGACGGTGACGCCCAGGATCAGGCGGGTCTCGGGGCGGGCGATGCGGCCGAGGTCGACGAGGACCTTGGTGACGATCGCCGAGGAGGAGATGCCCAGGACACCGGCAAGAACCAGGGCCTCCCGCGCGCCCCAGCCCAGGGCGAACCCGAATCCCAGGCCCGCACCGACGTTCAGCAGGAGGTAGATCCCGCCGGCGGCCAGCAGGCGCCGGCCGCCCCTTTTGAGGTCGTCGAGGTGGAACTCCAGGCCCAAGTAGAACAGCAGGAGCACCAGCCCGAGCGCGGAGAGCATCTCGAAGTCGTGCGCGTCCTCGACCAGGACCAGGCCCGGGGTGTGAGGGCCGAGCAGGATGCCGGCGAGCATGAACAGTGGGATGGTCGGCAGGCCGATCCGCCTGCCGAGACGGGCGAAGACGGCGGCGGCCAGGAAGGCGCCGCCCATGGCGAGCAGAGTGTCAGCATGTCCCACGAGTCACCACCTTCCGCAGCGTGGGTGGGCGTAGCGTGTCGCAACCGACGGGAGCCGATAGTCCTCCTTTGTTCCCGAGCCTGGCAGGCACTGATGATCGCTGCCGGGGTGGGGATGCGTCGGCGCGCGTAAGGGAAGATCGGGGCGGTCCAGGTCGTACGGCGGCGCGAGCAGATACAACGCCACCCCTGCGGTGACCAGTCCCGATGCGAGGAGCAGACCCTGCGGCAGCACCATGCCCATGACCAGCATCGCCAACGACAGCGCCAGCAGCGCCCAGGCCGGGCCACGGCGTCGCTGGTATTCGCGCGGCTGGCGCGGGCGCCCTGTTTGCAGACCGCGGGCGAAATGAGGGTCGCTTCGCTGTATCTGCGCCTCAAGGGCGTGCAGCGGATTGGTGTCGGGCTGCGTCATGACTCCTCCTTCCGGAAACCGGTAAGTCGGGGCAATGACACCGTCACACGCAGCCTTGCGGCATCACCATCGGGCCCAGCACCCATTTCCGCAGGTGCCCGACCCCACAACCGGCTGGCACGTGGGTGCCGACACCGATGGACACCAGCGCACCGCACCCCGCAGGCTGACCATGAAGACCGAAGACCCCTCGCCAGCAGCCAGGACACGTGACGCCGGTGTGTGAGCCGGGCCGGTCACAGCCGCTGGCAGACCAACGGGATGGAGGCGGTGTCGATGCCCCTGTTCTGGCGGATCTTCCTGCTCAACGCCGTGGTACTGACCGCAGCGACCGCCCTGCTGCTGGGACCGGTCACCGTCTCCACCCCTGTCCTGCTCACCGAGGCCGCCATCCTCACCGCCGGACTAGCCGCGATGCTGATCGCCAATGGCGTGCTGCTGCGCATCGGCCTTGCCCCGCTGCAACGCCTCACCCGTGCCATGACCACCACCGACCTGCTGCGCCCGGGAACGCGACCGGCCGTCGGCGGTCACGGCGAGGTCGCCGAACTGATCACGGCCTTCAACGCCATGCTTGACCGGCTGGAGGCCGAACGCGCCACCAGCGCCGCCCGTGCCCTGTCCGCGCAGGAAGCCGAACGTCACCGCATCGCCCAGGAACTCCACGACGAGGTCGGCCAGACCCTTACCGCCGTCCTGCTCGAACTCAAACGCGTCGCCGACCACGCACCGCCCGCCGTACGCGACGAACTCCACCAGGTGCAGGAGACCACCCGCGCCAGCCTCGACGAAATCCGCCGCATCGCCCGCCGCCTGCGCCCCGGCGTCCTGGAAGAACTCGGACTGACCAGCGCCCTCAAAGCCCTCACCGGCGAGTTCGCCAGCCCCTCCCTGACCGTACGCCACCACATCGACGCCGACCTGCCGCCCCTGAGCCGGGACACCGAACTCGTCCTCTACCGCGTCGCTCAGGAAAGCCTGACCAACGCCGCCCGCCACTCAGGCGCCCGCCTCGTCGACCTCACCCTCAACCACACCGCCGCCGGCGTGGAACTGAGCGTCCGCGACGACGGCCACGGCATCCACGACGCTCCCGAAGGGGCCGGCATCAGCGGCATGCGCGAACGCACCCTGCTCATCGGCGCCGACCTCATCCTCGGCCCCAGCCCCGACAGGGGCACCGAGGTACGTCTCGTCGTCCCCATCCACCAAGGGAGCCACTGACCATGCCCGAGGCGACCGAAACCCGCATCCTGCTCGCCGACGACCACCAACTGGTCCGCCGCGGAGTGCGCCTCATCCTCGACGCCGAGCCCGACCTGACCGTGGTCGCCGAAGCGGGCAACGGCGCCGAAGCCCTCGAAGCCGCCCTGGCCCACCACCCGGACCTGGCGATCCTCGACATCGCCATGCCCCGCATGACCGGCCTGCAGGCCGCCCGCGAGCTATCCCGCACACAGCCCGACATCCGCCTCCTGATGCTGACGATGTACGACAACGAGCAGTACTTCTTCGAAGCCCTCGCGGCCGGCGCCTCCGGCTACGTCCTGAAATCCGTCGCCGACCGCGACCTCGTCGAAGCCTGCCGCGCCACCATGCGCGGCGAGCCCTTCCTCTACCCCGGCGCCGTCAACGCCCTCATCCGCAACTACCTCGACCGATCCCGGCACGGCGAGCCCCTGCCCGAGCGGGCCATCACCGACCGCGAAGAGGAAGTCCTCAAACTCGTCGCCGAAGGCCACACCTCACAGCAGATCGCCGACATGCTCCTCATCAGCATCAAGACCGTCGAACGCCACCGCGCCAACCTGCTACAGAAACTCGGCCTCAAAGACCGCCTCGAACTCACCCGTTACGCCATCCGCTCCGGACTCATCGAGCCATAGCCCGTCCCTCTGCGAACGCCTTCCTCAGTACTCGGAAGCCCACCTGAACTGGGCACTCATCACCGTGATGACGCGGCGCCTGACCCGAACTCGAGCAGGTCGAGCAGCATGGCGTCATAGAGGTCCGGTCCCTCCCATGGCCTCTCCTCGCCGATCTTGCGGTAGCCCCACGCTCGATAGGCGGCCAATGCTGCCCCTTACTGTTCGGGGGGACGTGCAACAGCGCCCTCTCGGCCTCGGAGCACTTTCTCAAGCACGCCGACACGCGTCACCGTTCCTTCCACCGAGTTGGCAGACCGAGATTCACCGGTCCGCCGAAGGGCGCGGTGTCGATCTGGCTGATCTTGGACTCGGCGCCGGCCAGGCTGACGCGGAGCCCTTCGAGCTCACC
The DNA here is from genome assembly GCF_040295225.1 of Streptomyces sp. NPDC002896. NCBI lineage: Bacteria > Bacillati > Actinomycetota > Actinomycetes > Kitasatosporales > Streptomycetaceae > Streptomyces > Streptomyces sp. NPDC002896. The sequence continues at coordinate 4,035 of NZ_JBEOVA010000039.1, read as the reverse complement.
AAGCCAGCCCTCCCTTTCCGCCTCGGCAATTCGGTCAACGAGATTGACCCGGATCTCCACCAGCCGCCCAGGCTGGGCGCGACCGGGGCGAAGGAGAGAACAGCGAACGCAGGCTTCTCTAAACTTGCCGTTACGCGGTGGTCGAGTCAGGAAAATTCTTGCTCGCGGTTGAGTTCGTGGTAGGCACGAAAGTCAAAGAAGCGCAGACCGTCGTTCGCTGCTCCAGACTTGATCTCCTGCAAGGTCCAGGGGCGGGCCAAATAGTCGTCGGTCGCCACGCCTCCATGCTCAAGCAGCAGTTCGACCAGTTGGTGAACCTCTGCCGTGCCGTCGATCCGTCCGGAGATATCGATTTGCACTGGCCAGGTGGGGTGATGTCCGACGGCCGCATCGAGGACCGCCACGTCGTCGGGATCCCATTCGGAGAAGAGGCAGCCGGTCTGCTCATCGTCGATCTCGATGTAAAGGTTGCCGCCCACAGAGTCCCGCCGCGTCCCTGCGTTCCAGTCGCGCCCGTCCACGCTCACGCTCCCGTCTGCCGTGTCTGCTCGAGGAAGTCTGCCGCCGCGGATACGTGTGCGCCCGCTCCCTCCGCCCACCCGTCACTGAGCGCGGGTCGGGCGGGTGGGGGCCCTTCGTCGTTCCTGGCGGAAGCTCATTCCTTCGGCAGCGCCGCCAGCGCCCGGTGCCATGGGAAGCCAGCAGGGTTCCCCTGCTTCGGCGGATGTGACTCGTATCCGTCTGGACCGTCCAGGACTCGCACGCCCTGCTCTCGTAGCGCCGCGACACTACGGGGGACGGCCGGCTGTGTGCCCTGTGCCTGGTTGAAGTACGGCATCGCTACCACTGGCACGCCCATGTTCACTCCCTCCGAGACCAGCCCTATTGCGAGCGTGTCCGCGATCCCAGCGCCCCACTTGTTGAGGCTCGTACATGAGAGCGGCGCCACCAGCATGGCGTCAGCCTTCGGTAGGGCGTCGCTCTCCCACGGCAGCTTGTACTGGGAGCGCACCGCGTGTCCCGTCAACTCCTCGAGCTCGCCTATCCGTTCGGCCCACCAGCGCTTGGCGGATGGGGTGAGGATGAGGCAGGTGTCCCAGCCTGCGTCCTGCGCCTGGCGGACGCCGTCGTCGATGTACTGGGTAGGGCCTGCAGCGCATGCGATGAGATAGAGCACTTGAGTCATGCCCGGAGTCCACACCGCTCGGCAAGTCCACGCAACTGGCTGCTCGGTACCGGCGTTGCCCCTACCAGGTCCTGGATCAGGCGGACGACGCTCTGCCTGCCATGGACCTCTTCCTCGGCGAGCCGCTCCGCCTCGATGAGCTCGCTTATGGCTGCGTCCTTGCGTCGTGTCAAGAGCGCGGCGCGTGCCTTCGCAATGTGGTGCTGGGCTCGGCGCTCCCGAGTCATTTCCGCGAGGGCCCCGTCGTCCACTGCGTCGGCAGCGTCGAGTGCCGACCAGCCGTCCTCGAACCGCACCAGTACGTCCACCCGGTACAGGTCGACATTGGTCGGCCCGAACATCGTCCAGTCCTCGTTCAGGTCGCGGCCCTGCTGCTCCGCGACGTCACCGGCCTCGTCGACGTATCCGGTCGCTGCGTTCACCGCGGCGGTAGAGCGCTGCTGCGCGGCGGCGGCGATCGCGGCGTTGAGGTACAGCATGCCCAGCGTGGATAGACCCAGCGGGCCGCGTGTGGTCAGGTCATCACTTAACCGGCGGGCCGCTGCGGTGGCGAAGTCCACGGCGGCCTGCGGACGGTTCTGACAGACGAGGCTTTTGGCCACCCTGCGGGAAGCCGCGCCGATCTGCACAGGGTCTGCAGACCGCTCGGCCGCGGACAGAGCGCGGTCCGCGACCACTGCCGCCTGCACGGCAGCGTCCTCCCCGTACTTGTGAAGGAACGACGCGGTCAGCTGGAACACGCGCGAGAGCAGCCCTTGAGCCTCGCACTCTCGATCCACGGCGCTGCTCGCTGCAGCTTGCTGTGTGTGAACGATCAGGTCGGGCAGCTGCCTGCCCAGCGTGGCGTAGTGGCAGGCCTGGAACGCTTCGCAGCAGTACGTGAGTCTGCGCCGCAGCTCCGCGAGGGGCGGCGGTTCCTCGTCGGGATGGACGATGCCGGCGAGCGAGTCGTGGCGGTACATGGCGTCCACCACGGCGAGGACTTCGGCAGGTGCCCCGGTGGCCGGAGGCTGGTCGGGCGGGCCATCGATCAAGAGTTGCTCCAGAGAGATGCGCAGGACGTCGGCCGCCCTCTCGAGCACCGAAAGCCTGGGATCTGCCTGGCGTTTGCACCCTCGAAGTCCTGCACCCAGCGCTTCGACTGGCCCATGAGCCGTCCGAAGTCCGCCTGAGTGAAGCCACGGCGCTCGCGCCAGTAGGCGATCCTGCGGCCGATGCGCCCAGTGTCCATCGCAACTCCCACGACGAGGCACGCACTTTGCGTGCCCCTGTCTGTTGTACCGCGCCCTACGGTGCGTACACCGTCGAACACGGAGATGCCGGGGGCAGCATGCCAGTCCAGGAATTGCCCGAAGTGAAGGGCTTGAGCGAACAGCAGGTACGCGGCACCGCGTGCGTATGGTGCGCCGTGACGCTCAACAACGGGACCGCGGTCGACCTCGGCCCCCAAGCCGTCAGGCGCCTCGACGGCCGCATCTTCTGGTTCCCCCGCGCCTGCCCTACGTGCGCGCTCAACCGGGAGGCGCTGCCATCATGATCTGCTGCCGCTGCCAGAAGGGCATCAAGCCCGACGAGCCGTACCGGACACACGTCCACGACCGGCCGTCCGGCCCTCCGGTGATCAACTACAGCCACCGCGACGGCTGCCGCCAACGCCGCTGACCCCTGAGCAGGTGGCCACCCCTACGCCGACGGGGCGGTCACCGAAAAGGCCCCCGCCGCGCCCGGCCTCAGGAAGGGCCGAGCGCCGGGCCGCAAGACCCTCTCCCCGGGACTCGACAGGCGTTCGGCACCAGGGAGAGGGCTCTCCCCCCTCGACTGCCTGCACGTCGCGTATGCCACCCAGTCCAGCGACGAGCGCGGCCTCGGCGACATCGGGGTCGTGGCCTCGTCGACGAGCGCGCCGACGGCCGCACGGCCCGCATCCACGAGCTGACTACAAACCCGAGGAGGATCGGAGGCGATCAGGCGCGTGATGAACTCGCCAGCGTCCTGGGGCTGACGGAGTGCGGCGCAACGGACGTCCCGGTTGTGGCTCACGGCAAGGCCTCAGACAGCTAGACAGCACTTGCCGTGCTGCTGGCGACGCTCGAGGCTGAACAGCGCAAGTAGCAAGGCACGTGCGTCCTGGCAGGTACGGCTGGCGGATGCATCGCGCATAGGCAGCCGCTGCTCCCGCCGAGCCAGCCGGGGCGACTCAGGCCAGGCTTGGCACGAAGCCGCCGCGAGCGGAGCCCGAGCCCAGCAAGCGGGCCCAATCAAGTACCTCGGGCAGCTGGTCGAGAGACAAGACGACCGCGCCACCGGCTTGCTCGGTGTCCGCACACCAGTCGGCCATATCCCCCGGGCGGCTGATCCCGCCCTCGCCGTCGAGCACCGCCGCGCCGACGGCGGGGACGACGAGTCCAGCCTCCCCGGGACCGTCCACGACACACAGGGTGAGCTTGGAGACGATGCTCCACCCCTCGCACCTAGGCACCGCCCCGTCGGGCGCGTTCAGAACCGGCAGGACGTCGTGGATGGGCACGTCAGCCAGCAGGAGCACAGGGGTAGAGCCTCGAACGAACAGCGTTTTCTCAGGAGTCAGAAGCACCAGACCACCCTCGCAGATCGCGGCGACCCACCGATCGACGGGGCCGTCGAGAACCTGACGAGCGCGCGGGCCACACACCCCGCGGGCTTGGCACTGACGGGCTGTTCTCGGCAGGGTGAACGGGAGCCACCGCTTGGCGGCGTGCAACTTCGCCGCCCTCACTAGTGCCGCATCAAGCAACGTTCGCCCTGTCGATGACCTCGCGGAGCCGCTCGTCGGCGGCGTGCTTGTTCCGCCAGATGATGTAGCGGCGGAT
>NZ_JBEOVA010000038.1:0-60321 GCF_040295225.1 Streptomyces sp. NPDC002896 | reverse complement strand
TGACGATGCCTACTCTCAGCGCGAGGAAGCAGTTCCAGCCGCCGATAACCGAGCGTCACCTCGAAGCAAAAGTTGCCCATTGCGTTGGGGGCGTGGTCTCCCGTGCTGGCAAACCTGTTCCTGCACTACGCGTTCGACACCTGGATGGCGCGGGAGTTCCCGACAGTCTGGTTCGAACGCTATGCGGACGACGCGGTGCTGCACTGCGTCACGGAGCGGCAGGCCCGCCAGGTGCTGGCCGCGCTCACGAACAGGATGGTCGAAGTCGGGTTGCAGCTGCACCCGGACAAGACACGAATCGTCTACTGCAAGGACGGCGTCCGCCGCGGCTCGTACGAGCACACGGCGTTCACGTTCCTTGGGTACACGTTCCGCCCCAGGAGAAACCGGACCCGGCTCAACAGGAAGTTCCTGTCGTTCGAGCCGGCGGCCAGCAGGGATGCTCTGAAGAGGATCGGGCGGGAGGTGCGTTCCTGGCACCTGCACACCCGTTCCGATCTGTCCCTCAGCGAGCTCGCCCGCAGGATCAATCCTGTGGTGGCGGGATGGATCAACTACTACGGCCGCTTCAGGCCGTGGGAGTTGACCCCCTTCCTGGCACGCATCAACGCCTACCTGGTGCGCTGGATCCGCCAGAAGTACAAACGGCTCGTAGCCAAACGGAGAGCCACTGCGAAACTACGGGAGATCGCCCAGCGGTACCCCCGCATGTTCTCGCACTGGCGATTCACCGTGGATGCCGCGGTGATCTGACGATCAGAGCGACAAGAGCCGTGTAATGGGCGACTGTTACGCACGGTTCTGTGAGAGCCGAGGGGTGAAATTCCCCTCGGCTACTCGGCGGAACGGGTCTGCGAAGAACAGATTCCGGGTACCGAGAGGCTTCACGCGTTGACCAGTGTCACCTACACCGGCGTGCTCGATGTCAGCCGGGCCACTGCTGAGGCCCTCGCGAAGCTGCTGCTCGAACACCGCGAGCGTCTCGGGATCCGCAAGGGCACCCGCGCCCTGGGCCGTTCAAACAGAGCGTGTTGATCCTGCGCTGGTTCCTGGACGGTACCCGGCTGACTCAACTCGCCCGAGACAGCTGGATCTCCGTCCCGACGGCCTACCGCTACCTCCACGAAGGGGGGACCGTGCTCGCCGACCACGCCCCGGACCTGTCCACCGCGCTGGAGCGCGCGGCCGCGGCCGGCGTTACACACCTCAACCTCGACGGCACCGTCATCCGTACCGATCGCGTCGCCGCCCCCGGCCCGAACAAGGCCGACCTGTGGTGGTCGGGCAAGCACAAGCACCACGGCGGCAACGTCCAGGTCATTTCCGCACCCGACGGCTGGCCGCTCCGGGTCTCGCCGGTCCGGCCCGGCCGCGAGCACGACATCACCTGCGCCCGTACCCACGGCCTGATCGCCGCCCTGAACCGGCTCGCCGACACCCTCGACATCCCCACCCTGACCGACCTCGGCTACCAGAACGCCGGGGCCGGCCTCCGCCACCCGGTCAAAAAACAAATGGGTGACCTGCGAAGTCCGGGGCCAGGCGGCTTACGACTCCTAACAAAAGGAGGTTTCTGGACCTCCGGGAATGACGGCGTGTCAGTTCTCGTTGATGCTGGCCGAAGGGGGTGCGAGCCAGTCGAGACGAGGAAGACCGCTGCCAGACCGTGGGAGATCGACGACGAGTTGTGGGCGCGGATCGAGCCGCTGCTGCCGGTCGTCCCGCGTAATCCGCAGCGTCCAGGTCGTAAGCGTCTGGATAGTCGCAAGGTGCTGTGCGGGATCCTGTTCGTGCTGTACACCGGGATCCGCTGAGAGTTTCTGCCCCAGGAGCTGGGCTTCGGCTCGGGGATGACCTGCTGGCGACGGCTGCGGGACTGGAACGAGGCCGGGGTATGGCAGCGCCTGCACGAGCTGCTGCTGTCCGAGCTGCGGGCCGCAGACCTGCTGGACTTCTCCCGCGCAGCGGTCGACTCCAGCCACATCCGCGCGATGAAGGGCGGGCCGGCCACCGGTCCGTCCCCGGTGGACCGGGGCAAGGCCGGCAGCAAGCACCACCTGATCGTCGAGGCGCACGGCATCCCGCTCGCGGCAATCACCACCGGCGGCAACCGCAACGACGTCACCCAACTGATCCCGCTGATCCAGGCCGTCCCGCCGATCCGCGGCAAGCGCGGCCAGCCACTGCGCCGCCCCAGGTATCTGTACGCCGACCGCGGCTATGACCACGCGGTCTACCGGGACAAGGTCCGCCGGTTCCAGATCACCCCGCACCTCGCCCGGCGCGGCACCGGGCACGGCTCCGGCCTGGGTGTGTACCGCTGGGTCGTGGAAGGAACGATCGCGCTGCTGCACTGGTTCCGCCGCCTGCGCATCCGCTGGGAGATCCGCGACGACATCCACCACGCGTTCGTCACCCTCGGCTGCGCCGTCATCTGCTGGCGACGACTGCGCACCGCACTTTGTCGAGAGCAAGGGCAGGCGATGCGCCCCAGGGGATGGCCTGCTCGATGCGTCAGAACGCATTCGTAGCAGTCGGGCCCGCGCAGCCTCACATCCGGGATCTCAGCACGTCGACCTCACAGCCCGGCGCGAACGGGTCGAAGCCGTGCTCGATCAGCCAGCGAACCACCAGCAGGCTTCGCAACGACCACCACGCGTGGATCACGTCGAGGTCGATGTCGGTGCCATAGCCGGCGACGACGTCGTCGAGGTGCTCCTCGTGTCCGAGCGTGAAGGTGGCGAGGTCGTACAGGGCATCACCCTGGCCCGCCTCGGACCAGTCGATGATGCCCGTGACCTCGTCGCCGTCGACGAAGACGTGCGCGATCTGCAGGTCGCCGTGCGTGAACGCCGGAGTCCACGGCCGGAGCGCGGCCTCGGCGACCTGGCGGTTGTGGGCGACCAGGTCAGCGGGCAGGAGGCCGTTCGTCACGAGCAACTCGCACTCGTCGTCGAGTTCCGCCGCCAGCGCGACGATGCTCAGGCCGGCCCGGCCGGGCCGGGGCGGCAGCGGCGCGTCGTGCAGCTTCCGGATGGCGGCGCCCGCCGCGGCCCACGCCGCCGACGACCCGGTCGACGGCCCGCCGAGGCGCCCAAGCGTCGTCCCCGGGAGTGCGGCGATCGCGAGCGCGGGCGGCTTGCGCCACAGGACCTCCGGGGTCGGGACCGGCGCGAGGGACATCGCCTCGACCTCGACGTCGATGCGCGCCTGATCGGCGTCCACCTTCAGGAACACGTCGCCGACGCGCAGGGTCGCGCGCTCGGAATGGGCGACAACGACTTTGACCTCATCCATGGGCGACCAGTATCCCGGGGATGATCGCCGACGTCGCCGGGTTTATCGCGTGCGATTACGCGGCTGACTGCGTCCCGATACCCGGCGGCCTCGTGCGCGACACCGACCTCTGACCAGGTCAAGTCCACCACTTTTGTTAGGAGTCCTTAGCCGAGGAACTCCTCGACGAGCTTGGTCAGCTCGGCCGGCCGCTCGACCCGCGCCACGTGGCCGCTCTCCAGCTCGGCGTAGCGGCTGTGCGGTATGCCCGCCGCGAGCTCGCGCGAGTTCTCGACGGGGACCAGCGCGTCCAGCGTGCACCCGATGACCAGGGTCGGGGCCTGGATGCGGGGGAGCGCGGCTCGGATGTCCATCTTCAGGTCGGCGTCGATCTGGCGGAACAGGTTCGCGCTCGGACGCATGCCGGTCGCCAGCTCCTCCACGGCCTCGCGGTCGAGGGTGTTGAGGTAGGGGCGGCTGAAGGCCGTCAGCATGGCGTAGCGAGCGAAGGCCGTCGGGTTGTCGGCCAGCGTGCGCCAGACGGCCAAGCCGTTTTGGACGTACGGGTCCTCCGGGCCGCACCAGCCGGAGAGCGTGATCAGCCGGCGCACCAGCTCCGGGTGCTCCGCGGCGAGCAGGGCGGCGACAGGCGCGCCCAGCGAGTAGCCCAGGACGTCCACCGGGCCGCGCCCCAGGTCCGTCAGCACGGCGGCCAGTTGGGCGGCGAGCAGCTCGACGGTCAGCTCGCCGCCGTCGTCCTCGGCCGCCTCGCTGCCGGACAGGTCCGGGAGGACGACAGTGTGTCGGCCGGTGAAGTACCCGAGGGCCGACTCCCAGGTCACCGACCCCGCGCCGGTGCCGTGCACCAGCACGAGGACGGGCCCCGAGCCCTCCAGGCGGTAGGGGATGCGGGCGCCGTTGACGGTCACTGCAGGCATGGTTCCTCTTCCCTTAGAGGGTGGGGGTCCGTGTTCCACCGCCAACGATGCGATGCCCCGGCCCGGATGAGGAGCGGACCGCTCTCCCTAGGACCGGCGATCCCAGGGTCCGCATGCCCCCATGGCCCGCCGATGCCGGACCATGGGGGCATGCCAGCCGAACTGAACCGCCGTGAACTCGCCGACTTCCTTCGCCGGTCGCGGGAGCGGCTGCGCCCGCACGACGTCGGGCTGGCCTCCGGGCCCCGGCGTCGGACGCCCGGGCTGCGCCGCGAGGAGGTGGCCCAGCTGGCCGGGATGTCCGCCGACTACCTGATGCGCCTGGAGCAGGCGCGCAGCCCGCAGCCGTCCACCCAGCTGCTCGGCGCCCTGGCCCGCGGGCTGCGGCTCACTGAGGACGAGCGCGACCACCTGTTCGTGCTGGCCGGGCACCGCCCGCCGGAAGGCCGCCGGGCGGGGAGCCATGTGCGTCCCGGGCTGCTGTACCTCCTCGACCAGCTGACGCGCACCCCCGCGCAGATCCTCGGCGATTTGGGCGACCTTCTGGCGCAGAACGCCGTGGCCGAAGCCCTGTTCGGCTGTGTGTGCACGGTGGAGGAGCCCGACCGGAACGTGGTGTGGCGGTGGTTCACCGACCCGTTCGTCCGCGAGGCATACCCGGAGGACGAGCACGAGCGGCACGGCCGGCTGGCCGTTGCCGACCTCCGCACGGCGGTGGCGCGCCGCGGCCCCGGCGACGCCGAGGCGGCGGCGCTCGTCGCCCGGCTGCGGGAGGCGAGCGACGAGTTCGCCGCGATGTGGGACCGCCACGAGGCGGCCGTCCGGCGGCAGAGCCGACTGCGGGTGCGGCACCCGGAGGTCGGGCTGATCGAGTTCGACTATGAGGCGCTCCTCAGCCCGGCCGAGGACCAGCGGCTGCGGGTCTTCACACCCCCGCCCGGCACACCGAGCGCCGAGGCGCTCGACTTGCTGCGCGTCGTCGGGCCCGAGACGGTGCACCGCAGCCACCGGTGATCAGGAGCCGAGGGCCCGCCTGCGGGTCTCGCTTATGAGGAGCACAGCGGCGGCGCTGACTACGAACACCATGGCCGGGCGCCAAAGCCCGCCGCCGGTTGGCTGCCTAGACCTTGGCGGTGGACTTCTCGCTCGCGTCCTCGACAACCGCATCGGAAGCCGCGGCGGCTTCTGTCGTGTCCATCGGCTCAGGCGCCGTGTACATCACCGACCCCTGCCTCCGCTCCCGCTCGATCTCTCCCTTGGCGACGAGCGACTCCAACGTGTTGCGCACCACCTGGGGCTTCGCCGCGCGCTCCGGGTACGCCTCCGCCAGCTCCTTGACGACCTCACTGACCATGCGCGGCTCGCCACGCCCCTGCACCAGGAGGCCCAGGACCAGTTCGCGCAGCGTGGGCCCCGCGCTCTTCCCAGCAGTCTTCTTCACGGCCTTCTTGGGGCTTGTCACCTGCCCATCGGTCCCAGCCTGCGCTGTCTTCTTCCGACGGTCCTGCGTGCCGGCGTTCTTGCGCTCTGCCCGCGGCTGCGGAACGGCCCGGGGGGCGGTAGCCGGTGCGGCGGTGGAGGACGGTGCGGGCGCTTCTGCGACGGCGGGCTCCGCCTGCTGTGGCGGTGTGGACGTCAGGCTGCCCTGCACACCCGACAGCCACTTCTCGTCCTGCTGCAACTGCTCGAGTCGATCCTGCAAGTCCTGCAGCTTCGCGCGAATCTCGCTCTGTTGCCTGCGATTGCTCTCCAAGTCGGACGCAACCCGCTTCGCGTAGACCGTCTGGATTGTGGTGGCATCCGGATCGTTGGACACAGCAGCTCGCTCTCGTCGTCCTGGTGTTCCTGCCGGATGCTACCCACCCTCACTATGCGCAGCGGTTTTCCCGCGCGATATGCACTCGACCGGGCACCACGCACCAACTGCGCCGCCGGTCCTGCGGGCGCCCTGACGTCCGCCGAGCTGCGAGAGGAAGACGACTTTCTCACTGCTGCAGCTCAAGCACCCGCGCAAGGCGGCCTCGTGGTTCACCGCGCTCTTCTATCTCAACCCGATGGACAACATGGGGGCCAGGTTCCTCGCCCCTGGCGGCCCACGCTAGCCCAGCCCCGTGGGCATCGAGAGCCGATACCGCAGCAGCACCGAGACGAATGACCGAGGCCTTCGGCGCGGTATGCACCAGGCCCCCGGAGCAAGCGCTCCGGGGGCCTGGTGATGTATGGCCGCGAGATCAGGCGGGAGTGATGTTCTCCGCCTGCGGGCCCTTTTGGCCCTGCGTCACGTCGAAGGTCACCGCCTGGCCTTCCTGGAGCTCGCGGAAGCCGGAGGAATTGATGTTGGAGTAGTGCGCGAAGACGTCCGGTCCGCCACCGTCCTGGGAGATGAAGCCGAAGCCCTTTTCGGAGTTGAACCACTTGACGGTTCCGCTGGCCATGCTGGTGCCTCTCAGTCGATATCGGGTCCGCACCGCGCGGACCCAGAGGTCCTGGTCCTGCTCTGCACAGCAAAGCGCCCACGCCGGAGCGCGGGCAGGTACTGCGAACCACGACATCTGACAGCGACGCTACATGGCGAAACTGGCTGCCACCAGAGCGCAACGGCCAATGTCCGGAGCCGGGTCGCGACCGGCCCACTCCTGCAGCAGGGACTCGCGCGTACCCGCTGCCCCCGCAGCTGGCGGAGTAATTGTCAATTCCTGTGGATGTCGTCGCGTGACTTGATGACTCGGGATGCGGATGCCTGTGCCGTTCTGGCGTTGATGGTCGGCGGATCGGTCGGGCGTGCGAGGGTGTCGCCATGTTGATCGCGATGGCGGGGCTGCCCGGTGCGGGGAAGAGTTCGGTCGCCGAGGCGTTGGGGCGCAAGCTGGCTGTTCCGGTCGTGTCCGTGGACCCGATCGAAGCGGCGATGTGGCGTGCGGGGGTGGCCCGTGACCAGCCCACGGGCCTGGCGGCGTATGTCGTGGCCGAGGCCGTGGCCGATGGTGCGCTCGGCATGGGCCAAACCGTGATCGTCGATGCGGTCAACTCCGTGGAGGCGGCGCGGGGACAGTGGCGGTCGCTGGCGGATCGTCATGGTGTGCCGCACGCCCACGCCACCCCGCCACGGTGGGCACAACCCATGCCGGACACCACGTCTTGCATGGGATCGCTTAGCTGATCAGCGACGCTTCGGCCATTGATGAGCGGGGCGCCGTCGCCTCTCGCTCACCAGTCGTGCGCCTCGCGCACCAGTGGCCGCAGCAACCGGAACCGGGTCAGCTCCGTCGCCGCCGTGCGAGAAGAAGCGCCACGTCGTCGTCATATTCGCGGTGCAGTGCGCTGAGCACCGTGTCGCAGATCTCCTCCAGCGGGCGTCGGTCGCCCTCCAGCAGCCGCAGCAGGGCCTGCAGTCCGACCTCTATGGACTCCCCGCGATGCTCCACCAGGCCGTCCGTGAACAGCGCGAGCAGGGTCCCCTCCGCCAGTTCCCGCTCCTCGGCACTGAAGGGCACCCCACCCACCCCCAGCGGCACACCGCTGGGTATGTCGAGATACTCGGCCGTGCCGTCCGGGCGCACCAGCACGGGCGGCAGATGGCCTGCGCTGGAGAGTTCGCATCGGCCGCGCTGTGGGTCGCAGACGACGTAGACACAGGTGGCTATCGAGTCGCCGAGCGAACCGGCGATGTCGTCGAGGTGGTACAGCAGCTCGGCGGGACCCAGGTCGAGCCGGGCGAGGGCGCGGGTGGCCGTACGGAGCTGGCCCATGATTGCTGCCGCGTGCACGCCCTTGCCCATCACGTCGCCGACGACCAGGCCGATCCTGCCCCCCTTGAGCGGCAGAACGTCGAACCAGTCCCCGCCGACCTCGCTGACCGCAGGCAGATAGCGGGAGGCGATCTCGATGCCGTCGAAGTCCGGTGGCGGGTGGGTCAGCAGGCTGCGCTGGAGGGTGAGCGCGATGGTGCGCTCGCGCCCGTACAGCCGGGCATTGTCGACGCAGATGGCGGCGCGCGCGGCCAGCTCCGTTGCGAGCGTGAGGTCCTGGTCGTCGAACGGCAAGGCGTTGACCGTGCGGTACAGGCTGAGCGTGCCCAGCACCTCTCCGCGGGCTATCAGCGGGGCGGCCAGATAGGAATGGACCCCGGCCCTTCGGAGCACCTCGGCGGCGGCAGCGTCCCTGGCGATGCATGGCATCGTCGCACTACTCACCCGCTCGACCAGGATCGGCCGCGCCCCTCGAACGCTCTGGGTGATCAGCCGTGACGAACTGTACGACGCCAGCTCGCCGACCGGGTCCGCGGCCCGGATGGCATCGGTCGGGTAACCCGCCGCGACCGCCAAGGCACGGAAGTCGGCGCCGTCCCCCCGGGCTGCGGCTGCGTCGCCATGGCTGACCACCGAGTCGAGGTCGCCATGGCTGACCACCGAGTCGAGTAGGTCGACAGCCGCGAGGTCGGCGAGCTGCGGCACGGCCATCTCGGCCAGTTCACGAGCGGTCTGCTGCAGGTCCAGGGTGGTGCCGATACGGACACTGGCGTCGGCGATCACCGCCAGTCGCTCGCGCGCCTTCGCGACCTCGGCGGCTGCCAGCTGTCGCTCGGAGACATCGATGACGGCGATCGCCAGGCCCAGCACGTGTCCGCTGGGGTCCTCAATCCGGTGGTACGACTCCGAGAAGGCGTGATCCTCGGTATCCGCGGCCGTCCGGCCCACGGTCTGCTGATCCAGCAGCGGCTCGCCGGTCTCCAGAACGTGCCGCATCCGCGACTCGATGGCCTCCACATCCAGCGCCGGCAGCGCCTCGCTGACGCGGCGGCCCAGCACGGCCTCCTCAGGCAGGCCGTTGATCCGCTCCAGTGACGGATTGACGCGGACCCACCGCAAATCGGCGTCGAACACCGCGATGCCCACGGGGGTCTGGTTGAACAGGCTGTGGTTCAGGGCCAGGTCCCTCTCCACGTTCCGCACGGTCTCGGCGTCGGCGGCCAGGCCCAGGGCATGGACGCCGCCACGCGTGTCGCTCAGCCGCATGGTGCGGAACTCCACCTGGCGCGTCGAGCCGTCCTTGTGCACGACTGGGAACACTCCGGCCCAGCTCGTGCCATCCCGTACGCGTTCGAACAGCTCCCGCGCCCGCCACCGATCCTCCTGGGACACCAGCACCCCGGCGCTCCGGCCCAGTGCTTCGGTGGCCGAGTAGCCGAGCAACAGCTCAGCCTCGGGGCTCCACAGCACGATCCGGCCGTCGCTGTCCAGGACCATGGCGGCGACCCGCAGCAAATCGAGCAGCCCTCCAGGCGCAGCGGTGACACCGTCCTCAGGCGCAGCGGTGGCACAGTCCTCCCAGCTGTCCCCGCTCCGGACCTCATGCCCACGCATACCAGCCGCTCCCTCCGGCGGCGGTACCGGAACCGCCAGGGACCGCTCTATGGATCTTCTCGTTACGCCATACCTCGTCCGATTACGTCATACCTCTTCCCGGGAGACATCGCACGCCGTGATCCCATGCGGGCGGTGCGCGCCAAGAACACCGAGCGCGACGAGCTGTGAAAGGCCGCCCGCGGGCCCCGGGTGATGTCATATACCGGACTTGAGCTGCTACCTCCTACCAGCCAGACGCTCATCTGATGAAGGAGCCGTGGCCCCGGCTGCCATCGCATCGAGGAATAGATCGGTGAGTGCCCACACGCAGGAGTCGAGCAGATCGGGGGACTTCTCCTCGTGCTCGGAGGCGCCAACGTACGTCGTCATCCGCTCCTCGAGGGTGGCGAAGGTACGGGGCGGCCCGGCGTGGCTGATGCGGGCCTGTTCGTAGAGCATCGCGACGGGCGCGGCGCGGGCGCGCTTGTTGCAGGTGGCGTGAACGATGCGCTACTGGACGGTGGGGTCGAGCTCGGTGAGGAGGGCGGGCAGATAGTCTCCGCCGTTGTTGGCTTCGACGACAACGCAGTCGGCTTGGTGCTCGTGGTACAGCGTGGCGGCGCGGCGCATCGCGGCGGTGGGGGTGTAGCGGTCCTGTTCGCTGTGGAGGACGTAGCCGCGGGGGCGGTGGTCGCCGTACATCTGCTCCAGGGGGTCCGAGCGGCCGACCACCCGACAGACCTGGACCGGTCCCGTGCCCGACTGCGGATCCGGCGACCCGGCCGCCTGGACCACGTCATCTACCTCGACGAATTCACCATGAAACTGGCCACCGCCTGGGGGCTGGAGCGCCACCGGCGATGGCCGGACAGCACCAACCCGCACCTCTTTGTCACGCGTAATACCGCAGTGAACGACTCCCACCCACCGATCAGCATCGGAGTGGTCCGCAAGCCGTTCCGCCAGCTCGGCCTCACCGCCAGTGCGCTGCGCGTCGACCGGATCTCGACGAGGCCCGCCACACCGAAGATCCCCTGGTCCTGATGCGACTGTTCAACCCTGTCGAACATCACCGCTACCCGGTATGTCCTCACCGCCCACCCGGACAAGAAGATCAACCCCATCGCGCCCTGACGGTGCGGGACACTCGGCCGGGCCCGGCTCGGTGGATACAGGCGGTGACGCCGCCACCGCGGGCCGCGATGTGATCCGCGCTCAGCGACTACTGCGTACGTAGTAGTGGATTGTCGGCAGCTACACGAAGACGAGAAATGCCTGGTCGGACAGGGTGGAGGGGTTCCCCGAGTTCGGATGTGGAGTTCCTTCTGTGGCTGCCTTTCTTGATCGTTTGGGCCGGTTGGCCTTCCGGCGGCGCTGGCGCGTCTTGGTGCTGTGGGTACTGGCGCTGGTCGCCGCGGGCATGGCGTCGGCGCTGGCGCCGGCTGCGCCTGATGGCTCCTACTCGATGCCGGGGACGGAGTCGCAGCGGGCGTTCGACCTCATCGAGGAGCGCTTCCCCGCCAACAGCACCGGGAGCGCCAGTTCCGAGGGGGCGAGCGCGAAGCTCGTGTTCGTGGCGCCGGATGGCCAGAAGATCACCGACCAGGCGAACCGATCGGTCGTCGACGGGGTCGTGGGCCAGGTCGGCGACCTCGATCAGGTGGTCCGGGCGGCCGACCCGTACCGGACGGACGCGGTGAGCAAGGACGGGTCCACGGCGTACGCGTCGGTCACCTTCGAGGTGAAGGCGAAGGACGTCGACGACAAGGTGAAGCAGGACCTGGAGCAGGCCGTTGAGGAGGGACGGGACGCGGGGCTGACGGTCGAGGTCAGTGGCTCGGTTCTGGCCACCCAGCCGTCGGGCGGTGCGACCGAGCTGGTCGGCGTGGTGGTGGCGGCCGTGGTCCTGCTGATCACGTTCGGTTCGCTGGCCGCTGCGGGCCTGCCGCTGCTGACCGCGCTGATCGGTGTTGGGATCGGCGCCGCGACGATCATGGCTCTCAGCAGTGCGCTGGGCCTGTCCAGTGCCACCAGCACGCTGGCGATGATGCTGGGCCTCGCGGTCGGGATCGACTACGCGATGTTCATCGTCTCCCGCTACCGGGAGGAGCGTGCCCGGGGGCTCGCGCCGCAGGACGCGGCAGGGGTGGCCGTGGGCACGGCCGGGTCGTCGGTGGTGTTCGCAGGCCTGACCGTGGTGATCGGCCTGGCCGGCCTGTCGGTGGTGGGGATCCCGACGCTGACCCAGATGGGACTGGCAGCGGCCGGCACCGTGGCGCTGTCGGTACTGGTCGCGGTGACCCTGGTCCCAGCCCTGCTCGGGATTTTCCCCCGCGCCGTCCTGGCGCGCTCGACACGCCGTTCCACCCGCCGTGGCGTGCGGTCCGCCGTAGGCGAGGGCAAGCCGAACATGGGCAGTCGGTGGGCCCGCCTGGTAGTTCGCCGGCCGCTGCCCGTGCTGCTGGTGGCGGTGGCGGCCCTGGGTGTGATCGCCCTGCCTGCCGCACAGCTGCACCTGGGCACGGCGGGAGACGAGTCCAAGCCGACCTCGGCCACCGAGCGCCGCGCCTACGACGCCCTGGCCAAGGGCTTCGGCCCGGGCTTCAACGGCCCGCTGACCATCGTCGTGGACGCCAAAACGGCCCAGGACCCCAAGGGCGCCGTAGAAGCGAGCGCCCGGGAAATCGGCGCCGTCGACGGTGTCGTGTCCGTCTCGCCGGCACGCTTCAACACCGCGGGCGACACCGCGGTCTTCTCCGTCACCCCGGCCACCGATCCCCAGGACGAGCGGACCAGCACGCTGATCCACACCTTGCGCGACGACCGGCCGACGATCGAGAAGGCCACCGGTGCGACGTTTATGGTCAGCGGCAGCACGGCGGGCAACATCGACAGCGACCAGAAGGTCCAGGGCGCCCTCGTCCCGTACCTCGGACTCGTGGTGGGCCTGGCCTTCCTCCTGCTCCTGATCGTGTTCCGTTCCGTGCTGGTCCCGCTCAAGGCGGCGCTCGGATTCCTGCTGTCGGTGCTGGCCGCCCTCGGCGCGGTCGTCGCCGTCTTCCAGTGGGGATGGCTTGCCGACCTGCTGGGTGTGCATCAAACCGGCCCGATCATGAACACCATGCCGATCGTCATGGTCGGCATCGTCTTCGGCCTCGCCATGGACTACGAGGTCTTCCTCGTCACCCGCATCCGGGAGGCTCATCTGAAGGGCGAACGTCCCGGCCAGGCGATCGTCTCCGGCTTCCGCCACAGCGCCCGGGTGGTCGCCGCCGCGGCCGTCATCATGATCTCGGTGTTCTCCGGATTCATCGGCGTCAGCGAACCCATGATCAAGATGATCGGTTTCGGCCTCGCCACCGCCGTGCTGTTCGACGCGCTCGTCGTGCGGATGACGATCGTGCCCGCCGTCCTCGCTCTGCTGGGCAAGCGTGCCTGGACGATGCCCCGCTGGCTGGAGCGGATCGTGCCCCGCGTCGACGTCGAGGGCAACGCCCTGACCACCGATACGAACGCCACGGCAGCAACACCCGACGAGACGGAGCGACAGGGTCTCCCCGTCCACTAGTGGCAGCCTGGAGGTGCCGCCCACCTGGACACGGGTGGGCGGCACCTCCAGAACGCTCCGCCGACCCGGCGTACACCATGATCACTACACACGCAGAAGGCACGATGATCATGACCTGGCAGCGCTACCTGCGCAGTCATCCCCGCAAGGTCGACACCACGGTGGCCCTGGTGCTGTTCGTCGTGGCCTTTCCCGGCAGCTTCGTCAGCGTCGACCACCTGGCCGCACCCGCCCACGGGTGGCTCGGTGTACTCCTGGCCGGTATCTCCTGCGCCGCACTGCTGTGGCACCGCACCCGGCCGAGGCTCGTCACCACCGTCGCCATCCTGTGCGCGACCGCTATGGCCCTGGCCGGCTACGTGATGACCGTCCTGCTGCTCGCCCCGCTGATGGCGGCGCTCTACTCACTGGCCGAGCGCACCGACCGCGGGACGACCCGGAACTTCACCCTCGCGGCCGTCGCCCTCGCCGTCGGCGCCTCTGCGATCGGCGGACCCGCCGGAGAATCGCTGGCTCTCAAGGTGATCGGCCCGATCGCCTACCTCCTCCTGCCGGCCGCCCTCGGCTCCACCGCCCGCTTCCGCACCGCCTACCTGGAATCGGTGCACGCCCGCGCCGAATACGCCGAACGGACCCGCGAGGAAGAAGCCCGGCACCGCGTCGCCGAAGAACGCATGCGCATCGCCCGCGAACTCCACGACGTCTCCGCCCACCACCTCGCCCTGGCCAACGCCCAGGCCACCACCGCCGCCCTCCTCATCCGCAGCCACCCGGAACAGGCCGAGAAAATGGTCACCGCCCTTGGCGAGACCACTGCCACCGCCCTGCGCGAGATGAAAGCCACCGTCGGACTCCTGCGCCAGCAGAACGACACACCCGACGACCCCCTCCAGCCGGCCCCCGGCCTCGCCCAACTCCCCGCACTCCTCGACACGCACACCGCCGCCGGACTCACCGTCACCCTCGCCACCCACGGACAACCCCAGCCCCTCACCCCCGGCGTGGACCTCACCGCCTACCGCATCGTGCAGGAAGCGCTCACCAACATCGCCAAGCACGCCCACACCAGCACCGCGGAAGTGACCCTCACCTACACCCACGACCGGCTCGCCATCAGCGTCACCGACCAAGGAACGGGCCCCGAAAACACCCCGGGCAACGGGTACGGTCTCATCGGAATGCGGGAACGCGCGCTGTCCCTCGGCGGACAACTGCACGCCGGACGCCGTCCCGCCGGCGGCTTCGAAGTCACCGCCGAACTCCCCCTGCACCCGAGCTCATCCCATGAGGACAGCACGCCATGACCATCCGCGTCCTGCTCGCCGACGACCAGGCCCTCCTGCGTGAGACCTTCCGCATCCTCGTCGACTCCCGGCCCGACATGGAAGTTGTTGGCGAAGCCGCCGACGGCGACGAGGCAGTTACGCTCACCCGCACGCACCGTCCCGACGTCGTCGTCATGGATATCCGCATGCCCGGCACCGACGGCCTCGCCGCCACCGCCGCCATCTGCGCCGATCCCGACCTGTCAGCCACCCACATCCTCATCCTCACCACCTTCGACACCGAAGAACACGTCGCCCGAGCACTGCACGCCGGAGCCAGCGGCTTCCTCGGCAAAGACGTCGGCGCCGAAGGACTCCTCCACGGCATCCGCACCGTCGTCGCCGGCGACGCCCTCCTCTCACCCCAGGCCACCCGCAACCTCATCACTCGCTTCCTCGCCACCCCCCAGCCTGGCACCCACCCCGCAGCCCAGAAAAGCCTGGCCACCCTCACCGCCCGAGAACGTGAAGTCATGGCCCTGGCCGCAGAAGGCCTCACCAACACTGAGATCGCCGGAAAGCTCTACCTCAGCCCTCTGACCGTGCGCACCCACATCCACCACGCCATGAACAAACTCCAAGCCCGCGACCGCGCCCAACTCGTCGTCATCGCTTACCAGACCGGCCTTGTCCACCCCAACCCACCACGTTGCTGATCGACGTCACAGGAAATCCCATACTTGGCGTGTGGTCCCTGGGCTGCCCGCCCTGGAGGCTGTCTCCCTGCACAGGCGTGAGCCCATCAATGACTGCCATGCCGCAAGTCCTCGAAGCCCACATCTGCGACGGTGACCTCGTCACCGTCCGCCGCCAGGACTCCGCCGACCATGGGGACATAGTCGCCGCGCTGCTGGACGGCGAAGCCACCGTCAAACGGCTGCGCCGCGAGGACGACCGCGTCTGGCTGACGCCCCACAACACCGCCTACGAGCCGATTCCCGGCGACGATGCGGCCGTTCTCGGAGCCAGGGGGCGCGGACGGCGGGGCGGGGCGGTATGCGAAGAAAATATTTGAGCGCGATGTCCACCGACGTGCCGCGATCATCGGGCCGAAGCGGGCCTGAGAAAGCCGGCCTTGGATCGGCGGACCAGCAGCTGGCCCGCGAGGACGGCAACCATGGAGGCGATCAACGCGGTCGTCTGCTGCACCGTCCCTGGCTGGATAACCCTGCCCAGCTGCGTGAGGCACAGGGCCATCAGTAGGGCCGGATTGCCGGTGAGTCGCCGGGGCGTCGGCGTACGGAAGGCCCACAGGGTGCGGCCTGCCGTCAGCGTGGCCGTACAAGCGGCGAAGAAGGCGATTCCTGCGCGGCGTCCTCGCGCAGCCGCCGCTCCTTTCGGTCAAGCCGCTGGGTGAGCAGCACGACCACCAGGAAGACGGCGAGTGATCCGGTGGGGAAGTGAATCTGCTCCATGTCCGGAAGCGACCAGGTGTGGAGGCCTTCGGCTCGGCGAGGTCCTCGAAGTACGACCCGGTGCCATCGGTCCATGTGCGGGCGTAGAAGCCGAGGTCGGGACGGCCGGGCGCGTACAGGAGCGCGAGGTCCAGGTCGGCGGTGGCCAACCCCGGGGCGACGGCACTCGCCAGGGGCTTGGAACACCCCTGTCCCGTCGTCCTTTCTGAACCAGCGGATGCGGCGGCTCGCGGAGGCGGACGCCGAGGGGGCACGGGGCAAGGAGGCGTGGGCGTATCCCACGCTCACCCTCAGATGGGCGGAGCGGTACTACGCCTCGGAGCGCGACCTGGCCGACGCGATGCTGGCCGACCTGGAGGAGCTGGAGCGCAGGCGTCCGTAAGTTCTGCGGAAGTAGACCAGAGGACCGGTGTCGTCCGGGGCCGCCGCGAGCGCGGTGACCCGGCCGAGGACGACGGTGTGGTCGCCGCCGGGCAGCCTCCCCGCCAGATCGCACTCGATCCAGGCGAGCGCGCCGTCAAGCAGAGGTGCGCCGTTGTTCCCCGCACGCCAGGCGACCCCGGCGAACTTGTCCCCGCCGGTCACCGCGAACTGCCGGCACAGCTCCTGCTGGTCGGCCCCGAGGACGCTGACGGCGAAGCGGCCGGCGCGGCGGATCCTCGGCCACGTGGACGAGGTGTGTGCCGGGCAGAAGCACACCAGGGGCGGGTCCAGCGACACCGAGGAGAACGACTGCACGGCCATCCCCACGGGCCGGCAGTCCTCGACCGCGGTGATCACCGCTACCCCGGTGCAGAAGCTGCTGAGCACCTCCCGCATCGCAGCGTCGTCGACGCCCTGTGCGGCCCGCAGGGGAGGGCTCTCGGGGGCGAGTGTGGACATTGCTTCCTCCGATGTTTCCAGCACGGATGTTTCCGACTAGAAATGGTGGTCGGGTTGCCGGTCAGGCCGCGGTCAGGCCCAGGTCTGCTGCCAGGCGGCCGCGGTGCCACGCCGGCGGGCCGAAGAGCCGGCCCGAGCCGTGCGCGCGCTTGAAGTAGCGGTGGGCGTCGTGCTCCCAGGTGATGCCGATGCCGCCGTGCAGCTGGATCATCTCGCCCGCCACCCTCGAAAAGGCCTCCGAGCAGGCGGACTTGGCGACGGCTGCGGAGCGGGTCAGCTCCGGTGAGCCCGCGGCGGCGGCGAAGGCGGCGCCGAGTGCGGCCGAGCGTGCCGACTCCACCAGCACGTACGCGTCCGCGAGCCGGTGCTTGACGGCCTGGAAGGAGCCGATGGGCCGGCCGAACTGCACGCGGTCCTTGGCGTAGGCGACCGTGAGTTCCAGGCAGCGTTCGGCCGCGCCGACCTGCTCGGCGGCGAGCGCCGTGCAGGCCAGGTCAAGGACGTGCCGCAGCACCCGGCCGCCGTCGCCCTCCTCGCCGATGAGCCGGCCCGCGGCCCCGTCCAGCACCACGCCAGCCTGCGCCCGCGTCTGGTCCATCGTGACCGCCGCCTCCCGGCGCACCCCAGCCCCGTCCACGGCCATGTGGAAGAGCGAGATCCCCGTACCCGTCCGGGCCGCCACCAGCAGCACCTCGGCCCGGGCCCCGTCGAGCACGTGCTCCTTGGTCCCGGTGATCCGCCATGCCCCGCCCGGTTCGGGGGCGGGCTCGGCTTCGGCCCGGATCGCCGCCGGGTCCCAGGATCCCTGCTCGGCCCATGCCACGGCCCCCACCGACCTACCCTCTGCGAGCCGTGGCAGCAGTTCCGCGCATGCCGCGGCGTCGCCCGAGGCGAGCAGTGCCTGCGCGGCGAGCACCGCGGAGCCGAGGTAGGGCACCGGGCTCAGCTCCCGCCCCAACTCCTCCATGACGACGTGGACCTCCTGGGCTCCGCAGCCCGCGCCGCCGTACTCCTCCGGAACGGCGAGCCCCGCCACGCCGATCTGCTCGGTCAGGGGACGCCAGGCCGCCGCGCCCTCATGGCGCCCGAGCAGCGATCGTACGGCGGACCGTAGTTCCTCCTGTTCCTCCGTCAGTCTCATCCGCCTGCTCCTTTCTGTGCGACCCGGCGGGGCTCGTACGGCCGCGGTCGGCTCTCTCCGTCCAGGACGCGGGCGCGGCAGGCCGCGGGTGTGCCCCAGACGGACCGCAGCGCACGGGCCTTGCGGATCCACAGGGAGAGGTCCAGTTCCTCGGTGTAGCCGAGGGCTCCGTGGAGTTGCAGGGCCGTGCGGGCGGCGGTGTACGCGGCCTCGCACGCGCTCACCTTCGCCGCGGCGATCTCCCGGCCGGTGGACGGGGCGTCCGCCGCGAGGGCCAGTGCCGCGGCGTGGATCAGGGGCTGGGCGAACTCCAGGGCGATCAACGCGTCCGCCAGACGGTGTTTCACCGCCTGGAACGAGCCGATGGCGACTCCGAACTGGGTGCGCTGCTTGGCGTATTCGACCGTCCGGGACAGCAGGGTCCGGCCCAGCCCGAGGGCCTGGGCCGCCGTGGCAAGGGCAGCGACATTCGCCGCGTGCGCGGCCGCGGCGGCCACCTCGGGTCCCTTCGCCAGAACGGTGCCGCCGAGCGGCCGGGACAGCCGCCGCGCCGGGTCGGCGGACGGCTGGAGGGGGCCCGCCGACTCCGCCAGGCGTACGGTGTCGCCGTCCACCACGAAGACCACGTCGGCGGCGTCGGCGTCCAGGGCGTACGGACTGCCGGGGGAGAGCAGGCACAGGGAGGCGGCGGTCTTGCCGGAGGCGATGCCGGGCAGCCAGGCGGCGGCCGGGGCCTCGTCGCCGAGGCGGTCCAGGAGGGCCGCCGCGGCCACGGTCTCCACCAGCGGGCCGGGTACGGCGTGGCGGCCCAGCTCGGTGAAGGCGACGGCCAGTTCGACCGGCAGTACGCCCAGGCCGTCGTGCTCCTCCGGGACGGCGATGGCGAAGACCCCGGCCTCCGCCAGTCGCGCCCACAGGGCACGACCGGGAGTGGTGTCCCCGGACGCCCAGGCCCGTACGACCGCGGGGGTGTCGGCCGTCGTCAGCATGCCGTCCAGGGTGCGGGCGAACTCCCGCTGTTCGTCGTCGAGGAGGAACCGCATCACCGGCGTCCCTTCGGCAGGCCGAGCAGCCGCTCGGCGATGATGTCGCGCTGGATCTCGTTGGTGCCGGCGTAGATGGGACCGGCGAGGGAGAAGGTGTACCCCTCGGCCCAACTCCCGTGTGCGGGCGCCTCCTCGGCGTCGTCGGCGAGTTCGCCGTACGGGCCGAGCAGGTCCAGCGCGGTCTCGTGCAGGGCGATGTCCAACTCGGACCAGAAGACCTTGTTGAGGCTCGATTCCGCCCCGATCGAACCTCCCGCGGCGATCCGCGAGGCGTTGGCATAGGTGAAGAGCTGGTAGGCGCGGGCGCCGATCACCGCGTCGGCCACCCGGTCGCGCAGCGCGGTGTCGGAAGGATCCGCCTGCGCGCGCCAGAGAGCGGTGAGCCGGTCGGCCGCGGCCGTGAAGCGTCCCGGGCTGCGCAGGGTCAGCCCGCGCTCGTTTCCCGCCGTGCTCATCGCGACCCGCCAGCCCTGGCCCGGCTCGCCGATGACGTCCTCGTCGGGGACGAAGACGTTGTCGAGGAACAGTTCGGCGAAGGCGGGCTTGCCGTCGAGCCGCCCGATGGGGCGTACGGTCACGCCGTCCGCGTCGAGCGGGAACATCAGGTACGTCAGGCCGTGGTGTGGTTTCCCGGCGTTCGGGTCGCTGCGGAAGAGGCCGAAGGCGCGGTCGGCGAAGGCTGCTCGGGAGGACCATGTCTTCTGCCCGCTCAAGCGCCAGCCGCCGTCGGTGCGGACGGCCGTCGACCGCAGCGACGCGAGATCCGATCCCGACTCCGGCTCCGACCAGGCCTGTGCCCAGATCACCTCGCCGCTTGCCATCTGCGGCAGGATGCGGGCGCGCTGCTCGTCGGTGCCGTGCTCGAACAAGGTGGGGGCGAGGAGGTTGATGCCGTTCTGGCTGACGCGCCCGGGGGCGCCGGCCGCGTAGTACTCCTCCTCGAAGATCAGCCACTCCAGGATCGAGGCGGCCCGGCCTCCGTATGCGTGGGGCCAGGAGACCACCGACCAGCGGTCACCGAACAGCGTGCGCTCCCACTCCCGGTGTGCCGCGAATCCTTCGGCGGTCTCCAGGGATGGCAGGGGAGCGGCGGGGACGTGGGCGGCGAGCCAGTCGCGGGCCTCGGCGCGGAAGGCGTCCTGTGCCGCCGTGAAGTCCAGGTCCATCAGGCGGAGGCCTCCTTCGCACCGGCCTTCTTCATCGCGCGGACGTCCATGCCGCCGAGCGAGTCCTTCGCTGTCTCCGCGTTGTGTGCGTGCGCCAGGTGGTGCAGTCCGAAGACGGAGTCCATGCCGGTGTGCATGCCCTGCAGATCCTCGGCCTGGTTGACGGCGCGCTTGGTCAGGGCCAGTCCCATGCGGGGCATCTCTGCTATTCGGGCCGCCAACTCCATGGTGTGGTCCGTGAGTTCGGCTCGGGCCACGACCCGGTTCACCATTCCGACCTCGTACGCGCGCTGTGCGCTCATCCGGTCGCCCGTGTACAGGAACTCCTTCGCGATGCGCGGCGGCATCACCCACGGGTGGGCGAAGTACTCGACTCCGGGGATGCCCATGCGCACCACGGGATCGGCGAAGAAGGCGTCATCGGACGCGACGATCAGGTCGCACACCCAGGCCAGCATCAGGCCGCCGGCGACGCACGCGCCCTGCACCGAGGCGATCATGGGCTTGGGCAGTTCGCGCCAGCGGCGGCACATGCCCAGATAGACCTCGGACTCGCGGGCGAAGCGGCTCTCCGCGCCCTGCTTGTCCGAGTGGTCCCACCAGAGCCCGGCCCTGCGGTCGAACGGCAAGTGCGCGTCCCGTTCGGGTGTCCCGATGTCGTGGCCGGCGGAGAAGTGCTTCCCCGCTCCGGCGAGCACGACGACCTTGACCTCGTCTTCGTCGGCCGCGCGGTAGAAGGCCTGGTCCAGCGCGTATGTCATCGCGGAGTTCTGGGCGTTGCGGTAATCCGGCCGGTTCATCGTCACGACTGCGACGGGGCCGCGGCGTTCGTAGCGGACAGGCGCCGTGGACGCGGTGCGGGCAGCGGACATCCGCCCTCCTTCCCTAACAAGTGTTTGGTAGGTTAACGTACGAGTCCCCGGCCGTCGAGAAGTCGCGCCGTCCCGCCGCGAGTCCCTCCAACGAGAGTCGTCCGGAGCCGCCAAATGAGCAGCAGCGTCGAGGAGTTCCGTACCGAGGTCCGCGCCTGGCTCCGGGTCAACGTCACCGGCGAGTTCGCCGCCCTCCGCGGGCGCGGCGGCCCCGGACGGGAACACGAGGCGTATCCCGAACGCCTCGCCTGGGAGCGGCACATGGCCGCCGCGGGCTGGACCTGCGTCGGCTGGCCGAAGGAGTACGGCGGCCGCGGCGCCACCCTCGAGCAGCAGGTCGCCTTCCACGAGGAGTACGCCCTCGCGGACGCCCCCGCGCGCGTCAACCACATCGGCGAACAGCTGCTCGGGCCCACCCTCATCGCCTTCGGCACCCAGGAGCAGCGCGAGCGCTTCCTCCCGCCGATCGTCGCCGTCGAGGAGCTGTGGTGTCAGGGCTACAGCGAGCCGGACGCCGGGTCGGACCTGGCGAACGTACGGACCCGGGCCGAGCTGGACGATGGGGGCACCTCCCGCTCGAGCGAAGCCGAGAGTGGGGGAGAGTGGGTGGTCACCGGGCAGAAGATCTGGACCTCACTCGCGCACGAATCCGACTGGTGCTTCGTCGTCGCCCGCACCGCACCCGGGTCCACCCGCCACCAGGGGCTGTCCTATCTGCTGGTGCCGCTGGACCAGCCCGGTGTGGAGGTCCGGCCGATCACCCAGCTGACGGGCACCTCCGAGTTCAACGAGGTCTTCTTCGACGGCGCCCGCACGCGGGCGTCGAACATCGTCGGAGCGCCGGGCGAGGGCTGGAAGGTCGCCATGGCCACGCTCGGCTTCGAACGGGGTGTGTCCACCCTCGGCCAGCAGGTCGGCTTCCGCCGCGAACTGGAGGCGGTCATCGAGCTGGCCAAGCGCAACGGCGCGGCCGCCGACCCACTGATCCGGGACCGGATCGCCCAGGCCTGGATCGGTCTGGAGATCATCCGCGGCAACGCACTACGGATGCTCGAAGGCGTTGCCGCGGGGGCACCGGGCCCCGAGGCGTCCATCGGCAAGATCTTCTGGGCGACCTGGCACCGCGAGCTGGGGGAACTCGCCATGGACGTGTGCGGCACCGCCGGGATGCTCGCGGCCGGTGAGCCGTACGAACTCGACGACTGGCAGCGGCTGTTCCTCTTCTCCCGCTCCGACACCATCTACGCCGGATCGAACGAGATCCAGCGCAACATCATCGCCGAGCGGGTGCTCGGCCTGCCGAAGGAGGTCCGCCCTTGAGCGCACCGGCCACGCCCCCGCCGTACGTTCCCGGCCACGCCCTGCTGGCCGGGCGCACCGCCGTGATCACCGCCGCCGCGGGAGCCGGCATCGGCGGCGCGACCGCGAAGCGGCTGCTTGAGGAGGGCGCGAGCGTCGTCATCTCCGATGCCCACGCCCGCAGGCTCAAGGAGTCCGAGGCGGAGCTCGCTGCGGAGTTCGGCGCGGACCGGGTCGCGTCGCTGCCCTGCGACGTGACCGACGAGACGCAGGTCGGCGCGCTGTTCGACCTGGCCGAGCAACGGCACGGACGCCTCGACATCGTCGTCAACAACGCCGGTCTCGGCGGCACGGCCGACCTCGTCGACATGGCCGACGAGCAGTGGGACAAGGTCCTCGACGTCACCCTGAACGGCACCTTCCGCTGCACCCGCGCCGCGCTGCGCCGCATGAAGGCGGCAGGTAGCGGGGGCGTCATCGTGAACAACGCCTCGGTGATCGGCTGGCGCGCACAGAAGGGCCAGTCGCACTACGCCGCCGCCAAGGCCGGGGTCATGGCCCTCACCCGCTGCGCCGCGCTGGAGGCCGCCGAGTACGGCGTACGCGTCAACGCCGTGTCGCCGAGCCTGGCCATGCACCCGCACCTGGTGAAGGTCACCACGCCCGAACTGCTTCAGGAGCTGACATCGCGCGAGGCGTTGGGCCGCTACGCCGAGCCGTGGGAGGTGGCCAACGTCATCGTCTTCCTGGCCAGCGGCTACTCCTCGTACATGACGGGCGAGGTCCTGTCCGTCAGCAGCCAGCACGCGTGAGACGAGAATGACCGTGTGCCAAAAACCAGCAGCAGCAAGCAAGTGCCGAAAGCCGGCAGCAGCAAGCAGGTGCCGAACGCCGGCAGCAGCAAGAAGGCCCCGATGAGCCCGTCGCCCGAGCGGCGCGAGGAACTCCTGGCCACGGCGGCCGAGGTGTTCGCCGCGCAGGGGTACAACGCCACCACGGTCCGCAAGATCGCGGACGCGGCGGGGATGCTCGCGGGCAGCCTCTACTACCACTTCGACTCCAAGGAGTCGATGCTCGACGAGATCCTCTCCACCTTCCTGGACGAGCTATGGGGCCGGTACGACGCCGTGCTCGCCGCCGGGCTCGGCCCCAGGGAAACCATCGAGGCCCTCGTCACCGAGTCCTTCCGGGAGATCGACCGGCATCTCGCCGCGGTCGCCATCTATCAGAAGGAGTCCAAGCACCTTCAGACCCAGCCGCGCTTCGGCTATCTCGCCGACTCGCAGGTGAAGTTCGAGAAAGCGTGGCTCGGGACGCTCGAGCGCGGAGTGGCCGCCGAGGTCTTCCGCGCCGACCTCGACATCCGCCTCACCTACCGCTTCGTGCGCGACACCGTGTGGGTCGCCGCGTCCTGGTACCGGCCGGGCGGACAGCACAGCCCCGAGGAGATCGCCCGCCAGTACCTGTCGATGGTGCTGGAGGGCGTCGCCCTCCGCGAATGACAGCGATCGCCCTCCGCGTACGACCGCGCGAGTGCATCCATCGAAGGACATCCAAGAAGGAGCGGCCATGGCCGAGGCATACATCGTCGAAGCGATACGCACCCCGGTCGGCAGGCGGAACGGCGGGCTCGCCGCCGTGCACCCTGCCGACCTCGGCGCCCACGTCCTGAAGGCGCTGATGGAGCGCTCGGGCGCCGACCCGGCGGCCGTCGAGGATGTCGTCTTCGGCTGCCTGGACACCGTCGG
Source organism: Streptomyces sp. NPDC002896 (assembly GCF_040295225.1). Taxonomy (NCBI): domain Bacteria; kingdom Bacillati; phylum Actinomycetota; class Actinomycetes; order Kitasatosporales; family Streptomycetaceae; genus Streptomyces; species Streptomyces sp. NPDC002896. Next base: position 36,300 of record NZ_JBEOVA010000038.1, on the reverse strand, counting down.
ACCGCAGGCCGGCGACATCGCCCGCACCTGCTGGCTGGCCGCCGGGCTGCCGGAAGAGGTGCCCGGCGTGACCGTCGACCGGCAGTGCGGCTCCTCGCAGCAGGCCGTGCACTTCGCCGCCCAGGGAGTGCTCTCCGGCACCCAGGACCTGGTGGTCGCCGGCGGCGTCCAGAACATGTCGCAGGTGCCGATCGCCTTCGCCAGCCGCCAGGCCGCCGAGCCGCTCGGGCTGACCGAGGGCCCGTACGCCGGCTCCGAGGGATGGCGGGCCCGCTACGGCGACCGGCCGGTCAACCAGTTCCACGGCGCCGAACTGATCGCCGAGAAGTGGGACATATCCCGCCGGGACATGGAGGAGTTCGCGCTGCGCTCGCACCAGCGGGCCGTCCGCGCCATCGACGAGGGCCGCTTCGACCGCGAACTCGTCGCATACGGGGACGTGACGACCGACGAGGGCCCGCGCCGCGACACGACCCTGGAGAAGATGGCGGGCCTCAAGCCGGTGATGGAGGGCGGCCGGCTGACGGCCGCCGTCTCCTCACAGGTCTCCGACGGCGCCTCCGCCATGCTGCTCGCGAGCGAACGCGCCGTACGGGAGCACGGGCTGACCCCGCGCGCCCGGATCCACCACCTCTCGGTACGCGGCGAGGACCCGATCCGGATGCTGTCCGCGCCGATCCCGGCCACCGCCTACGCGCTGAAGAAGGCCGGGATGACGATCGACGACATCGACCTGGTCGAGATCAACGAGGCGTTCGCGTCCGTGGTGCTGGCGTGGCTCAAGGAGACCGGCGCCGACGCGGAGAAGGTCAACGTCAACGGCGGTGCCATCGCCCTCGGCCACCCCCTGGGCGCCACCGGCACGAAGCTCATGACCACGCTGCTGCACGAACTGGAGCGCACGGGCGGGCGGTACGGGCTGCAGACGATGTGCGAGGGCGGCGGCCAGGCGAACGTCACGATCATCGAGCGTCTCTGAATCGAGCGCCTCTGAGATCGAGTGCCAGTGCCACCGAGCTGTGCCGGTCGGTCCGAGGTTCCGCCTTGGGGCCGACCGGCATGCTCCCTCACCCGGGCAGCGGCAGCGCCCGAAGGGTGGCGTCGGCCTCGGCCATGATCCGGTCGACGAGCTCCGCGCAGGACGGCAGATCGTCGATGAGGCCCGCGACCTGGCCGGAGGCCATCACGCCGAGATCGGTGCGCCCGTCGACCATCGAGGCCTTCAGCAGCATCGGAGTGTTGGCGGCCAGCAGCACCTGACTCCAGGTCAGCTCCTTGCCGTGCTTCATTGCCAGACCGTCGCGGACCATCCGAGCCCAGCTCATGCCGGACTCACGCTTGAAGGCCGCGGCGTGGCGGACCGCCCGCAGCAGCGCGGCTGCCCGGCCCGAGCGCTCCAGCGCGTCGACCAGCTCGGTGCGCAGCATCCGGTGCGGGAGGCCGTCCACCTTGGTGGTGACGGTGACGTCCCCCACCGCCGCGGCCAGGTACTTCGCCTTGACCGCGTCGGGGACGGTGCTGTCGGACGTGAGCAGGAACCGGGTCCCCATGGCGATCCCCGCGGCGCCGTAGGCGAGCGCGGCGACCAGGCCGCGGCCGTCGTGGAAGCCGCCGGCCGCGACGACCGGGATGTCCACGGCGTCCACCACCTGCGGGAGCAGCACGGTGGTGGCCACGTTCCCGGTGTGCCCGCCACCCTCGCCGCCCTGCACCACCACCGCATCGGCGCCCCACGCGGCGACCTTCTCGGCGTGCCGCCTGGCGCCGATGGAGGGGATGACGACGACACCCGCGTCCTTGAGGCGCCCGATCAGTTCCCGGGAGGGCGCGAGCGCGAACGAGGCGACCTTCACGCCCTCGTCGACGATGATCCGTACGCGCTCGGCCGCGTCCCCCGCGTCCGCCCGCAGATTGACCCCGAAAGGCGCGTCCGTACGGGACTTCACCTCCCGTACGGCGGAGCGGAGCTGCTCGACGGTCATGGTGGCGGAGGCGAGGATCCCCAGCGCTCCCGCGTTGGCGGCGGCCGAGACCAGACGCGGGCCCGCCACCCACCCCATGCCCGTCTGGACGATGGGGTGGCGCACGCCGACCAGCTCGGTGAGCGGGGTGGCGATCGTGACGTCGCTCATGCCGTCGGCACCTCGCGGTCCCGCAGCCCGTTCGGGTCGATCACCTCGCGGATCAGCCGCAGCTCCTCGGGCGTTGGCTCGCGGGTGTACGGCACGTCGTCGGGGATGGTGAGCGCGAAGCCGGTGGCCTCCCTCACCTGCTTGACCGTGACACCGGGGTGGAGCGAGCGCAGCCGCATCGTCTGGTCCGGGGTCTCGAAGTCGAAGACGCCGAGGTCGCTGATGACGTTCGGGATGCGGTGGTAGCGGCTCGCGGAGGGTCCGGCTGCGGCGGCACGGTCGTACCCCACTCCCGACACCATGTCGACCCGCTCGACGAACACCCGCGTCGAGTGCCGCGGCACCCAGTAACTCGTGGGGTTGTTGAGGGTGTTGACGGGCGCACCGCGCACCCCGAGAAGCTGTCGCTTGGGCCGGGCCCAGTCGCCGATGCAGGAGATGTTCTGGTTGCCGTGGCGGTCGAGCTGGCTGGCACCCATCATCACGTGCCGCCGCCCGGTGGCCACCATCGCCAGATGCTGACGGTACGGCAACCAGCCCTCCACCACCTGGGCCTTCGCGCCCACCGCGGGCACGTCACCGATCAACAGCGCCTCGCCGTCGGTCAGCAGCAGGTCGGGGGAGAAGGTGAGCTTCGCCAGCCGGGCCCCGATCGTGGGAACGGTGCCCATGGGGCTGGCCAGCACCTCGCCCGCGTCCCGCCAGGCCTCGGCGCACGCCACCACGCAGTACTCGGCCCGCGTCGCCGTCGTCGTAGCGACATCGCTCATGCTGCTGCCTCCTCCTGTGCTTTCTCCTTGTGGAACACCGCCACCGCGGCCTGGTACGCGTCCTCGTCCCCGGACAGGAACCGCTCGGTGAAGGCCCGCCAGGCCTCGGGATCCCGCGCCGCCTGGGCATACGCGCGCTGGAAGGCCTCGTCGCGGTCGTGGTCCGGGACGCAGGAGGTGAAGTGCGCGCCGTTCGGGGTCTCCACGACGCCGTTCACGAACGCCCGCTTGACCAACAGCGACTGCGGTCCGGAATCCTTCAGCAGATCCGCGGTCTCCACGATCCGCTCGCACGACACGTACGCGGCGTCGGCGGCCTCGCAGAACAGGTCGTCGAAGTACGGGTCGGGGCCCAGGTACTGGGCATTGCCGTGCACGTCCGCGCGGTTGAGGTGGACCAGCGCGGCGTCCAGCCGCAGGGCGGGGACCGCGACCAGCTCCTCGCCGTCCTCGTACGGGGACGTGACCGTGCGCAGCGACGGGTTGACGCTCATCACGTCCGAGGCGAGACCGGCCCGGATCGGCATGAAGGGCAGCCGATGCGCGGCGGCCGTCAGGCCCCACATGAACATGGCCTCGTCCAGCTCCACCATCTCGAACTCGCCGCGCTGCCGGGCGGCTTGGAAGTGCGGCTCCAGGGGGATGGAATCGAGGGTGACGAAGGCCGCGACCAGCTTGCGGATCTTCCCGGCCGCGGCGAGCAGCCCGACGTCGGGGCCGCCGTAGCTGACGACGGTCAGGTCGGTGACGTCGGAGCGCAGGAGCGCGCGCACCAGCGCCATCGGCTTTCGCCGGGAGCCCCAGCCGCCTATGCCGATCGTCATGCCGCTCTCGAGGCGGCCGACCACCTCATCGGCGGTCATCGTCTTGTTACTCAACTCCGGTTCTCCTTCGACGATGCGGACGACGGTGACGCGGGCGACGGCGATGCGGACGACGCCGATGCGGACGACGACGGTGCGGACGACACGAAAGCGTCACGGTGCTTGTCGGCGACCCCGCTGAGGTTGGCCTCGAACGTGAAGCCCTGCTCGAAGCGGTAGCTGCGGCGGACGTCCACCGGGTCGATGCCGTTGATCGCGGCCTTGGCGAGGCGGATCAGGTCGCCGTCCTTGGCGGCGATCTCGCGCGCCAACTCCACGGCTGCATCGAGAAGTTGCTCGCGAGGGACGACCCGCCACACCGAGCCGTGCCGGTGCAGCTCCTCGGCGGTGGCGGTTCGCGAGGTGTAGTACAGGGCCCGCATCAGGTGCTGGGGGACCAGCCGGGCCAGATGGGTGGCCGCGCCGAGCGCGCCCCGGTCCAGTTCCGGCAGGCCGAAGGTCGCGTCGTCGCTGGCGACGATCGCGTCGGCGTTGCCGACCAGGCCGATGCCGCCGCCCAGGCAGAAGCCCTGCACGGCGGCGACCACCGGGACCTCGCAGTCGTAGACGGCGGCGAACGCCTCGTAGCAGCCGCGGTTGGCGCCGATGAGGGCGCCGTGCCCGTCCGTGCGCTGCATCTCCTTGATGTCGACGCCTGCGTTGAAGCCACGGCCCGCGGCGGTCAGCACCACGCAGCGCACCTTCGGGTCGGCCCCGGCAGCGCGCACGGCGGTGGCCAGGTCGTACCAGCCCTGTACGGGCAGGGCGTTGACCGGTGGGAAGTCGACGGTGATGACTGCGATGCCCTCTTCCGGGGCGGAGGTGGAGACACCCATGAGCGGATCAGCTACCTTTCCACCAAACATTTGTTAGGTCGCAAGGTAGCAGCGGACCGCGCGCTGCGGGAGGTGCGAAGTGGCAGCGATCATGAATCTGTCCGGCTCCGTCGCCGTCGTCACCGGGGGAACCCGGGGTGTCGGCGCGGGCATCACCAGGGCCCTGCTCGAAGCCGGCGCGCAGGTCGTGACCTGCGCCCGACGACCCCCGGACAAGCCCGTCGAGGCGGCGGGGCGCACGGCCCGCTTCCTCCCCGTCGACCTGCGCGACACGGAGGCGGTCGACGGGCTCTTCGCACAAGTGCGGAGCGAGTACGGACGGCTGGACACCCTGGTCAACAACGCCGGAGGGACGCCCTTCCGGATGCTCGGCGACGGCGGAGTGGAACGGCACGCCCGGGTCGTCGAGCTGAACCTCCTCGCGCCGCTGACCGCGTCCCTCGCCGCGTACGAAGTGATGCGCAATCAGAGCGGGGGTGGGTCGATCGTGATGATCGGCAGCGTCAGCGGGACCCGTCCGTCACCGGGCAGCGCGGCGTACGGAGCCGCCAAGGCGGGCCTCGAGCACCTCGCCCGCTCCATGGCCGTGGAATGGGCGCCGACCGTGCGGGTCAACACGCTCGTCCTCGGCATGGTCCGCACCGAACTGTCCCATCTGCACTATGGGGACGAGGACGGCATCGCCGCCATCGGCCGCACCGTGCCGCTCGGCCGGCTCGCCGACCCCGCCGAGATCGGCGACGCCTGCGTCTTCCTCGCCTCCGACCGGGCCTCGTACATCAGCGGCGCCAGCCTCCACGTTCACGGTGGTGGGGAGCGCCCGGCCTTCCTCGACGCCGCCACCGTCAACAACTGACCGCCTGGCCGCCTCAGGCGGTGGTGACGGAACGACCAGTTCGGACCGCACGGCCGAACGACCAGCTCAGACCCGCACGTGAGATCCGCACGTGAGACCCGCACGTCAAAGGAAGGACACACATCCATGACCACCGGAATCTGCACCGGACGCGTCGTCGTCGTCACCGGGGCGGGGCGCGGGCTCGGCCGCGCGCACGCGCTCGCCTTCGCCGCCGAGGGCGCCCAGGTCGTCGTCAACGACCTGGGCGTCGGACTCGACGGCACCGGCGGGGCCACCGGGCCCGCCCAGCAGGTCGTCGACGAGATCCAGGCACTCGGCGGCGAGGCCGTCGCCCACGGCGGCGACATCGCCACCGCCGACGGCGCGGCCTCCCTAGTCGCCACCGTGCTGGACACCTTCGGCCGCCTCGACACTCTCGTCAACAACGCCGGATTCCTGCGCGACCGCATGCTCGTCAACCTCGACGAGGACGACTGGGACGCCGTCATGCGCGTCCACCTCAAGGGCCACTTCCTGCCGCTGAAGCACGCAGCCGCGCACTGGCGCGCCGAGGCGAAGGCCGGCCGGACGCCGGAGGCCCGGGTCGTCAACACCAGCTCCGGGGCAGGACTGCTCGGCAGCGTCGGCCAGGGCAACTACTCCGCCGCCAAGGCCGGGATCGTCGGCCTGACCCTCGTCGCCGCCGCCGAGATGGGCCGCTACGGCGTCCAGGTCAACGCGATCGCCCCCTCCGCCCGCACCCGGATGACCGAGCAGACCTTCGCCGACACGATGACCGCCCCCGAGGACGGCGCCTTCGACGCCATGGCTCCGGAGAACGTCTCCCCCCTCGTCGTGTGGCTGGGCTCCGCCGCCTCCGCCGGGGTGACCGGCCGGGTCTTCGAGACCGAGGGCGGGCGGATCACGGTCATGGAGGGCTGGCGGCCGGGCCCCACTGCGGACAAGGGCGCCCGCTGGACCCCGGCCGAGGCAGGCGAGACGGCCCTGAAACTGCTCGCCGATTCCGAGCCTCCGCAGCCGGTGTACGGGGCGCGGTAGGTCCGCCGACGAGCCCCGCTGGTGAAGGGCCCACTGTGGGCGTCGCCAGCTCGATGGCCTGCGGTCACCCTGGACAGGCCGGTCTACTGCCGGTCGACGTTCACTGCCGGTCGATGTTCACTTCCGGTCGACGAGGCCGGATTCCCAGGCCCAGGCGGCGATCTCCACGCGGTTGCGGGCGGCTAGTTTCGACTGCACGTTGCCGAGATGGGTTTTCACCGTGCCCACCGAGATGGACAGTTCGGCTGCGATCTCCGCGTTGGTCAGTCCCCGGGCCACCAGGCGTACGAGGTCCAGTTCGCGCGCCGACAGGGCGCTGTGCACCGCGCCCTGCGCCCTTCGGCGCGTGGTCGCCGTGCTGTTGAGTTGGCGCAGCAGCCGCACCGTGATCGAGGGGCTGACGAGGGCCTCACCCGAGGCTGCTGCCCGGATCGCCTCGACCAGGAGCGCTGGTCCCGAGTCCTTGATCAGGAATCCGCAGGCGCCGTCGTGCAGGGCGCGGTGGACGTACTCGTCGTCGTCGAAGGTCGTGACGACGACGACCTTCGGTGGGGCGACGGTGCCGGGGCGGGTGAGCCGGCGCAGGGCCTCCAGGCCGTCGAGGCGGGGCATGCGGATGTCCATCAGTACGACGTCGGGGCGGTGCCGCCCGGCGAGTTCCACCGCCTGCAGGCCGTCGCCGGCCTCGGCGACGACCTCGATGTCGTCCTCGGCGGCCAGGATCATCGCGAATCCGGCGCGGACCATGGCCTGGTCGTCGGCGATCAGCACCCGGATGGTCATCGGGCCGCTCCGATCGGGGCGGCGGCCGGGGCCGCCGGGAGGGTGGCTTCGAGGCCCCAGCCGCCGTCCGCGCCCTGGCCGGCCTCGATGCGGCCGCCGATCATGCTCACCCGCTCGGCCAGTCCCCTCAGCCCGTACCCGGCACCGGTGGTGTGCCGCGGCCGTCCGTCGTCGCCGACCCGTACGGTGACGCCGTCCCCTGTCCGTACCACGGCCACCCGCACCTCGGTGCAGCCGCGGGCGTGTTTGCGTACGTTGGTCAGCGCCTCCATCACCACCCGGTGCACGGTGGTGGTCACCTCCACCGGCAGGTCGTCGAACGTCCCCTCCACGTCGAGTCGAGCCCGCGCGCCGCCGATCGCCGAGAAGCCCTCGACGAGCGATCGCACCTCGGCGATCCCCGCCAAGGGAGTGAGAGCGGGTTGCCCGGCGCTGTCTTTCCCGTCGCCGTTCCCACCCCCGTTCTTCGGGGTGCCTTCCTGCCCGTCGGCGTCGCGCAGCATCCCCACCATGAGGCGCATGGACGACAGTGCCTCCGTCCCCGCCTGCTCGATCCGCTCCAGCGCGGGCCGTACGAGTTCGGGGCGCCGCTCGGCGATCGCCAGGGCGCCCTGCGCCTGCACGACGATGCCGGTCACATGGTGGGCGACGAAGTCGTGCAGGTCGCGTGCGAACTCCGTGCGCTGCTCCAGGCGCAGCGTGGCCGCCCGGCGCCGCCGGTCCGCCCTGACCAGCCGCCAGGTGACACCGGCGCTGAGCACCGCCGTCGACACAACGGCGAAGAACAGTGCCGTGATGACGCTGATGTCCACCACCTCGACCGCGATCGGCCGCAGCACGATCGCCACCCACAGGACGGGAGGGACGGCCCAAGCCACCCACGACCGACGTCCGCGCAGCGGGACGAGCAGCAGCAGCCACAGCAGCGCGGCCGGTTCCGTGAACCCGTACGCCTTCGAGGCCAGTGGATCGGGTGCGGTGCCGGGCCCGGCGCGCAGGACGACTGAGACCGCCAGCGACGCCACCACCGCCAGGCCGGCGACCATCGGCAGCGCCTTGGCGCCGAGCCAGGGCGAGGCGGCGACGGAGGCCACGGCCAGCAGGGCACAGCACAGTTTGGCGAAGTCGAGCCCCTGTCCGCCGAGCAGGCCGCCCCAGTAGTCGGCCAGTAGGGCCGCGCACAGGACCGCCAGCCACGCCGACCATGCAATCCAGGGCGCCACGGCCCGCGTTCGCGCCCGCCAGGAAGGCTTTTGGGAAGCCCACCTGGAATCCGAGGGATCGGACGCCGCTCGGCCGAAAGTCGTAGCCGGCCGCGCAAGTTCTGCCTTTCGCCGGATCCGGCGCGCGGCGCGGCCGGGCAGAGTCGGGTCCGTCGGGCGGGTTCCGCGATCCATCACACCCAGGAGCATGTCATGGGCAACGCCAGCTTCCGTATCGAGTCCGTGGAGGTGCTGGGGCCCCTCCTCGCCGCGTTCGCCGTGCTGCTCGCGGCGCGCGCCTCGAGGAAGCGCCCCGGCTGGTACGGCAGGCCGGCGCTGACCCGGCTCGTGGCGGCGGGCTACGTCGCGGGCTTCCTGCACTTCACGATCTTTCCGATCATCGTGGACCGGGCCCAGAACGAAGCGTCCTGGACCGGCCAGGTCCAGCCGATCCCCTTCCTCAGCGTCCTCGCGATGGACCCCACCGTCGTGCTCAACGTGATCCTTTTCGTGCCGTTCGGTCTGCTACTCCCGCTGATCGCGAAGGGTGAACTCTCGGTGAAGGGGGTCGCCCTGCGGTCCCTGGCCGTCAGCCTGACGATCGAGCTGACCCAGCTGGGGATGTACATCCTGTTCAGCAACGGCCGGGGGACGGATGTCGACGACCTGATCGCCAACACCCTCGGGGGCGTGCTCGGTTACCTGATCCTGCGCCGGGTCCTGCGATCCTCCGCGCTGTCCGGCCTCGTACGCGACTTCGCCCTGCCGGGAACCGCGCTCGCGGCCTCGGCCACGGAGACGGTGTCCGTGGTCGCGGCCGCGCCTGGCGCGCGCTGACCGGCGGCGGCACGGCAGCGATCAGGCCCCGCGGGGCCTGATCGCCGTCGCTACAAGCGCTAAGCCCGTGCCCGCGACGCCGGACTCGAGGCCAGCCACGAGGGCGTCGACTGGCTCCTCGCCCAGGACGAGCTTCCCGACAGCGTCTTCGAGGCCACGTCGGTGAATGTCCACCGGGCCAACGCCCCCCGCTACGCAGACCTCGGCATCCGCTCCGTCGACCTCACACCGGCCGCCGTCGGCGCCGCCGTCGTACCGCCCGCCTGTGCGGCGCGCCGCGGTCGGTTGACGACTTCCGCCGGGTCCTCGACATCAACCTCACCGGTGTCTTCATCGGCATGCGGACCGTGATCCCGGTGATGAAGCGGAACGGCGGCGGCTCGATCGTCAATATCTCCTCCGCGGCGGGCCTGATGGGCCTGGCCATGACCGCCGGGTACGGAGCGTCAAAGTGGGGGGGTGCGCGGGCTCACCAAGGTCGGCGCGGTGGAACTCGGCACCGCCCGCATCCGCGTCAACTCCGTCCACCCCGGAATGACCTACACCCCTATGACCGCTCACACCGGAATCCAGCAGGACGAGGGCGGGTACCCCAACACGCCCATGGGCCGGGTCGGCGAGGCTCCGGAGATCGCGGAGGCGGTGGCCTTCCTGCTCTCGGATGCCGCCTCGTACGTCACCGGCGCCGAACTGGCCGTCGATGGCGGATGGACCACTGGCCCGACGGTCCAGCGGCTCATAGGCGGATGACCGGCCGGGCCGGCCGTCCGGACGGATGATGGACGCACGGACATGTGCGGTGGAGGTGTTGGATTGCGCCGACGCGATCAGGAATCGGCACACCGGGCCAGTGATGGTGCCGGTGCGTTGGGCCCGGTCGCGTGGGTGGAGGAGGCCGTCGAGTCGATCGGTACGACCTTGGACGAGCGGACGACATGCGCGGAGCTGGCCGGTTTCCTGTGCCGGCAGATGTGTGACGCCGCCGGGGTGGATCTGCTGTCCGAGGATGTCCCGGCCGGGCGCCATGCGCGAGGTCTGGCTTCGTCCCCTGTCGCAGCAGCAGGGCGCAGCGCCCTCCTGGAAGCGTGGACCGCGCACAGCGGCAGATTCCCGTCCGACCAAGCCCTGGGCGAGGGCCGTCCGATCATCGCCTCCGACGACGTGTCCGGCAGCATCCCCCGCAGGGCGGTGTCCGTGCCGCTGCTTGCGCACGGCCGTCTGTACGGGGTGCTGTTCGCCATCCGAACCGGTGCGGCCTTCACGGGTCAGGAAATAGCCGGCATGCACTACGCGGCACGTCTCGCTGCCGTCCATATCGGCCACGCACGCCGGCACACCGCGGTGCACAGCACCGCGCTGAACCTGCAGCGCGCCCTGTTGTCCGAGCCTGGCCGGCCTCACCCGAACCTGGACCTCGCCAGTCGCTACCTTCCCGCGGGTCGCGGCGCACTCGTGGGAGGGGACTGGTTCGAAACGGTACGACTGCACTACGGACGCACCTTGCTGATCATCGGGGACGTCATGGGGCACGGGCTCGACGCCGCGGTGGACATGAACGCCTACCGCTCCATGCTCCGCTACGTGGCATCGACGGAACTGCCACCTCACAGGGTGCTGCAGCAGGTGGACGCCGCCGTCATCGAGGACGGGCCCAGCCGCCCGGCCACCTGCCTGCTCGTCCGCGTGGACCCCGCGCGCGGTGCTGCCGTGCTGGCCAGCGCGGGTCATCTGCCTCCGGCGCTGTTCGCCGATGACGGCACGGGCGATCTACTGGATCTGACCGTGGGCCCTCCCCTGGGTACCGGTGTGGGCGGCTTCGAGCAGACCGTCCACGGCCTGACCCCCCACGACACCCTCGTCATGTTCACCGACGGCCTTGTGGAGCGGCGTGGGGAGGACATCGACACCTCCCTGGCCCGACTTGCCGGACTGTGTCTGTCACCGACCACCGGCGTCGACGAGCTGCTCGACCAGATCCTCGTCCGCCTCGAAGCCCACAGCGCGGAGGACGACGTCGCCGTACTCGCCGCTCGCATGCGTCACCGTGCCGGACACCACCCCTCCGCGTAACTCCCTCACCTTCCAGAGGCGGTACGGGTCTTGTCATCAGGTCCGTTCGAGGGGCTCGCGGAGGCCGGGCCGAATACCCCTCCCTGGCGCAGGACGGCGTAGCCGATACCGATGCCTGCCGCCACGGGCCATTCCAGGACGCCGACTAGGCCGAGCGTGCCGAGGCCGAGGAAAAGGGGGAGCCCACCTTTGGCTGGCAAGACGCGCTGAACTGCCGTGACGGGCATCGCGGCGACTTTTGCAACGGCTGAGGCGGCGCGCCCGACAGGTATGTCGATGGTGAGCGTGTGCTCGTCGCGCCCGTTCGAGGGGCTCGCTGCCTTCTTGCGCGCGGAGGCCGGCCGGCTGGGAGTTTTCGCCGTGCGGCTGCGGGCTTGCTGAGCGGTGGCGTTCACGGTTTTTCCTCCTAATGCACGGTTCGTTTTCTGAATGACGTTACAGATTTGGCAATTGTCATTCCCTGGGGCTTATGTTGCCTATGGGGCGCGATGACGGCCTCTGAATGGCATCTGCATCAGAAGGTGCTGTCGCTCAGCCCATGTCCGCTGCTCGCCGGAAAGCGGGAGGTGCCCAGTGCTGCCGTGGAGTGGGGTTCTGCCGTCCTTCTCCGGCCTGGTCTCCCCGCTGGCGCCAACGGGGGTCGTGGGCGAGGTCGCGGACGGCGCTGTCGATGGGGTCCGTTCGCGCTGGCAGGCGATGAGTGATGCTCTGAGCGGTCTGCCGCGCGCTCTTGCCGACGTGTTCGCCGTACTGGGGGATGCCGGGCAGGAACGCTCTCGGCGGCGCGTGTGGTCCGGTGGGGGCAGGGCGCACATCGAGGTACGCGGTCTGAGCGGGCTAGGGGAGCGTCACGACCGGTTGGTGTGCGCGCTGGGTATGGCGCTGCGCGCCGTCGAGGGTGTGCGCTGGGCCGAGGTGAACGCGGTGCTGGGGCAGGTGGTCGTCGATGCCGACGAAGACGACGTCGGCCTGGACCGGCTGGTGGAGCTGGTGGAGCAGGTCGAGAAGGCACACGGCAGCGACGGTGAGACGTTCGCCGGCCATCGTGCTCATCCGCCGTTCGACACGGCTCCGGCAGTGCTGGCTGGGGCGTCGCTGGCCGCGGACTGCCTCGGGCTGGTGGTGACGGGGCTCAGCCGGGTGACGCCGTGGTCCGCACCAGTCCTGCTGCGGGTGCCGGTGGTGTTGGCGGAGACCCAGCCGCGGCTGCGCCGTCTGCTGGAGGAGCGGCTGGGCCGGGCACATGCCGAGATGGTGCTGGGGGTGGCCCATGCGGCAGTGAACTCCCTGACCCGGGGGACGGCGCCGCTTGCCCTGGATGCCGTGCAGCGGTTGTGGCAGCTCGCCGAGATCCGCAGCCGGCAGGCCGTATGGAGTTGGCGGGAGAGCGAACTGGTGGGCGCCGGGGACGGACTGCCCCGTCACGTGCCCGAGCGGGTGCGCCGACCGGCGCCACTGCCCGACGGGCCGGTGGAGGCATGCGGGCAGCGGACCTCGCTTGCGGCGTTGCTGGGATCCGGGGGCGTACTGGCGTGGACCGGCAGCCCCGAGCAGGCCGCACAGGCGATCCTGGCGACCGTGCCGAAGGCCGCGGGCATAGGCCGGGAGGCCTTTTGCACACGGCTGGGCCGGGATCTGGCCCGCGACGGCGTGGTAGCGATGGACGGGACCGCGCTGCGGCTGCTGGACCGGGTCTCCACCGTCCTGATCGACTCGACCGTCCTGTGCGAGCCCCGCCCGCGACTTCTGTCGGCCGTCGCCACCGGCCGGCTGGACGAGGCCGATGTGTGGCGTGCCGGGCAGTCGGCTCTGCTGGGCCGCTCCCTGCAGGATCTGTGGGGTCCGGGCCCCTGGGTCTGCGAGGGCTGGCGGCTGGAGCGCCCCGCCGACGCCCCGCACGGGCGGCCTGACGCGCCTTCGGGGTTGCCCCTGGACCTCCGTGACACCCGGGGGCGGCGTCAGGGCCGGATTCTGGTCGGCTGTGAACTCGACCCGCTGGCTGACGCCTTGCTCGGCACGGCCCGCTCCGGTAGCCGCCGTCTGTTGCTCACCGAGCACGTAAGCGCCGATGAACTGCTCCCCTGGGCCGACCAGGCCGTACCGATGTCCGCCTCGCTGCCCGAGGAGGTGCGGCGCCTGCAGGAGGACGGGCAGGTCGTCCTGTTGCTCACGTCTGCCGAGGACGAGGCGCTGGCCGCCGCGGATGTCGGTGTCACGGTGCTGCCGGGCCCCGGCGGGGCAGGCCGGGTGTGCTGGTCGGCGCATCTGATCAGTGGGCCGGGGCTGGCGCAGGCGTGGCGTGTCCTGGCCGCCCTGGACGAAGCCCATCAGGTCAGCAGCAGGTCGGCCCGCCTGTGCCTGGGCGGGTCCGCGCTCGGGGCGCTGATCGCGGCCGCCCGCACTCGCCGATCGGTGGTCGGCCTGACCACCTCGCCGGTTCATGTCGCTGCGTTCCTTGCCCAGTCGGGTGGTGTCAGGGCGGCCCGTCGTCTGGCCCGTAGGCCTCTGCCACCGGCCCGCATCCGTAGCGCCTGGCATGCCTTGGAGGCCCCGGAGATCTTCGGCATTGTGGGTGGAGCGGGCGATGGCCCGGGCGGCCGGCCGACGGCTGGGTCGTCCGCCGAGTCAGGCCGTACGAAGCGGGGCGCCCTTGCCGCAGCCGTACACACCGTCGCCGGCGCCGCCGGCCTGACCGGAGCGGTCCGCGGGGCCGCGCAGCTGGTGACCGCGGTACGCGAGGAACTGCGCGACCCCCTCACCCCCGTACTGGCCCTGGGCGCTGCCGCCTCCGCAGCCGTGGGCTCCGGCGTCGACTCCGCCCTGGTGGGCGGCGTGATGGCCGGCAACGCCGTGGTCAGCGGCGTGCAGCGGTTGAGTGCCGAACGCGCCCTGAACGGTCTGCTTCTCGCCGAGCAGCAGTTCGCCCGACGGGTCCACTGGACACCCGTCGCCTCCACGGCAGACCCGGACCCGTCCCGGTTCTTCGCAGGGCTGCAGACCGCCCCCGTGCACACCACCGCCGCACAGGACCTGCGACTCGGGGACATCATCGCCCTGAGGCCGTCCGACGTCGTCCCGGCGGACGCCCGGCTGCTGGTCGGCGACCGACTGGAGATCGACGAGGCGACCATGACCGGCGAGTCCGTCCCGGTCGCCAAGGATCCGGCGGCCACCCCCGGCGCGGAACTGGCCGAGCGGTCCTGCATGGTCTACCAGGGATGCACCGTGCTGGCCGGGACCGGTTACGCCGTGGTCGTGGCCACAGGAGCCCAGACGGAAGCCGGCCGCGCGGCCGACCTGGCTGGTACCGCCACCACACCCCCCGGCATCGAAAGCCACCTGGCCGCCCTGACCAAGGCCGCGCTGCCCGCGGTCGGCATCGGCGGCGCCGCGGTCACCGTCCTGGGACTCCTGCGTGGGGTGCCGGTACGCGAAGCGCTCGCCTCCGGTGTGGCCATCGCCGTCGCCGCGGTCCCCGAGGGCCTCCCGCTGGTCGCCACCGTCGCCCAGTCCGCCGCCGCCCGTCGTCTGTCCCGGCACGGCATCCTCACCCGCTCCGCCCGCGTCCTGGAAGCGTTGGGCCGCGTCGACGTCGTCTGCTTCGACAAGACGGGCACCCTCACCCAAGGCCGGCTGACCGTGACCGGGCTGGCCACACCCGACCACGAGCTACGGATGGACAGTCCAACCGGTCGCCGCCTGCTGCAGATCGCGGCCAGGGCCTGTCCGACCCCCAAGGACGGCCAGACACTGACCCACGCCACCGACCAAGCCGTCATCGACGCCGCAACCACACACTGCGAACCCGACCGCACCTGGCGATCCGTCACCGAACTGCCCTTCGAAGCCAGCCGCGGCTACTCCGCCTGCCTGGGCACCGAATCAGGACACCCCTGCCTCGCCGTCAAAGGAGCACCGGAAACAGTCCTTGCCCGATGCACCGCCACCCTCTCCACATCCCACGAGCCCGGCAGTGACACCACCCTCTCCACATCCCACGAACCCGGCAGTGACGGCACCGTCCCCCTCACCCCGACTCGACGCCGCGCCGCGCACCGCCTCATGCAGCGCCTGGCCGCAAGCGGCCTGCGAGTCCTCGCGGTCGCCGAGGCCAGGCCCTCCTCACCCGCAGACCCCGGCGACGACGTGGCCGACCTGGCCCACGACCTGACCCTCCTCGGCTTCCTCGCCATCGCCGACCCCGCACGGCCAGGAGCCGCGGAAACCGTGAAGCGCCTGGCGGAAGCCGGGGTACGGACCGTCATGATCACCGGGGACCACCCGGCCACCGCCGCCGCCGTCGCCCGCGAACTCGGTATCCCCGACGCCGATTCCGTTCTCACCGGCGCCGAACTGGACACCCTGTCCGAACGCGCCCGCCTCCGCCGGATCGCCCAGACCGCGGTCTTCGCCCGCGTCTCCCCCGAGCACAAGGTCCGCATCGTCCAGGCCCTGCAACGCACCGGACACGTGGTGGCCATGACCGGCGACGGCGTCAACGACGCCGCAGCCATCCGCCTCGCGGACGTCGGCATCGGCCTGGCAGCCCATGGCTCGACCTCCGCGCGTGCCGCCGCAGACCTCGTCCTCACCGACCCGGACCCCACCCGCCTCCTCCAAGCCCTCGCCGAGGGCCGCACCCTGTGGCACAGCGTGCGCGACGCGGTCGCCATCCTCGTCGGCGGCAACGCCGGCGAGGTCGCCTTCACCGTCCTCGGCACCGCCCTGACCGGCCGCGCCCCCCTCGGCACCCGCCAACTCCTGCTGGTCAACCTGCTCACCGACATGCTGCCCGCCCTCGCCGTGGCCCTCGCCCCGGCCCGGGCGACCAAACCCGGCGAAGACCCCCTGACCGGCGGCCCGGTCCCCTCACTTCTCGGGCGCGACCTGGCGCATGTTCTGGCCGTCCGCGGGACCGCCACGACACTCGGGGCTGCCACCGCCTGGCAGATCGGCCGCTTCACCGGCCTGCAGCGGCGCGCGAGCACCATGGGCCTGGCCGCACTTGTCGGCACTCAGCTGGGCCAGACCCTCATCACCGACTGGCACAGCCCCCTCGTCCTGGCCACCGCCGGTCTGTCCACCGCCGCACTCGTCGCCGTCGTACAAATCCCCGGCATCAGCCACTTCTTCGGCTGCACCCCGCTGGGTCCCGTCGCCTGGACCACCGTCACCGCCTGCTCGGCGGCGTCCACGCTCGCGGCCGCGTTCGCCCCCCGCATCCTTGGCCTGCAACCCACCGCCACGTCCACCTGACTCCGGTCAAGCAGATGGTGGTTCAGCCGACGGGGCGGTTGCCGGTTTCTGCCGGCCTCCCGGTTCCCGCCGGCGCCATCGGCGCAGCAGTCGGCTGGTGATGAAGGAGACGACGGCCGCGACGGCGATCAGGGGCATCTGGTTGTGCGCGTCGGGGCCGAGCAGCAGTGCGCCCAGGACCGCGCTGGTCAGGGGCAGGCCCGTGACGGCCGCCGCGGCGGCGGAGATCCCGAGGCCGAGGGCTGGGGTAGGGCCGAAGCCGGGCAGTCCGGAGCATGCCAGGGCGGTCGCGGAGCCCAGCAGGACGGCCGGGAAGATGGGGCCGCCGCGCAGGCTGCCGAGGCTGATGCCCCAGGCCAGCCCCTTGCAGACCACGAGCGCGACCAGGGCGGCCACGGACCAGGCGTGCGGGTCGGCGGCGAGGTTGCCGAGAGCCGCCTGGCCGGAGAGCGCGGCCTCTTCGGGGGAGCGGCCGGTGAGCAGGGCGTACGCCGTGATGCAGACTCCGACCGCGACGGCGCAGATCACCGTGCGCAATCCGGTGTGCCGCCTTGTCCAGCTCTCCGTACGCCAGCCGAGTCCGTGTGCCGTGGTGACGACCACGGCGACCAGGGCCGCCGCTGGGATGCCCCACAGGAAGTCGCCTGCGTCGGGGCCGACGTTCGGCGGCACGGTGGGCAGGCTGAGGGCGCCGACCGACAGGCCCGTCCAGTGGCCGAAGCCGGTGAAGACCAGCGCTCCGGCCGCGCTCGCGATCAGACAGGGCAGCAGCAGGACGACGAGCTGGGGCCCGGCCAGGCCGGCCGCCTCGACGACCATCAGCGCGGCCACCAGCGGACCACCCAGGATGGTGGAGATCGCGGCCGTCGACCCGGTGGTGGCCACGACCGCCGTGGTTGCGGGGTCCGGTGCCTTGCGGGCCATGTGCAAGGAGAGAAGCGCCAGCCCGCTGCCCAGCGCCATCAGCGGAGCCTCCGGCCCCAGGACGACGCCGAGAGGGAGAGTTGCCAGGGCGGCCAGGACCACGCCGGGCACTTGCTTGGGGCCGATGGGCGGTCCGCCCAGGCCGTGCACGGGCACATGGCCGCCGCGGCCCGGCATACGGGTGACGATCGGCGCGAGGATCAGCCCGGCCAGCAGCAGCGCGGGCAGGGGCCACCACCAGGGGGGACGGTCGTAGCCGACGGCCTGCGGCAAGGCCTGCCACACGCCCTTCTGGAACGCGTGCTGCAGGCTGACGAAGAAGAAGCAGGCGAGCGCGACGGGCATGCCGATCAGAACGGAGCGCAGAAGCAGCCGGAGATAGCCGGTGCTGAGCAGGACATCGAGCCGGTCTGCCTCCGTCGGGGCGGACTCGTCGACTCCCGGGTGGTTCATGGCACCGGAACCCGGCCCCGGACCAGGCACGTTGAGACCCGCATGTCCTCCATGCAAGGCCCCTCGGCGACCCCGCGCCCGTCGGCGGACCCGAACGGATGACGAGCCCCAGCTGTCGGTGAACCGGCCAGGGACACAGGGCAGGCCCCTCCGGTGTCATCCCTTGACGACGCCGAGTGGCAGCAGGCGCGCGACCAGCCGGGCGAGCCCCGCGCCTTCGGTGGCGATGGCGACCGCGTCGACGTCCTTGTAGGCGCCCGGTGCCTCCTCGGCGAGACCGCGCCACGAGGACGGCCGGACGGCGATGCCATGGGACTCCAGTTCGCTGCGGAGCTCCTCGCCCCGGACCCTGCGGAGCGCTTGGTGGCGGCTCCACACCCGCCCCGCTCCATGGCAGGCCGACCGGAACGCGTCGTTCCCAGTGGTGCCGACCATCACGTACGAGGCAGTGCCCATGGTGCCCGGCACCAGTACGGGCTGACCGGCACCCGCAAGATCATCCGGCAGGCTCGGATCGCCCGGCGGCAGCGCCCGCGTGGCCCCCTTGCGATGGACGCAGAGCCGGCGCCGGGCACCGTCCACCTCGTGCGTCTCGATCTTCGCGGTGTTGTGGGAGATGTCGTACACCAGGTCCAGGCCCACCCCGGCCGCGGTGGCGAAGGCGTGGCGTGCGGCCTCGGCGAGCAGCTGCCGGTTGGCGCGCCCGTAGTTGGCGGCTGCCGCCATCGCCCCGAGATACGCGCGGCCGGGCGGGGAGTCGACGGGTACGCAGGCCAACTGCCGGTCCGGGATGTGGATGTCGTACGTCCGCAGTGACTGGTCCATGACGCGGACGTGGTCGGTGCACACCTGGTGTCCGAGGCCCCGCGAGCCGCAGTGGATCATCACGCAGACCTGGCCGGGCCTAAGGCCGAAGGCGGCCGCCGTCTCCGCGTCGTACACCCGGTCCACCGCCTGCACCTCCAGGAAGTGATTGCCCGAGCCCAGGCTGCCCACCTGCTGCAGCCCCCGGTCCACCGCCCGCTGCCCGACCTGCGACGGATCGGCCCCCTCCAGCACGCCGTAGTCCTCGCAGCGCACCAGGTCACGCTGCACCCCGTGGCCGCTCTCGACCGCGTACCGGGCGCCGCCCACCAGCAGCTCGTCCATCTGGGAACGCCCCTTGATCTTCCACAGCCCGCCACGTCCCATGCCGCGCGGAATGGTGTCGCCGAGGATGTCCATCAGCCTCCGCATGTTCCGGGCCAGCGGATCACGCTCGATGTCGGCGGCGAGCAGCCGGACACCGCAGGAGATGTCGAACCCCACCCCGCCCGGCGAGACCACACCGGCTTTGTCGATGTCCGTGGCGGCCACCCCGCCGATCGGGAAGCCATACCCCCAGTGCACGTCCGGCATGGCGAAGGAGGCACGGACGATGCCGGGCAGCGTCGCCACGTTCACCACCTGCTCCAGCGCCTTGTCCCCGGCCGCCTGCGGCAGCAGGTCCCGCGTGGCGAAGACGACTCCGGGCACCCGCATCCGACCCTGCTGGTCGATACGGAAACGGAACGGGCCGTCCTGGACCAGCGTGATGTCCATACTTCGAGCGTACGTGCGGCGGTGACGCCGAAGCACGCGTTGGATCAGGGAAAGCCGTACCGCCCCCGCAGGCGTACAAAACGGGCCGCCGTCAGCAGCCGCCCCGCGTCCAGCCCGGAAGCCGTGCGCCGGAACGACATGACCTCCTCATCGCCGCCGTGACCGATGGGCTGTACGAGGCCGCCCCCGAGCCGCAACTGCTCGATCAGCGGCTCGGGGACCGCGGGGAAAGCGGCGGACACGATGACGGCGTCGTACGGAGCACGGTCGGGCACGCCGCCGCTGCCGTCCCCGACCCGCAGTTCCACGTTCCGGACGCCCTGGCCCGCAAGGTTGTCGCGGGCCCGGTCGGCGACGTCCGGCCACATCTCGATGCTCACCACGTCGGCGGCCAGCCGGGCGAGCAGCGCGGTCTGGAAGCCGAGACCGGTGCCGACCTCCAGTACGTGCTCGTCCCCGCCCAGCTCGAGGCTCTCGATCATCATGGCCGACAGCGACGGCTGCGTGGTCACCTGCTCATGACCGATCGACACGGGTACGTCGTCGTAGGCCGCAGCCGCACGGCCGCTGGGGACGAAATGCTCTCGCGGCGTCGTACGCACGGCCTCGAGCAGACGTTCATCAGTGATCCCGGCCGCGCGAAGGGCCCGTACGAGATCCTCCGGAGTACGAGCAGGATCCCGCGAGCGCACTGGGAGCCGGCCGGGCTCAGGCGTGATCGACCAGTTGCCTGACCCCCTGCTGGCGGGCGCAGTTCGCACAGCAGTAGAACTGCCCGTCGGCCTGCAGGCCGTGGCCGAGGATGCGGCACTGACAGTTGGTACACGTCGGTGCCAATTGCTGGGCCGCGCACTCGAGACTGTCGAAGACGTGGACGGCTCCCTGCGCCCGTACCTCGAACGACATCTCGTAGTCGTTGTTGCAGACCTCGCACACTGCCATGAAGGTTCACTCCTTGATGTACTGCGGCCATCGGGCCGCACTCGGCTCGCCCGGGCTCGGCTCCCGCTCGGAAAAGGTTGCTCGCGATCCCTCTTCCACGGGCCAGGAGCGCGGATGCGCTCCGTGCTCAGGGATCACACGGCTGGGGCGGCAGATGCCGCCGTGCGCGGGGATCAGGGCACTCACACGTCGAGCGGGCACTCACACGTCGAGCGTCACGGAGCAGGTCCAGCCTTCGGGGCCGTGAGCGAAGTCCAGGTCGTGCAGCGTGACCGCCTTGGGCGCTGCCCCCGTCACGGGAAGTGATGAGGCGTCAGCCATGTGCAGACCGGCCCGCAGACCGTCGGGCGTCTCGGTGAGCTCCACGTCGACCGGTACCTCGTCCGCGGTGTCGAGCCAGTACACGACCTCCTCCAGCAGGGCCACGAGCAGGTCCGCGTCACTGTCCGCACGCACCACCACGTCCCGCCTGTGGATACCGGTCGCGCCCGCCCCCGACAGATCCAGGAACGATTCGCAGACACCCCGCACCGCGTGCGCCAGACACTCCTCGCGGGTCGGGGCCCACGCCTCCACCCGCAGGTCCGCGGTGTGCGGCACACCGCGGTGACCGGCGCGCCGTGCGCCGTCTTCCGGATGCATCACACCCAGCTCCCCGCCACGATCGACTGCTCTGCACCTCCCATCGTCGCCCCTCCGCCGGGATGTCACACTCGCCGCCGCGTGGGCCCTCTTAGACGGCGAAGACACCCCAGAACTGAGAGGAAAGCCAGTGAAGCTCGTCGTTTTCGGAGCTAACGGTCCGACCGGACGGCAGGTCACCGAACAGGCCATCGCCGAAGGACACACGGTCACCGCCGTCACACGCCGGCCCGACGCCTTCCCGCTGAAGGACCCGCGCCTGCAGGTGGTCGGAGCGGACGTGCAGGACCCGGCCGCGGTCGAACAAGCAGTGGCCGGGCAGGACGCGGTGATCTCGGCGCTCGGGGTCCCCTACAGCCGGGACCCCGTCACGGTGTACTCGGAGGGCATCACGCACATCACTCAGGCGATGACGAAACAGGGCGTCCGGCGCCTGGTCTGTGTGACCTCGACCGTGTTGTTCGGCGTGGCAGCGCCCGGGGAGGGTCTCTTCTTCCGCAAGGTGCTCGAGCCGTTCCTCGTGCGTTTCGTGGGGCGAACGGTGTACGACGACATGCGACGTCTGGAGGAGATCGTGCGCGAGAGTGACCGCGACTGGACGGTCATCCGCCCCGGCGGTCTCTTCGACACGACCGCCGTCAGTCACTACCAGATCGCCGACACGCGCCTTCCCGGCCGCTATACCTCCCGTGCCGACCTTGCGAACGCGCTGCTGCGCCAGGCAGTGGACGGCGGTGATGTGCGCACCTTCGTCGATGTGCGTACCACGGAAGGAACCCCGAGCTTCATCGACCTCCTCCGGAAGGAGGCGGTCGGCAGCAAGAAATAGGTGAGCCGACGCGGCTCACAGCCCAGCGGCCACCGCACGTCAGAACAGCCGGGGCAGGCTGCCCTCCGGCGGCAGATGGATCCATCCCTCGATCTCGGCGGTGGCCCGGTCCTGCTCCTCGGGCAGCGCGGTGAGCCCGAGCGCGGCGGCCCGCGCCACCAGCGCCGCGATCACCGCGTCGAAGGCGTGCTCGCTGCTGTCGTACAGCTCCCGGACGCCCGGCTCGCACCGGAGCTGCGGTGCCGCGCCCAGCAGGACCTCCATGGAGCGCGGGCTGCCGAGACCCCAGCGGAGCCGGGCGGCAGCGGGGTAGACCTCCACGACGCTGCCCGCGCCCGTCCGCTCCACCTCCAGCCCCCGGGCGGCCAGCGCATCGGCAAGGTGCGCCCAGCGGGCGGTGGTGGCGCCAAGCCTGTCGAAGGACACGGACAGCGGCGGGCGGGCACCTGCTCCCAGTGCCCGGTGGGTCAACAGGTCGGTACGGCGCAGGCGCAGCGTCGCGCGGTGCACGGCGCTCTCCGTCCCGCGCCCCGGCCACGGCCTCCCGGCCGCATGCGCGGAGACCGCCTCGATGAAGGGGATCGGCCAGCCGAAAGGACAGTCGATCCCCGCCCGGTCACCAGGCTGGAGTCCGGTGAGCAGTCCGAGCAGATCCTCGTCGGTGCACCGCAGCCGCGGGGGCTCGACGACGGCGGTCGATCCCTCCCAGACCACCACGGCGGCCGCGGTGGTCCGAGGGCCGGCGGCGAGGTCGATCCCCACGGTTCGCATGGGCCAATCATGACGGGTTCACGGGTTCACGGGTCCCGGGGCCCGCTCGCGCCGGAGTCACCCGGTGGTCCCGCTCCCGCCGCGGTCACCCGGTCTGACCAGCCCCGTCTCGTACGCGAGTACAACGGCCTGGGCGCGGTCGCGCAGGGTCAGCTTGGCGAAGATCCGGGCCACGTGGGACTTCACCGTGGCTTCGCTCAGGGTCAGTTCGGCGGCCAGCTCCGAGTTGGACAGGCCGCGGCCCATCAGTGTCAGGACCTCAAGCTCGCGGGGAGTCAGGGCCGCGAGATCGGCGTGCACGGCGGGTGGGCGGCTGTCATCCGTGGCGAAGCGTTCCACCAGGCGCCGCGTGATGGACGGTGCCAGCAGGGCGTCGCCCGTGTCGACCAGTCGTACGGCCGCCGCCAGGTGTTCCGGGGTGACGTCCTTCAGAAGGAAGCCGCTGGCTCCGACCGACAGCGCCGTGTACACGTAGCGGTCCAGGTCGAAGGTGGTCAGCATGAGCACCCGGCAGTCCGGGGCCCGTTCCAGGATGCGGCGGGTGGCCTCCAGGCCGTCCATGTTCGGCATGCGGATGTCCATCAGCACGACGTCCGGCCTGAGTTCGCGTGTCATGGCCACCGCCTCCGCGCCGTCGGCCGCCTCGCCCACCACCTCGATGCCGCGGGCGGTCAGGATCAGCCGGAAGCCGGTCCGGATCAGGGTCTGGTCGTCGGCGATGAGCACGCGGGGAGTCCGCTCGACTCCGGGCGCCGTCATGGGCGGTCCAGGGGGATGCGCGCCCGGACCCGGTAGCCGCCGCCGAGCCGGCGCCGGGCGTCCAGGTCTCCTCCGTACACCGCGACCCGCTCACGCAGGCCCAGCAGTCCGCGGCCCGCGCCCTCCCGGTGCCGCGGGGCGGTCCGCGTCGGCGCCGACTGCGCGGCCGCGGCGCCGGTCAGCACGCTCGGGCCGGTGTTCAGCACCTCCACGCGCAGCGCGTGGTCCGCGTATCGCACGGTGACCTCGGCCTTGCCGCCGTCGCCGTGCCTGAGCGCGTTGGTGAGTGCCTCCTGGATGATCCGGTACGCGGTCACGTCGATGCCCTGCGGCAGCGGGCGCGGTTCGCCGGAGATCCGCACCTCGACGGGCAGCCCGGCGAACGATATCCGGTCGACGAGCGGGCCCAACCGGTCCAGGCCGGGCTGCGGTGCCAGATCCATGGGGTGGCCGTCGTCGCCGCCTTTGTCCCCAGCCGCCGGGGCCTGGTCCGCGTCCTCGCCGCTCTGCGACGGCGCCAACAGCCCCAGCAGATGCCGTAGATCGGTCATCGCGCCGCGCCCCGCGTCCTCGACGGCGCGCAGGGCCGCCGCCGCCTCGTCCGGCATCGTGCCCAGTACCTCGCGGGCGGCCCCGGCCTGCACCACCATGAGGCTGACGTTGTGGCTGACGATGTCGTGCAACTCGCGGGCGATGCGGTCGCGTTCGGCCGCGATCGCGGCGCGGGCAGCGCTCTCCCGCTCCCGCTCCAGCAGCCAGCCGCGTTCCCCCACGGCCGTCTGCCACCGGCGTCGCGTACGCACCAGCGCCGCAGCCAGCCATGCGGCGGCCGCCCACGCCACCCCCAGCGCCGCCATCAGCAGCCCGTCCGGCTCCCACTCCCACACGGGCTTCACCTTCGCAGACCGTCGTCGGTTCCGCATCAACCTGTGGATTCAGGCCCTACATCGCGGGATTGAGGTGCCGACCGGTTTGCCACCCCGGGAGGGATGTCCACGCACCGATCCCCCCTTAGCGTCCTGTGCATGGTCAGTGAGGACAGCAGGGGAGAGGCCGTCGTACGGCTCGACGGCGTACGCAAGGAATACGGCGAGACGACGGCGCTGGACGGCGTGTCGCTGGAGATCCACGCAGGGGAGGCGGTCGCGGTGATGGGCCCTTCGGGGTGCGGCAAGTCCACCCTGCTCAACATGATCGCCGGTCTGGACCGTCCGACGGGCGGCACCGTCGTCGTGCACGGCGAGAACGTGGGGGAGCTGAGCGAGAAGGGCCTCGCCCTGTACCGGC
This sequence comes from Streptomyces sp. NPDC002896, assembly GCF_040295225.1. Lineage (NCBI taxonomy): Bacteria > Bacillati > Actinomycetota > Actinomycetes > Kitasatosporales > Streptomycetaceae > Streptomyces > Streptomyces sp. NPDC002896. The sequence goes on along the minus strand of NZ_JBEOVA010000038.1, from coordinate 11,466 downwards.
GGCGCCGCATCGGCATGATCTTCCAGTTCTTCAACCTCATTGACGATCTGTCAGCACTCGACAACGTCGCCCTGGCCGCGCAACTTACCGGCACCCCCGCCCGGCAGGCCCGCCGCCGCGCGCTGGAGCTGTTCGAGGAACTCGGTATCGCGGATCGCAGGAACGCCTATCCGGCGGTGCTCAGCGGCGGCGAGCGGCAACGCGTCGCCGTGGCCCGGGCGTTGATGAACCGTCCTGCCCTGCTGCTGGCCGACGAGCCGACCGGGGCCCTGGACAGCCGCTCCGGCGAGCAGGTGATGGACCTGCTGCTCGACCTCAACCAGATCGGCCAGACGCTGATCCTGGTGACCCACGACCAGCACCTCGCGCGGCGCTGCGCCAGCCGGCTGGTCGAACTCGCCGACGGCCGGGTGACCGGCGAGCACACCCTGGAGCCGTCCGCATGAGGGCGGTATGGCGGGCCGCGCGCGCGGCCGTACGGCGTCGCATGCTCCAGACGATCGTCATCGGGCTGGTCACGCTGACCTCGACCTGCGCGATCGTGATCGCGCTCGGCCTGGTCGACTCGGCCTCCGCCCCGTTCGACAAGGCCTTCGCCAAGCAGCACGGGCCGCATGTCGTCGCCGCGTTCGACCCCGCGAAGGTATCGGACGCGCAGTTGGCGCGGGCTGCCCGGCAGGAGGGCGTCGAGGCCGCCGCCGGACCGTTCGCCCAGGCCACGGTCGACCTGCCGAGGGACACCGGGAAGTACGGCCTCTTTGGCGCGGTCACGATCGTAGGCCGTCCCGGCCCCGGGGGCCCGGTGGACCGGCTGGACCTCTGGGCGGGCCGGTGGGCCACCCGGCCGGGCGAGATTGTTCTGAACCGGCAGTCGGACTGGGCCCCGGACGACCTGGGCAAGCGGATCCAACTCCCCTCGGGACCGTCCCTCACCATCGTCGGGTACGCCTTCGACCTGAGCGGGACCGCGGATGCCTGGGTCGCTCCGGACCAGATCGCGGCCCTGCACCCGACGGGCACGCAGATGCTCTTCCGCTTCGAGGACGCGTCGTCGGACGGCAGGCTCCGCGCGGACCTGGCCACGGTGACCGCAGGGCTGCCGAAGGGCGCACTCGCCGCCTCCCAGTCGTACCTCACCCTCAAACACCAGATGGGCAGCGCGGCCCGGGCCTACGCCCAGTACCTGGTGGCCTTCGGCGTCCTCGGCATCGTCGTGGCGGTGCTCATCGTCGCCAACGTGGTGAGCGGCGCGGTGATCTCCGGCTTCCGGCACATCGGCATCCTCAAGGCCCTGGGATTCACACCGGGACAAGTCGTCGCCGTCTACCTCACGATGGTCTCCGTACCCGCCGTCATCGGCTGCGCGTTCGGCACCGCCGCCGGCAACCTGATCGCGCGTCCCCTCTTCCGGTTCGTGTTCACGGGGCCCAACGCCGGGGTGTTCCACCACAGCGTCGGCGTCGAGCCCTGGGTGAATGCCCTCGCCCTGCTCGGCATGCCCGCCGTGTGCGTGCTCGCCGCACTCGTCCCCGCGGCCCGCGCCCACCGGCTGTCCGCGGCGCGCGCGATCAGCGCGGGCAGCGCCCCACGCTCCGGGCGTGCGCTGGGCATCCAGCGCCGGCTGGCGGGCATCAGGCTGCCGCGGTCGGTGAGCCTGGGGGCGGGCCTGCCGTTCGCCCGGCCGGGCCGCAGCGCTCTCACGCTCGCCGCTGTGGTCCTTGGGGTGACCACCGTGACGTTCGCGACCGGTCTGGCCACGACGATGACCCGCTTCGGCAGTGCGGGCGAGGACGCGTACCAGGTGACGGTGTACGCGACCCGCGTCAGCCACGGCAAGGAGATCCAGCCGAACCACGGCGACCGTCAACTCCAGTCGCTGCTGCGTACGCTGCCGGGCGCGAGCGAGGTCACCGCCAGAGGGAATGTCGAGGTACGTATCCCCGGCTCCGTACAGAAGGTCATGCTCGAGGGCCGTCGCGGGCCCGCCCCGAGGCTGGACAGCGTGCTCACCAAGGGCCGGTGGACGCGCCATACCGGCGAGGTCGTGGCCGGGTCAGCCTTCCTGCGCCGGCAGGGTCTGCACGTCGGCGACCACTTCCGCCTGGAGAAGGGCGACCGCCACGAGGAGGTGACCGTCGTCGGCGAGTTCATGGAGAACGACGGCCGGTTGGTCGTCGCCGACTGGCCGACGCTGACGGCGCTGTCCCCGCACGAGAAACCCATCGCCTATCACGTCAAGCTCGACGACGGCGCGGACCCGGCCGCCTACGCCCGCGCGGCCCGCGCCGCCGACCCCGGGATCGATCCGGTACCCAACGGCCCGAACACCGGCGCCCAGACCATCGTCGGCTCCGCGGTGGTCCTCACCGTGATGCTCGCCATGGTCGCGTCGCTCGGCGTCTTCAACACGGTCGTCCTCAACACCCGCGACCGCCGTCGCGACCTGGGCATGCTCAAGTCCATCGGCATGACGCCACGGCAGGTCACGGTGATGACAGTGACGTCGATGGCGGTACTCGGCGCGGCCGGCTCACTGCTCGGCATCCCGCTGGGCATCGGGGGATACGAGATGGTGGTGCCGCGCATGGCCGACGCGGTGGACATCACGCTGCCCTCTTACATGACGGACGTCTGGCAGGCCCCGGCTTTGGCCGGCCTGGCCCTGGCGGGACTGGCGATCGCGGTACTGGGCGCGTACATCCCGGCGAGAGGTGCGGCGCGGTTGACGGTCGCGGAGGCGTTGCACACCGAGTGAGGCCGGAGAAGACGGACGACGGCGGCGCTTGCTGAGCGACGCGGTGGCTCAGGGCTTTTCGACGATGCTTGTGTCGAGTTTCTTGCGATCAACTCGATGCACGTCGCACTCGATGTAGTGGAATCCACTCTCCCATGTGTTCTTGGGTGGAGCGACACTCTGCATGTGGAGGGCTGTGGTGCTGTAATCGCGGAATCTGGGTGCGCAGAAATCTTCCGTGGGGTTCAGTGCGGTTTCGTATTTCATCTCAGCTGGAAGCTTGACGTACCCGACGTTCTGAGAATCATGTGGAGCGTCACAGTCTGCAAGATACGAGACGATCTTCTTCTCTGTCTCCTTCGTGTTGTAGCAGTCTCCGATCGATGAATTCATCGGGCTGGCCCGATCACCGGTCTTGCGAAACTCCGCAACAGGTCCTGAAAGCGACGTCGACTTGTTGAACACCAAGCACGCGATGTCGTACACGCCGTTGTCCCAGCCCTCTTGGGTGGGTGGCAGCGCGTACGAGCGGGCATCCGCCATTGCTTCCACAGTGTCGTTCAACGCGGATGCGCAGCGATCCTCGCCGTTGATCCGGGCGTCCTCAGGGGAGGTTGCCGATTCGGATCTGATGACCTGACCGTTAGGGTCCGACCGGCAGCCGATGGTTCGCAGGCGCGGCGCGTTTTCGAACTTCGCTCCCCTCCAGGAGGCTGCTACGCAATCGCCGGGACGTAGTTCCCGGGTGAGGCCGACGGAGTCTCCGTAGGGCATTACTTGGCGAGTTGGGGTGGTGGGTGGGGAGGGTTCGGTGGTGGGTTTCTCCGGGCCGCCGAGGCCGGTCACGGCCGCCCACACGCCGAAGCCGACCAGCACTGCTGCGGCCATGGCCAAGGCGATGCGCTGCTTGGACAGGTGGGGTCGCTGCCCCCGCGGTTGGGGCTTCGGAGGCCGAGGAGGGGGAGGCGGGGGAGGAGGAGGCGGTGGAGGCGGCGGAGGAGGCCCTGCAACGGGTGGCCGTTTGACTGGCGGCTGCTTGGCGGGCGGCGGTTTGGCGGGTGGCTGCTTGGCGGGGGGCCGCTTCATATCCGTGACGGTGGTCTGCCGGGACCGAGGACGGGCTTCTCGCACGAGCGGGATGAGCATCTGCTTTGCCGCTTCGGCACTGATTCTGTATGCCGGGTCCTTGTCCAGCAGTCTCCACAGAATCGGTGTGAGATCGCCTGCTCGCCGGGGCGGCGTGGGTTCTTCGGTGAGAAGCGCGGTGAAAACGGATTGATCAGAAGGACGGTCGAAGGGGCCGTGTCCCTCGACCGCGAAATAGAGAGTAGCGCCCAGCGAGAAGAGGTCCGACGCCTCCGTGGGATTCTGGTCACGCGCCCGTTCGGGGGCCAGGTAACCCGGAGTCCCGAGGAGTCCGGACTGTGTGGTGAGCCGTGGCTCGTCGGCGTCTTGCTGGATGGAGATGCCGTAATCGGTGAGCAGCACTCTTTCGGTGCCTGGGTGTCGGGGATCTCGCGGTTCGGCGCTCGCCATGAGGACATTGGACGGTTTGACGTCCCGGTGCAGGATCCCCAGCCGGTGGCCGGCGGTGAGCGCGTCGAGGAGAGCGAGCCCGATCTTTGCCGTTGCGGCCGGCGACAAGGGTCCTCTGTCGCGTACGACTTCCTCCAAGTTCCGTGCTCCGGGAACGTATTCCATGACGATCCAAGGAAGACCCTCGTCGACGACGAGGTCGTAGACCGTCATGACCTGGGGGTGGCCGCGCAACCGGGCGATATGCCGTGCCTCCCTACGGGCTCTGGTAATGCGTCGATTCCGTTGATGCTCGGAAAGATGCTTCGGCATGGCGAGCTCTTTGAGCGCGACGGGGCATTCCAGCACCTCGTCATGGGCGAGCCAGACGCGACCCATTCCACCGGCTCCGAGACTCCGCATCAACCGGTAGCGCCCGGCGACGACACGCCGCCCACCGGCATCATCCGGCCCTGCCACGACAGCCTCCCTCCCGGGCAGGCCCTGGCCGCAGCCGAACAAGGTGCCGAAGTCTCGCTTCCATGAAGAGCGCGATCACCATGGCAGGACTAACCGAACCGTCATGCTTTGCCGTCATGAGCACGCCGGAGGCAGCGCCGTGATCACGCGTCCGGCGTCACGGGCGGGGGAGGGTGATGCAGGCCCGGATTGGTGCTCAACCCTCGGCCGGAACGACAAGCGATGACGTTTCACGTTTCACACGCATTCGCGCAGAGATCGCGCAGCATCGCGGGAGAACGTCGGCTCGGTGATCTTGGATGGCAGCATTCGGCATGTCCACGCCATTACATGGAAGGTGAGTCATGCGAACTGCGCCACTGCGTCGGCTGTGCGTCATAGCCGCAGCCACGACCGCACTCGTGGCAGGCGCGTTAGCGCCGGTAGCGACCGCACAGGACGGCCGTAGCATGGTGTCCGGCGTTTCCATAGATCACGAAGATTCGTCCCGGTCGGAAGTGCTCGACTTCTGGACCCCGGAGCGCATGCGCAAGGCGGTCCCGGCCCCGCTGCCGGAACGCTCCGCAGCAGGAGGCAAGGACACAGCGTCAACGAGCGCCTCCAGCGCCTCCGCTTCCGACATCGACTCGGCAGCAGGTGTCATCGCGTCAGCTCCCGCCGTGCAGCCGAAGGGCTCCGCCGCGCCGCTGACGACCGAGTCCGCAGCCGGGGATGCGCCCCTTGCGGAATCCGCGGCCGCCGACGACATCGCGGTCTCGCAGCGGGTTCCGATCACCACGACGTACCCCATGAACATCGTGGGGAAGCTGTTCGCCTACGACGCGGAGGGCAACGAGGAGCTGAAGTGTTCGGCTTCCGTCATCGTCTCGGACACGGCGAGCACCATCTGGACGGCCGCGCACTGCGTACATCGCGGTGACGGTAGCGGCTCTGCCGGGTTCTACGAGCAGTTGATGTTCATCCCGGCGTACAAGGACGGCGAATCTCCCTGGGGGCTGTGGGCCGCCACGACGAAGTACGCACCCACGGCGTACACGGAGGACACTGACAACCTCGAGTCCGACTTCGCCGCCGTGGAGCTCGCGCCCGACCCCACGTACGGGAAGATCCAGGACGCCATGGGAGCCTTCGGGTACTCGTTCGGCTCGGGCTCGGACTACTCGGACGTGACCACCGCCGGGTACCCCGGCGAGGGCTACAACCGCACGGACCTCGACGGCGAGTACATGATGTACTGCTACGGCAACGCCGAGGACTACGCGAACCTCAACCCGCTGGACGACCGCATCAAGATGGACTGCGACATGGGGAAGGGCGCATCCGGCGGCCCCATGGTGATCGCCTCCGACGAGTCTGGCCTCCAGATCATCGGCGCCAACTCGCACTACATCGGCGACGCCTCAACAGGAGAGCGCGCCAACGACGATCTCCTCTCCTCGGAGCACGGCGTCAGAGCGGCCAACGTGATCGCCGCCGTCAACGACAGCGCCTGAGAGTGAGGGTGCCCCGGCTGCCGCGAGCGCTGATCGCTGCAGCAGCCGGGGCACACCCCGTCAGTTCATTTCACTCACCAGCAGTGCGGCCGAATCAGCTGCCCCCATCCGGTGCACTCCACCGGGTACACCGGCATCTCCGCCGGCTTCGCCTGCTTGATCCGTTCGGGAGTCCAGTACTCCAGGATCTCTTCACGCGACGCGTCTTCGCGGCTCTCATCCACTTCGGTGGAGCCTGCTTTGCTGGAGCCGCCGCCGGGCAGCGTGGCCGAGATTGCCGCACCCGAGAGGCCGAGCATCCCGACAGAGGCGACAAGGAGCATCCGGGCGCGTGGTGGCAGCGCTGCTTTCTGCGTACGGCGGCGGGCGGCACTCATCACGTACTCCCTCGATCGACTCCGTGATTCCAGTATTGATTCAAACGCTGAGCAGATCAACTCGGCTTTGTTTACGGCCAGTTGAGAACCTGCAGCGAGGCTGTCGAATCGGTAGTGATGGCCAGCCACGGCCGTTCCGCCTCGACGTCCAAGCGATTGTCTGGCTCACCTGTCGGTGATCGTGGAAAGCCAAGCCTCGTCGTCCGGGCCCGGCTCGTCAGGGCCGGTCTCGGGGAGCCGAAGCACGTCGCCCGTGCGCAGAGCGACCGTGGCTCGCGGCCGCATCGGCCCGTCTCCCCTGCGCGACAGCAGGACGAGCTCCCAGACCGTGGCCGTCATGGCGTCGAGCCGGGCGGCACAGTCGGCGGTGACTCGCTGCGGATCCCGGGTACGGCCCAGGGACAGGTGCGGGGTGAAGCCCTTCGCGGGCCCGCTGCAGCGCGGGAACCGCTGCTGCAGTGCGCCATACAAGCCCGCCCACGACGCCTCACCGGCCGCCGCCGGGTCGAGCCACACGGTGGAGTACGCCCGGTGCCGGAACGTGCGCACCCCGTCCAGCCGTGCGGTGAAGACCGGCGTCTCGGCCGCCGCCGCGGCGAGCAGCGGGGCCGCCCGCTCGAAGTCGGACTCCGGCACGAAGCCGAAGAGCACATTGACGTGCGGCGGCCAACGGTGGATCTGCGGATCGTAATCCCGGCGGATGTCCTGGATCGGCGGCCACAGCTCAGCAGGCGGGATCCAGGCCACCGCCGTGCGGGCCGTCGGGGGCAAGTGGAGGACGGCGGTGGGCTCGCTCCCGCCGAAGCCCGGTTCGCAGCTCAGGTCGGCTTCCACACTGCAATGGTCCGACGCGTACCAGCCCTCCGGGGCCCGCAGGCGGCGCGGGCCCCGCACCCGGCCGGCATTCGACGCGTCGATGCGGTCCACACCCGTGGCCCGGTCCCAGACCACCTCGCCGTCCGCCTCGATGAACATCACTCGGTGCCATGGAATGTCACCACCGGGTACGAAGGAGGTCAGCGCGATGCGCTTGGGGGCGTCCCCACGCTGGCTGATCCCCAGCACGAACCGGGCCGGATCGAACCGTGGGTCCCAGCGGACCTGGTGATAGATCTCGTCGCTGGTCCGCATCACGCCTCCTCTCCCGCCCTCACACCTTCTCTTCCTCCAGGGTGCCGCGCCGTCCACCCTGTCCTCCCGATGCGGTCGCCGCCAGGTTCACGCCCCGCCGGTGGCCGGGCGGCCCGGAAGGTTGCCGTACCCGCCGCCGGTACCCGCCCTCCGTACTCGGCTGTCTTTCCCACCTCGGCTCCCTGCCGGTTCCGGGCCCGGCGCGCCTGCCACGGCCGGTAGCGTGGGCAGTGAAAACAGAGCCCTGAGAAAGGCCAGAGCGGGAAACCATGCGGATGATCTTCAATCCCGCCGAAGAGAACGAGTACGAGGCGGCCTGCGAGCTTCTCGTCCACCGATTCGACCGATGGGCCAAGGAGAACGGCATCGACGCCGATCCGTTCGCCGCCGAAGCCGCGCTCGAATACCGCCATCTCGGCACACCGGACGGCAGGCTGGGACTGTGGGACCAGCGGCACATCGAGGAGTTCCTCCTCGACTGGGTTCCGCGGACGGTGACCGTACTTCCCGACGAGGAGCCTGTCGACGCGCCGGGCACTCTGCGGGCCCTGCTGCGGTATCTGGACGCCGTCCACCTCGCGGATCCCCGAGGGGCGTCCCTGGCCGAGGGGCTGGAGGCCGTCGACGCGGCGGCGCCCCGTTATGCGGAGGCGATGGCCGACCGCAGCCGCTGGGGCCTGGCGAAGTTCTGGATCACCACCGCAGCGGAGCAGGGCGTCGACGTCCACGACGAGCAGGCGTTGCAGGACTTCGTGGAGCGGGCACAGCGCGAAGAGGTGCCCCACGACCCCGAAGTGCTCGAAGCCATCGTGGAGCGGCAGATGCGGAGTCCCGGGCCCGTAAGGTCCGAGCCACAGCTCCCGGTCGCGCTCCCGGACGACGACGTCCTGCGGGCCCAGGCCCACCGCTCACCGGTCCTGCAGCAACTCCGCGACCTGGCCGAGTGGGCGGGCCGCGACGGCCAGACGCTCACCGGTTCCGGGAGGCTACGTCTGTCCGATGCCCGGGAACTCGTAGACCGCCTGGACACCGGAGACAGCACCGACTCAGTCCGCTCGTCCGCGGACCTGCCGCGCCTCAACCTCCTAGTGGAGTGGGCGAAGACAGCCAGGCTGATACGAGTCGCCAAGGGGAGGCTGTACGCGGTGGCCAAGGCGGAGCCCGTGCTGAACGACCCGCTTGCACTGTGGCGGCGCGCGTTCGACGCGCTGCGCGAGCTGCGCGGCCCTGTGAGGGGCGGGCGCCGCGGCAGGTACGCAGAATCCGTGCTGTTCGACGAGTACGCCATGTGCGACCTGTACGACGTCATCCTGCCCGACGTACTGGCCACCCTCTACAGCCTGCCGCACCCCATGCCGTGGCCCGGGCTGAGGGAGACAGTCCACCTCGCCTACCGCTCGAATTCCCTGCTGGGAGTCCTCGGCACCGACTCCATCGGATTGGAACAGTCCGACGCCGACAACGATCTGCGCAGGCTGCTGGGAGTTTTGGAGAACCTCGGGGCGATCGAGTGCCACCAGGGGATGGCCGAACCTGTCTTTGCGGATCTGGCGATGAGCGAGGACGAAGACGAGGACGAGGGATGGGCTGACATACCGGCCGAGGACGATGACGACCTGCTGGACGGCGCCCTGCTGGATGACGCTCTGTCGGCTGATGCCCTGTTGGATGACGAGGCGACCCTGCGGGCCCGGAAACTGAAGTCCGAACTGACTGCGGGACCCGTTGAGTTGATCCGCCTCACCGACCTCGGAACGGACTCCGTGCGCCGCAGGCTGCTGGCCGAAGGCCGGGACGCACCCTTGATCGGCGAGCTTACCCAGGCCCCGCCGGCCGGCCTGCTGGGCGTCCTCGCCGACCACTACGATCCGGAGTCCGCACGGGCAGAGCTCGCCGCATGGATCGCCGTCCACGGCGACCGCCCCGCAGCGCTGGAGCAGCTCGTCCACGCGGTGCGGACCATGCCGTTCCGCACCCGGGCCGAGGCCATGCTGGACGTCCTCGTCTCATCGCTCGACGACGGGGTGATCTTGCTGCGAAGCCTCCGTTCGGACCCATCGCTGGCTCCCACCGCGCTGAGCCTCCTGGCCCGCCGGGAGATTCTCGCCCCCGAGGACCTGACAGAGCCGGAAAGTCTGCTCATGGTCGCTGAAAGCCTGCTGCAGCTCTGCGAGGCGACGGGCGTCGACGGGGTGAGGCACGTACTGCACCAGCAGGGCCGTGAGGCCGAAGAGGCCCTCCGGGCGGCTCTGGCCTCCGGCCACCCGGACCGGGAGGGCCTCGCGGACCTTCAGGCCCTCGTCGAGCGCGTGTCCCGGGAGCGGAACACCCACGTCGGCCGTTTTCGACAGCGCGGCCACCGAAAGAACGGCAGACGGGGCGGGAAGCGGCGCCGCTGAGGACCGGCACTCCTGACGCGCCGGGTACGGCCACGATCCCCCGGCGCGCTCGGTGACGGCCGGCGGGACGGGCTAGATCAGCGGGCCGCTCGCCTCATCGATCAGCGGCCCTCTGCACCACGGCGAGACGTCGTCCTCGTCCTCTGTCATGCGGGCCATCGCTGCGGAAGTGCCGCGACGACGTGACCGCCAGCAGTGGCGTCATCGGCCGGACGGGAGCCTTCCCAGACGGCAAGGTCGCAAGTCATGGCCGGAGACTGCCACATGACACAGACAGCAGGCGGAAGTCGCGGTGCCGGCCACTGGCTCGAGTCCGCATCGGAGGTCATGCGATGCCGTCAGCTGCGGTCGCCGCCGGAGGTGTGCTGTACGCGTAGGGCGTGAAGTGCGCGGGGGTGTGGTCGATGGGGAGGTCGGGGCGCCATGCGGTGAGGATCTGGGCGCTGCACACGAACAGGCCGTCGGGCAGCTGGTCGAGCGGGTACCAAGCCCAGTCGCGGACCTTCTCGTCCGGCTGGGTGGCCGGCTGGCCCTGCCAGGCGTTGACCAGGGCGCCGACGGTGAGGCGGACGACGTCGTCGACGTGGTCGACGAGTGTGCCCAGGAGCGTGACGTCCTCGATCCGGGCGCGCAGTCCGGTCTCCTCGGCGAGTTCCCGGATCACGGTCCGTTCGAGGGATTCGCCGGGCTCGACGGTGCCGCCCGGCAGTTCAAGGGTGCCGTGGCGGTGGCGGCCCAGCAGCACGCCGCGGTCGCTGAGGACGATGCCGCCGACGCCGATGGCTGCGTGCGGCGCGGGAGGGCGCGTTGTGCGGGGGCGGCTGGAGAGGCGTTCGGGCCGGTCGGGGAGGCGGCGGGCCCGGATCAGCTGCTGCACGACGGGCGCGCTCTCGTCGGGATGGTCCAGCAGGTCGATGGCCTCGACTCGGAAGCCGTGCTCGGTGAGCAGGTCCTCCCACAGCTGTGGTTCCAGGACCCACATCTGGGTGGGCAAGGGCGGGTTGTCGCTGAGCAGGATCATCTGCTCGCGCGGCTCGACCGTCGTGGACGGGCCGCGGCCGTGCAGGTCGGTATGCAGGAGCGAGAGGATCAGCGGCGCCCCGGGGCGCAGGCCGTCGCGTAGGGCGGGCAGGGCACGGTATGGGTCGATGAAGGCCAGGGTGCCGATGGCGTACGCGGCATCGAAGGGTTCGGCACTCTCCAGGTAGTCGACGACGTCGCCCTGCACGAACTCCACGCCCTGAACGTCCGCGTGTGTGGATGCGGCGCGCTCGTGCTGGGTGGGCGACAGCTCGATCCCCGTCATGTGCGCGCCGTGGTCCTGGGCGAGGTGCACG